>CAUJEE010000056.1 GCA_963169215.1 Actinomycetota bacterium
TGCTCGTGCGAGATCGTCTGGGTGTACGAACCGACGACGGCACCACAGACCGACAACAGCACAAGCGGCGACCCGGGCGGTGACACAGGCGGTGACAGCGACGCGCCGGCTGCCCCGGCCGACACCGACACGGATGGCGACTCGAGCAGCGACACCGACGAGGCTGTCGCCGACGACGAGGAGATCAGCGAGGACGAGGCGCTGGGCTCGGCGATCGCCGTCGTGCTCATCTCGATCCTGATCGGCCTGATCGACGTCGCCGAACTCCCGCCCGGTCCATCGGCGTCACCGAACGGCCGCACGTTGCCACCGCCGCCACCCGACCCGGCCTACATCGACGCGATGGCCGACCAGGCCGACCAGTGGGCACTTGACGCCGTCGTCGCCGGCATCCCCTACGAGGCGGTCACCGACCAGATTCGCGAAATCCGCGAACGAGCCAGACGCGGACAGTCGTTGCCGGGCGACACAGAGTTGCTGCGTGGTATCCGTGACGCGCTATGGGCCATCGGCGTGCGCGAACGAGCCGGCGAGGCGACCAGCCAGGAGCAGAACGCGGCCGTACTCGGCGCGATCGAGACGGTGATGGGCATCGAGATGGAGTTCGGCAAGGCGGCCGCGGGCACCTTCGGGCCCACCAGCGCCACCCTCTACGCGGGCTTCGTCGAGACCCTCTCCAACCGCGACAAGGGCCTCGCCACGGCACTCGGCCACGGCGCGGTGGGAGGCGCGTCAGCACTGGTCGGATCGCGAACAGCACCGTCGATGGACAAGCTGCGCGGGGCGATGGACCTGGTGCGGGCCGGCGGGCGCAACGCGGCCGAGTCGGCCGCGGAAGACCTCGGCCACCAGTTGGTCGACTCCGGTGGCGACGTGACCAAGATCGATCCGACGCGCACCGCCGGCTCGGCCGTCACCGGCTTCGTCACCGGTGCCGGAGCGCGCGCGGTCACGCCGCAAGTGCGCGCCGATCTGCCCACCCCGGGGCGCAGCGGTGACCTGCCGGCCCCGGCCCCGCGTCCGCGCACCGGCGACCTCGCGCCGCCGACCCCGACCAGGGGGGCCGACCTGCCACCGCCACGCCCGGCCGGTCCGCCCACCCCACCGCGGCTCGACAACGACCCGCCGTACACCCCGCCGCCGATCGATACCACCCCGGCCCCGGTCGACGTGTACGAGCCACCGACGCGGCCGGTGGCGAATGGCCTGCCGCAGACCGACATGGCCCCGGCCGACCTGTTCCCCGACTCGCCCGAACTGCCACCACGGATACGCCTGCACCAGGATGCCGCCGGCAACTTCCTCGACCCGGGCGGCAACCCGCTGTACCGCATGACCCCTCAGGGGCCACAGGACATGGACGGCAACCAGATCTCGCGCATCATCTTCGACGGCAAGCAGCGGCCGATCGGCTACGAGTTGGCCGACGGCACGCAGGTGATCAGCAACGCCGAGTACGACCCGGGCGCGTTCGGCACTGTCTCCGGCCCGGCCGCGCCACCGATCGATCCCGACGCGTTGCCGCCCACCGGCCAGCAGCCGCGTCGTTGACCGCGCCTCACACTTCCTTCACATCTCACCCACCGGCGGCACACACACCGCCAGCACGATGAGCCTCGCAGGGACGGGCACCATGCCCGGCCCACGACCCCCGAGGTGAATCATGAAGCACACACTCCGCCGTCACGTCCTGGCCACAGGCATGGCCTGCACTGCTGTGGTCGCCCTGGCCAGCACGGCCTGGGCCGGCGACCCCGACCCGAACAGCAAGTTGGAAGACGCCAGAGCGCGCTGCATCGAAGCGATCGAGGTGCGCCAGACCGAGATCGGTGAGCTCTCCGCGCTGGCCGCATCGGCACCACAGCTCACCGACTCGCACGAGGGGACGATCAAGTCGTTTCTCTCGGCAGCGAGCATCGGCCTGGCCGCGTTGCAGGTGGAGATAGAGGGTGACCAAGACCCGGCAGAGTTGCGCGAGGACTGCACCGCGATCTTCGACGACTATCGCATCTTCGCCCTGCGCGCGCCGCAAGTGCATCTTGCCGTGGCCGGCGACCGTGAGGCCGCGGCGCTGGCCAAGGCGGCCACGCTGGTGCCCAGGTTGCAGGAGGCGATCGATGCCGCAGCCGCCGCCGGCGAGGACGTGACCGTCGCTGTCGAGCTGATGGCCCACCTGCAAGAGGCGCTGGCCCATGCCGAAGCCACCCTCACCGGAGTGGTCGACACCGAGCTCGGCTTCAGCCCCGAGCAGTGGAACGCCAACCACTCGCTACTGTCGGCCACCACCAGCGCCATCCGCGCCGTGCACACCGACCTGCAGACGGCAGTGAGCGACGGGCGGGCGATCATCGCCGAGCTGAAGGGCTGAGCGCGATGACCACTCACCCCAACCGCCGCGGCGTGGCGGCACCGGTCGCAGGAACTGCGCTGGCCGCGATCCTCGCCTTGTCGCTGGCCGCATGCGGCGCTACCGGCGGCGACCGCACACCGGCCGACGGGCAGACCCCCACCGACGACACCACCCTCACCGTGCCCGAGTCGACACCCGCCACCGAGGGCACGGTCGACCCAGGTGACGACTCGACCGCGTCCACCTCGCCCGACAGCGACGGCAGCGGCGACAGCGGCGACAGCGGCGACAGCGACAGCGCCGACGTCGACGTGACGCTCGACCCCGGGCTGGCCGAGGAACTGGCCGAGCTGGAGGCGCTGGCCGAGCAGATCGACCAGCAACTGCGCGACGCGGCGGCCGCCGCGGCCAACGGCGGCTGATCACGACGAAGAGCCTCCCACCGGGCGCGCGAGGTGCGGGTGCGCCCGGTGGACCAAGGTCCCTGGAAGCGGCCCCCTTCGGCGCGGCTACCGTTCGGCACGGAAAGCCAGCGCAGGAGGCCCGATGAAGAGCTACCCGACCGACAAGATCCGCAACGTCGCCCTCGTCGGCCACGGCGGTGCCGGCAAGACTTCGCTGGCCGAGGCACTGCTCGCCCGTGCCGGGGCGGTGCAGCGAGCGGGCAAGGTCGACGACGGCAGCAGCCTGCTCGACACCGAGCCGGAGAGCCACAAACGCAGGATCTCGCTGTCGCTGGCGCTGGCCCCGTTCGAGTGGAAGGCCGACGACGGCAACACCTACAAGGTGAACCTGATCGACACCCCCGGCTACGTCGACTTCGAGGCCGAGGTCGACGCGGCGCTGTCGGTGGCCGACCTGGCCGTGTTCGTTGTGAGCGCGGTCGACGGCGTGGAGGTGCAGACCGAATTGCTGTGGCGCAAGGCCGCGGCGATCAACATGCCGCGCATGGTGTTCGTCAACAAAGAGGACAAGGAGCGCGCCGACTTCCACAAGGTGCTCGATCAGCTGAAGAGCACCTTCGGCGCCGGGTTCGTCGCCCTCGAACTTCCCCTCGGCGAAGCGGCGACGCTGCATGGTGTGGCCGACGTGCTCAGCGAGGAGGCCTACGAGTACGAGCCCGACGGTCGGCACCACAGCGAGCCGATACCGGCCGACGTCGCCGACGAGGAGCACATCCTGCACGATGCCGTTTTGGAGGAGATCGTCGCCGGTGACGACGAGCAACTCGAGCGCTACCTCTCCGGCGACGTTCCCTCGGTGGCCGAACTCGAGCGCACGCTGGCCCACGAAGTGCTCGACCGCAGCGAGTTTCCCGTGCTGCTCGGTTCGGCGGCCACCGGCGTGGGCATCGACCGGTTGGCCGACTTCATCTGCGAGCTGGGTCCGTCACCGGCCGACCGACCGGCGACGGTGGCCGCCGGCGCCAGCACGTCTACCGTCGCCGCCGACGCATCCGCACAACCGCTGCTGCAGGTGTTCAAGACGATCGCCGACCCCTACGTCGGCCAACTCTCGGTGTTCAAGGTGCTCTCCGGCACGGTGCGGGCCGACGACAAGCTGATCAACAGCACGACCGGCAGCGAAGAACGGATGCATGCCATGTTCGTCGTGCGCGGCAAAGAGCAGACGGCGGTGAGCGAAGTCGTCGCCGGCGACATCGCCGCGGTGGCCAAGCTGAGCAATACCCATACCGGCGACTCACTCACCCCCAAGGGTTTGCCGGTGAAGGCGCAGCCGATCCCGCGTCCCTCACCGCAGTACGCGGTGGCGATCGTGCCCCACACTCAGGCCGACGACGACAAGTTGGGCAACGCGCTGGGCCGACTGCAAACCGAAGACCCGTCACTGGTGGTCGACCGTGTGGAGGAGACCAACCAGACAATCCTGCGCGGTGTCGGCGACGCCCACGTCGCGGTGGCCATCGAGCGCCTGGCGCGCAAGTTCGGCGTCAACGTCGACACCACCGAGGTGCGGGTCGCCTACCGCGAGACGATCAACGGCAACGCCGACGCGGAGGGCAAGGTGAAGAAGCAGAGCGGCGGCCACGGCCAGTACGCGGTCGTGAACCTGCGCGTCGCCCCACTCGGCCGCGGTGAGGGATTCCAGTTCGTCGACGCGATCGTCGGCGGCGCGATCCCCCGCAACTACCTGGGTGCCGTGCAGGCAGGCATCGAGGAGACGATGGCCAAGGGCGGTGTGCACGGGTTCACGGTCGTCGACGTCAAGGTCGAGTGCTACGACGGCAAGTACCACGCCGTCGACAGCAGCGACATGGCCTTCAAGACCGCTTCCTCGCTCGGGTTCAAAGACGCCCTGGCCGCCGCCGGGGTGGTGGTGCTCGAGCCGGTCAACCTGCTCACCGTCACCGTACCGGCGGCCTACCAGGGCGACGTGATGGGCGACATCACCGCTCGCCGCGGGCGCGTGCAGGGAACAGCGGGCGTGGAGCACGGTGAGCAGGAGATCAACGCCTTGGTGCCCGCCGGCGAATTGCTGCGCTACGCGATCGAACTGCGCTCGATGACCGGTGGCCGCGGCCGGTTCGAGATGCAGCACCACCACTACGACGCGTTGCCCGCCCACCTGGTCGACAAGGCCAAGGCATCGTTGCCCAAGCACTGAGCCGGCACCCGGGCGAGGCTCGGCGAGCGGAACGCACCTATGACCTACCACCGACCAACCACCACCGAACCACGACCTCCGCGGGCATGTCATGGCCGAGCGTGACGACTTCGCCGCGCAGGCGATGCAGTACGCACCGCAGCTGTACTCGGCCGCGTTGCGCATGACCCGCAATGCGGCCGATGCCGAGGATCTCGTGCAGGAGACCTACCTGCGGGCCTACCGCAGCTTCGCCACCTTCGCCGATGGCACCAACCTGCGCGCGTGGTTGTTCCGCATCCTCACCAACACCTTCATCAACAGCTACCGCGCCAAGCAGCGCCGGCCGCAGGAGACGGATCTGGCCGACGTCGAGGACCTGTACCTGTACCGCCGTATCGGCGGGGTGGGTGCGGCACTCAGCGCCGAGGACACGCTGTTCGACCTGTTCACCGATGGCGAGGTGAAAGCTGCGCTGGAGAATCTGCCGGACGCGTTCCGCCTGCCTGTGCTGCTCGCCGACGTCGAGCAGTTCTCCTACAAGGAAATCGCGGAAATGCTCGATATCCCGATCGGCACGGTGATGTCGCGCCTGCACCGGGGAAGAAAGGCGATGCACAAGGCGTTGATCGACTACGCGACCGAACGCGGCCTGATGCCCCGCGACGAACCCGAACCCGAACCGACCCTGGCCGAGCCGGACAGAGGCTGAACGAGACGAACTGCCATGGCTGACTGCGAAGAGACACTGCGAGAGCTGGAGACGTACCTCGACCACGAGCTCGACGCGCCGGCGCGCGATGCGATCCAGGCGCACCTCACCGGCTGCATGGACTGCCTGCAGGCGTTCGACTTCCACGCCGAGTTGCGCACCGTGATCAGTGCCAAGTGCCAGAGCGACGAGCTGCCCGCGGGGCTGATGGCCAAGATCGAGCGCTGCTTCGGGGAAGACTTCGACGGCGACGGGCGCATCGGCTGACGACAGGCCGAATGCGGCCGTTGCCCGCCGAACGGGCCGGTAGACCGGCTGATTGGTTCACACCGCGACGCTTCTGGCTACGCTGGGAGCATGTTCGCGGCAAACATCTTCCACTGGTGGCTCGGCGTCGGCCTCACCATCGTGTCGGTCGGTTCGATCATCGCGCTGGTGGGTGGCTACCTGGCCAAGGTGGTCGCCCCGCAATACCCCAGCCGCCGTCACCAACGCGAGGACTGACGTCGCCGCGCTCGGGACTTCCGCCGAGCGGTTGCAGTCGTCGCTGCTGACGCGCTGCACCTTCCCCCCGGCGGGCAGCGCCGTCACCTGCGCAGTGTCCGGCGGGGCCGATTCGAGCGCGCTGCTGGTGCTGGCCGTGGCCGCCGGCTTGCAGGTCACCGCCGTGCACGTCGACCACGGGCTGCGCCCCGACTCGGCCGACGAGGCCGCCGTCGTCGAGCGCTTGGCGCTGCGCTTCGGGACGGCGTTTCGCGCCGAGCGGGTGGTGGTGGACGATGGACCGAACCTGGAAGCACGGGCCCGGGCGGCCCGCTATGGCGTGCTGCCCGCCGACGTGCTCACCGGCCACACCGCCGACGACCAGGCCGAGACAGTGCTCATCAACCTGCTGCGCGGCGCAGCCCTGCCCGGCCTGGCCGCGATGCGCCCCGGGCTGCGACGGCCATTGCTGGCGGTGCGCCGCGGGGAGACCAGCGAGCTGTGCACAGCCCTCGGGCTGCAGGTGGTCGACGACCCCACCAACCGCGACCCGCGGCACCTGCGCAACCGTGTGCGCCACGAACTGCTGCCGCTGCTCGACGCGCTGGCCGGACGCGACCTGGTACCGGTGCTCACCCGGCAGGCCGAACTGGTGCGCGGCGACGACGACCTGCTCGACACGCTGGCCTCGACCATCGACCCCACGAACGCCCGCGAGCTGGCCGCGGCCCCGCTCGCCCTCGCCCGGCGGGCGGTACGCCGCTGGCTGGCCGTCACCCACCCACCCGACCCGGCCGTCACCCACCCACCCGACCCGGCCGTCACCCACCCACCCGACCTGGCCGCCGTCGACCGGGTGCTGGCCGTGGCCCGTGGCGAGTGCAAGGCCGCAGAGGTGTCCGGTGGACGTCGCGTGTCGCGACACCGCCAGCACCTCGTGATGAGCAGCGATACTGCTCACGCGCCCAGCCCGGCCCGCGCGGCCGCCCCCGCCAGCGAGTAGTCTGGACGACGTTTGAAACTCGCTCTAATCGTGGAGGAAGGCTGATGCCTCCCAGACTGCGCGGGAAGTGGGCGCTGGGCATCACGCCGCGCAACTTCACGTGGATCATGACCGACAAGCTCGCGGTGTGCGAGCGTCCTGGTGGCTATGGCGAGAACCACCGACGCGTGCGCCGCCAGGAGGAGATCATCTGGCTGCGCGAAAACGGCTTCGGCTGCGTGATCAGCATCATCCCCGCCCCACACAACCTGCACAACTACGACGAGCTCGGCCTGCCCTACGCTCACCGCCCGTTCACCGGCATCGACGATCTCGGCCAGTGGCTGAAGGCGTTCTACGAGGAGCTCAGCGAACTGCTGGAGGCAGGCACCAAGGTGGTGGCCCACAGCGAGTCGCTCGACGACCGCATCGTCGGCATCATGGGCGGCTATATCCGCTGGAGCGGCATCGTCGACGATCCGTCCACGGTCATCAATCTCACCGAGCGCATCGCCAAGAAGCAGCTCGACCCGTTCGCCCGTGAGGTGATCCTCATGGCCCACGAACTGCACTGACCCGCACACTTCGCGACCGGCGCGAGTGCGCCGAGTGTCTAGGCTGCCTGCCATGAGCACGACACCTGCCAACTGGTATCCCGATCCCGCCGGCCGCCACCAACTGCGCTACTGGGACGGCAGCAACTGGACCGACCACGTCAGCGACAACGGGGTGCAGGCATCCGACCCGATGCAGCCGCGCGGTCTCGACCGGGTCGACGCGGCCCTCACCGTCGGCAACGAGGGCGACCCGAGCAAGATCCAACAGCAGGTGCAGGGCAACCAGGGCTATCGCGGGGCCAACGTGCAGAACGTCGCCTTCCAGGGCGGCGGCTCGATCTTCACCGAGCCGATCCTGGTGGTGAACCAGAAGGCGAAGATCATCGAACTCAACAACCAGTACAGCGTGTTCGACAAGGAAGGCCGTCAGATCGCCTCGGTCAACCAGGTTGGCCAGAGCGCAGCAAAGAAGGCGATGCGCCTGTTGACCAGTCTCGACCAGTTCATGACCCACAAGCTGGAGGTCACCGACGCCAATGGGCAGGTGCTGCTACGCATCACCCGGCCGGCGAAGCTGATGAAGAGCACGGTGGTCGTCAGTGACGGCAACGACCAAGAGATCGGTCGCATCGTGCAAGAGAACATGATCGGCAAGATCAACTTCTCGCTGCAGGCAGGGGGGCACACCTATGGGGCGATCAAGGCCGAGAACTGGCGGGCGTGGAACTTCCGCATCGAGGACCACACCGGCCAGGAAGTGGCGCGCATCACCAAGACCTTCGAGGGCATCGCCAAGACGCTGTTCACCACCGCCGACAACTACGTGGTGCAGATCCACACCGCCCTGCCCCAGCCGCTCAACGCATTGGTGGTGGCCTCCGCGTTGTCGGTCGACACGGCCCTCAAGCAGGACAGCCGCGGCTTCGGCTGAGAATCCGACGATTCGGTCGAGCTTCGCCGACCCAGTGCTACGGTGAGCGCACCCAAGAGGAGGCAGCGTGCATCGCACATCATCGAATACCCACCGGCTGTTCAGCGTTGCGGTCGTCGTCGGCGCACTTGCCCTCGGCGCGTGCGGCAACGACTCCGACGACAACGACGCGTCGGACGCCACACAGACAGTGGCCACCACCGCCGACCCGGGTGCGGCCGACACCACAGCCGGCGGGTCGGGCACGACGGCGCCGGGAAGTGCGCCAGCGACGCCGCCGGCTGACGCCGACGCCACCGCCCGCGCGCGGGCTCAGGCGGCGCTTGATTCACTGCCCGACGACTGGACCGGCACGATCGCCGACGACATCGGCAACGAGGGCAACAGCGCGGACGACATCGTGTTCATCGATTGCCTCACTCCCGACGATTACGACCTCGACAACCTCGACCTCGACAGCCTCGCTTCGTGGGAGGTCGATGCCACCGGCCCACTGGTGAGTGCATTCGGCGCGCCGCAGGCGGCGCTGGAGGCGCGCGTCTTCTCCGATGCAGCCACCGCTACCGCGGCCTACGCGGTGCTCGAGCGCATCGTCGGCACCGACGACGGACGCGAGTGCCTGGAACAGGCGGTGCCCGGTCAACTGGCCGCCGACGTGCCTGGCGAGGCGCAAGTCGACGCCCGCGTCGAGGGCACCACGATCGAGGGTGCCGACGTCGGCGCACGGATCGTGATCAGCGTCACCGTGCAGGGGATGACCACCGAGGTCTACGTCGACCTCGTCGCTGCCCATCCCGATGCCACCGGCACCATCTTCGCCACCTTCGTGTCGTTCGCAGCACCACTCGACCAGGCGGTCGCCTCGGCGATGATGCTCGCCGCGATCAACGCCTGAGCGCGGGCCGACCGCTCAGCCGAGGGCGGTGAGATCGACCACCGCGTGCACAGTGCCGAGCGCGGCCAGGCACAGGCTGCCGCCTGTTATGTCGACCGTCACCGTCACTGCCACGGTCGTGCCGTTGGTGTAGGAGACCGAGCCGTCGGGCCGCGGCTGGCGACAGTTCCAGGCGAACAGCGTTCCCCCAGGCCACCCGATGAGGGCGATGGTGAACTGAGCCCGCGCCGCGCCGGGGGGAAGCGCGACCGCGATCTGGCGAGTGCTCGCATCGATCGGGGCAGTGAAGCGCGAGTCGTACAAGCGTGTCGGGGTGACGATCCCGAGTGGCCTGTTTCCCGACCACACGCCGGTGATGTCGACCACCACATGAAGGTCGCTCGTGGACGACAGGCACAATCCGGCATCGTTGATGCGCACGATCGCCGACAACGTCTGTGCCGCAGCGGCCGTGTACTCCAACCTCCACGGCGTTCCACCACACGGCCCGAGCGACAACTCACCGGCCGCTACCGGTGACAGCAGGGTGAGGGTGACAGTGACCGCCTTGGTGCCCCGCGGCGCCCCCAGCACGGCAGGCGGGAGCGCGATCGGTCGATCGGGTCCCAACGGCACGCCGGTCGGGCGCGTGTCGAGCGCGCGCCACGCGTTGGTGGGCAGAACTCCGATGCCGACCGTGCCGACGAAGCCGACGACCTCCAGCCTCATGTCGGCTGTCGAGGTGGCGAGAACGCAGATCTTGCCCTCGCTGACGCCTACCAATGTCATCACCGCATTGGCCCGCCCCGGCGAGTAGTTGAGCGTCGATGTCGGCGTCAGCCCAGCTGCGCACGGATATACGGTCAGATGGCCGCCGATCGCGACATCACGAAGCACCAGTCGCACCATCACGCCGGGCGCGCCGGACGCGACACCGCGAAGACCTCCGACGTCGACGACCGTCTCGGCCCCGGCGGCCAGCGCGCCATCGTGAGCCACTGCCGGGGCGATGAACTGCCACAGTCCGGCGCTCACCCCGAGCGGGGGCGCGGTCGTGGTTGGGGCCGTGGTCGTCGCGGGCGTCGTCGGTGTCGTGGGCGCAGGCGCGCCGGTGGGCAGGCACAGCACATTGCCGGGATGGATCACCTTGGTCTTGACCGCGTTGTTGGCTGCCAGCAGCGCAGCCAACGTCACCCCCGAACGCGCCGCGATCCGCGACCACGAGTCCCCCGCGCGCACCGTGTACACGGCACCCGGACAGTTGCCGGAGGATGGCGCCACCGGCGCGGCCGTGGTCGGCGCGGATGCCGGTGCCGTCGTGGTTGTCGGGCTGACGGTGGTGGGTGGGTCGGTGGGCTGCGGTGGCACCTTGGTGGTCTTGCAGCCGTTCACCGCCGACACGATCGGCGTCGGGTTCACCGCCGGGCCACCACCGGGGTGGATCTCGAAGTGCAGATGCGGCGAGCCGGCATTGCCGGTCATCCCGATCAGCCCGAGGATCTGGCCTGCCTTCACCTCCGAGTTCACCGTCAACCCAGGGGCGAACGCACTGAAGTGTGCATAGAAGAAGTAGGTACCGTCGGAGCGCGTCAGCCGCCAGCCGTTGCCCGACAGCGATCCAGGAGCGTCGATGTACTGCTTGGTGAGCACGCCATCATCGACGGCATACACCTTGTTGCCCTGCGCGGCGAGGATGTCGACACCTTCGTGGCTGCGCCCTCCCGACCGCGGCGCGCCGTAACTGTCGCTGAACCAGCACAAACCCTGCACCGGGAACTGCTTGATCGAAACCGCCCCAGACGGCGCCGTCGACCCACCAGGCACGGTCGTGGACGTGGTGGCCCCGGCAGGCAGGCACAGCACGTCGCCGGGATGGAGCACCCTGGCGGAGGTGGCGCCGTTGGCCTGCAACAACGCCGTCATCGTCACTCCCGAGCGCACGGCGATCCGCCACCACGAGTCGCCGGACACGACGGTGTAGGTGGCACCAGGGCAGCTGCCGGCGGCCTGCACCTCGGCGACCGGGGTCGGTCCGGTGCCCAGCAGCGGCACCGCCACCAGGCTGAGCACTGCCGCCAGCCCCCACGCGACCGCGCGCGAGCGGCCGCGGGGCGGCACAGCTCGGGATCGATCAGGGATGGGCATGGCGGGGAACCTGCTTTCGGGGCGCGCGAAGTAATATCGGCCGACTCCGCTGCGCCCTGAAGCGCCCGCACCCCCAACCGGACGAGCCGGACGGGGACACCATGCCGCTCAACACGCTACCAGGCGGTAACCTTGAGTTGTGCGCGGACAGCGAGTGCTGGTGAGCGGAATGGGTGGCGAGTTGGGTTCGCTCGTCGCCGCCAAGCTGGAGAACGAGCCGTGGGTCGGATCGCTGGTGGGCATCGACGTCGACCCGCCGCGGCGCCGGTTGCGGCTGGCCGAGTTCCACCTGCTGCAACCGAGCCAGCGCGAGCGCATCGTCGAAGTCGTCACCAAGTTCAACCCGCACGTGGTGATCAACCTCAGCGTGTGGGAGCCCGACGCCCGCGCGGGCCTGGCCCACGCCCGCCAGTTCACCGCCGACGCCACCACCGCCGTCATCGGCGCAGCAGCAGAATGCCCCGCCCTGGAGGGCATGGTGGTGCGCAGCGGGCTGGAGGTGTACGGCCGCGGTCGTAACTCGCCCACCCGCCCCGACGAGACCGCCGTGCTGCATCCCACCAGTGAGTACGGCAAGATGCTGGCCGAGATCGAGCGCCAGGCACGCGCCGTCGGGAGGCGGGTGAAGATCGCCGTCGGCAAACTGCGCCTCGCGCCGGTGCTCGGCAAGCACGTGCCCAGCCCGCTCGGACGCGTTCTGCGCCAGCCGGTGGTGCCGTTCAGCGCGCTCGCCGATGCCCCGTTCGCGGTGATCGAAGATGGCGACGCAGCGACGGCATTCGTGGCTGCCGCGCATGGCCGCCTCGACGAACCGGTCAACATCGTCGCCCCCGGCGCGATCACCGCGCTGCAGGCGATCCTGCGCGGCCATCGGGTGCCGCTCGCGCTGGTGGGTCCGGAGTGGTGGCTGGCGGGCAAGCTGTCACACATGGTCGGCGCGCCGATCCCCGACCATGTCGTCGAACTGATGCACCGCGGCCGCCTGGCCGATGGGGCCAAGGCCGGCGAGCTGCTCGGGTTCGCGCCCAAGCTCACCACCCCGGAGGTGATCGATCACCTCTACGCCTGGGAGAGTGTGGTTCGCATCGGCAGTGTCGGCGGCGAGATCGAGGGGGTGGCGTGATGTCGCCGAGCACCGGTGATCTGATCCAGTTCCCACGCCGCGCCGCTGGACGGGTCGTCGACACCGTCGGGTCCACCATCACCGCACCGGTGCGGGCGATCTGGCCGGTGCACTCGGTCGACGACTTCGGACGCGACCCGCACCTGATCGGCGCGGTCACCCCGCTGGCCAAGCTGCGCTGGGACGTCACCGTGGGAGGCCTCGAGCATCTGCCGCACCGCAAGGGTGCCCTGCTGGTGTGCAACTCGCGCCGTTGGTCACTAACGCCCATCTACGCCGCACTCGCGCTCAGCGAAGCGTGTGGCCGACCGGTGCGCTTCGTCGGTCGCCCCGACATCGCGCCCTTCGGCCCGCTGTTGCGGCGCCTGGGTGGCCTGTTGGCGCAACCGGCCGACGTGCTCGGCGCGCTGCGTCACGACGAGTTGGTGCTGCTGCCGACGGAGCCCACCGCGCACCCGCGTCATGCCGGCGCCGTTGCCCACCGCCTGCTCGGCCCAGCGGTGGAAGCCGGTGTGGGCATCTACCCGGTGGCGACGATGAGTTCTGCTCTCGGGCGCACCGCCCGCGCCGAGGTTGGCGCGCATGTGCGACCGCGGCACAGCCGTCGGGGGCCGTTGGCCGAGGTCGAGTTGGCCGAGCAGGTGCAACACCACCTGCAGCGCATGCTCGACGGATTCGGCGGCGTGCAGACCGGCGTGGCGCCACTCGACTGGCTGGCTGAGGGCTGAAGGTAGGCAGCGACGATGTCGTACGCCCGCGCCACCGACGGTTGCCGCCTGCACTACGAGGCGCACGGCAACAAGAACGCCGCGCCCGTGCTGCTGATCCAGGGACTGGGTGCCGACAAGCATGGCTGGAACATGCAGCGCTTCGCGCTTGCCCTGCACTACCGCGTGATCGCCCTCGACAATCGCGGCGCGGGACGCAGCGACAAGCCGTTCGGGCACTACTCACTCGAGCAGATGGCCGACGACGCGATCGCCGTGCTCGACGACGCGGGCGTCGAGCGGGCGCACATCGTCGGCGCCTCGATGGGCGGGGCGATCGCCCAGTTCATCGGGCTCAAGTACCCCGAGCGGGTGATCTCGCTCACCCTCGCCTGCACCGCCTGTCGCAACCACCCGTGGCGGCGCGAGCTACTCGCCCAATGGGCCTCCACGGCCAGCGAACGAGGCATGGGGGCGATGACCCGCGAGGCTGCCCGCTGGGTGATCGGTCCGCGATCGTTCCGCCGTTTGCTGCCTGCCTTCGGCTGGCTGGGTCCGATGGCGATGGGCCGCCCCTCGCACGCTTTCGTGTCGCAGGTGCGCGCGATCCTCGACGTCGACGACTCGGTGGCGGCGCGGCTCGACGAGATCACCGCCCCTGCCTTGGTACTGGTCGGCAACCAGGACATCCTCACCCCGCGCGGTGACAGCGAAGAACTGGCCGACCGCCTGCCGAACGCCGAGCTGGTAGTGATCTCCGGCGCCGCGCACGGCTTCATGGTCGAGCACGCGAGCACCTTCAACAGAGTGCTCGGCGATTTCCTCGAGCGCGTCACCCGCCTCGAGCGGGCAGTGCCGGCCGGCGACGCCACCGCCGTCGCCGGCTGACACCACCACAGCTCGGCGTGATCAGCCCTTCTTCGGCGCGGCCTTCTTCGGCGCGGCCTTGGCAGCGGCCTTGGCGACGGCGTCGGTATCGATGATCTCCGCGCCCGGCGCGTTCCGCTGGATGGAGGCGATGCCCTTCTTCGCGGCAGCCTTGCTGTCGTAGTCCTGGCTGACGGCGATGATTTCGCCGTTGGCAGCCTTCAGGCGGAAGCGGGGCTTGCCGTTCTTGGCGGTGAACAGTTCGAACTTGCCGGGCATGGTGGTGACTCCTGTGTTGACTGCGTCCGCATCGTCGCGGCGTCGACACTCAGGATAGGCGCGCCAGGCGACGACGTGAATCACCACCGGTCAGCGGAGGCCAACTCCTCGCGACGGCGATAAGCCCACCCTGGGCTGCGCAGCACGAAGCCGAGGCGGTCGCGCCAGTTGTCGCTGCGCGCCACTTCGCGGAACATGTCGCGATACTCGTGGGTGGCGACGGTGTACAGGTTGTAGCTCTCGATGTTGGTGGTGAGGCCGTAGACCACCGGCTCGACCTCGGGCTGCTCGCGGGTGAACGTACCGAACAGCCGATCCCACACGATGAGGATGCCGCCGTGGTTGCGGTCGATGTAGCGCTTGTTGCGCCCATGATGAACGCGATGGTGCGAGGGCGTGTTGAGCAGGTCTTCCGCGGCGCCGAGCGAACGCACCGTGTCGGTGTGGATCCAGTACTGGTAGATCAAGTTGAGAGCACGCGAGGTCTCGATGATCTGTGGGCGCACACCGATGCGTGCGGGCAGCCCGTAGGGCACCCACACGCCCAGCGGGGTGGCCACCGGCTGACGCAGGGCGGTCGACAGGTTGTAGTGCTCGCTGCTGTGGTGCACGACATGGATCGCCCACATCGCGCGGAAGGTGTGCATGAAGCGGTGGTTCCAGTAGTAGGCCAGATCCCACCACAGCATCGCAAGTGTCCAGGGGAGCACACCGGAACCCAGATCACGCCGGCCGCCCTTGCGCCATAGGCGGCTGGCGCTGGTGAGCGCCTGCGTCGTGGCGGTCAGCACCACACCCCCGGCAGCGATGGCCGCCACGCCACCCACCTCGGCCACCTGGCGCGCTCTGAGCTTGGCCCGCCGGCCGCGCTCGCTGGCGACGTCGGCACTGCGGGCGACGATGTCGGCCGCAGTGGTTACTGCCGCGGCGGTGAGCGCCACCCCGAGCAACACCTTGCCCGCGCGCCCGCGGCGGCGACCGACGCGGAACGGTACCGAGTAGGCCGTGAGTGCGGCTGTGAGGGGGGTGGTGAGGCTCAACAACCCCATGCCGAGGCTGGTGCGCGTGTCAGGTGGGTCGTAGTCGGCGGCAGTGGGTCCGTGTTCGGCGGCGCGGCGCTCGAGAGCACGCTTCTCCCACGCCATCGAACCGAAGTACAGCGGAGTCACAGCGACGGACAGATCGACCACCTTCACATTCTGGCGCGTCAGGCCGTATGGTGCAGGGCCGTGGTCGCCCACGACGACGAACTGCGCCAGCGGATGCGGGCCAACCTCGCTGCCCACCCACGGCGGGCCGCGCCGGCAGGCGAGCACAGGCAGGCGGCGGTGGCCATCGTGGTGGTCGACAGCGAGGAGGGCAGCGACCTCTGTGACCCATCGCCGTTCACCCCCGAGGAGATGCAGGTGATCCCCGGCGATGTCAGCGGGTTCAGTGGGGCGATGGAGGGCGTCGCCGGAGGCGCGGCGTTTCTGCTGTGCCGTCGGGCGGCGAAGCTGAACAGCCACGCCGGGCAATGGGCCTTGCCGGGAGGGCGACTCGACCCCGGCGAGACCGCGGTCGATGCAGCCCGGCGCGAACTGCACGAAGAGCTCGGTCTGGCGCTGGGCGAGGACGCAGTGCTCGGATTGCTCGACGACTTCGTCACCCGCTCCGGCTATGCGATCACCCCGGTGGTGTTGTGGGCGCCGCCCAACGCCGAGTTGTATCCCGATCCGGCGGAAGTGGCGTACGTGTACCGCATCGGGCTGCGCCACCTGCTGCGGCCCGACTCGCCGCGCTTTGTCACCATCCCGGAGAGCGAACGACCGGTGGTACAGGTGCCGCTCGGTGGCGACCTGATCCACGCGCCCACCGGGGCGGTGCTGGTGCAGTTCCGCTGGGTGGCCATGGAAGGTCGCCTCGGCGAGCGCGTCGACCACTTCGAGCAGCCGGTGTTCGCCTGGCGCTAGGCGCGGCCGGTGTGGCCGAAGCCTCCGCCGCGGTCGTCGCCGTCGAGCTCGGTGACCCGCTGCCACTGCACCTGCTCGACCTTCTGCACCACCAGTTGCGCGATGCGGTCGCCGCGGTGCACATGGAAGGGGTGGTGCGGATCGGTGTTCAACAGCACCACCTTGATCTCGCCACGGTAGGCGGCGTCGATCAAGCCCGGCGCGTTGGCCACGGTGAGGCCGTGCTTGAGCGCGTTGCCGCTGCGTGGCAGCACCAGCCCGGCGTGTCCCGGCGGGATGGCGATGGCGATGCCGGTGGGCATCAGCAGCCGACCACCGGCGGGTGGAACCAACCCGTCCTCGCGGGCGCGCAGGTCGAGGCCGGCATCGCCCGGATGGGCGTAGGAGGGCAGCGCCAGCTCAGCATCGAGCTGCACGATCGGCACGTTCACCGGTGAAACCCCCCACACCATTGACCCGAGTGTACGAGCGGCCGCGGCGGACCCCGCCGCGACGGGCGGCGCCGGCCGGTACGCTCGCCGATCGTGAGCGCGACGGAACGTCCTCCGAGCGTCGACCGCCTGGCCCGCGAGATTGCCGCGGCCACCGATCTGCCGCACCCGGTGTGCGTCGAGATGGCCCGCGCCGCGATCGACACAGGTCCGGCGGGATGGGACGGCCAGGCCGCACTCGCCGCGGCCATCGCCTTTCGCCGCACACTGCTGCGCCCGGTGATCAACGCCACTGGCGTGCTGCTGCACACCAACCTCGGACGGGCACCGCTCGCCCTCGCCCACCCGGGGGCGGCGATGAACGTCGAGTTCGACCTGGCCGGCGGCGAGCGCGGCTCGCGCCAGGCGGCCGTGGGGCGGCTGCTGGCCACCCTGTGCGGCGCGGAGGCCGCGCTGGTGGTGAACAACAACGCGGCAGCAGTGCTACTGGTGCTGGCCGCGCTGGCCCGCGACCGCGAGGTGTTGGTGAGCCGAGGCGAGAGCGTCGAGATCGGGGGAGGCTTCCGCGTGCCGGAGGTGATGGAGCAGAGCGGGGCACGGCTGGTGGACGTGGGCACCACCAACCGCACCCGCCTGGCCGACTACTCGCGCGCGCTGAGCCGCAAGAGCGCCGATGTCGCGCTGGTGCTGAAGGTGCACCCCAGCAACTACCGCGTCGACGGCTTCGTCGAGTCGACCGCCGTCAACGAGCTGGCAACGCTCGTCGACAACCGCGGGGGCGAGGTGCCCGTCGTGGCCGACATCGGCAGCGGGCTGGTCGACGCCGCCTGTCCGTGGTTGCCCGGGCCGCCGCCGGGCTGGCTGGCCGGCGAGCCGGCGGCGCGCCAGACGCTCGCCGATGGCGCGACGTTGGTGACCTTCAGCGGCGACAAGCTGTTCGCCGGCCCACAGGCGGGCATCATCGCCGGCCGCGCCGATCTGGTCGCAGCCTGCGCCCGTCACCCGCTGGCTCGCGCTCTGCGACCGGGCGCTCATGTGCTGCTCGCCGTGCAGTCGGTGGCGCTTGCCTACTTGCACCGGCGCGCCCACTACGAGCTGCCGTTCTGGCGGATGGCCTCCGTGTCGGTCAACGAGCTGTCGGTGCGCGCCACGCAGCTGGTGGCCGATGGCGCGCACGGCACGGTGGTGGCCACCGAGGCCGTCCCCGGCGCGGGGTCGGCACCAGGGACGGTGATCCCGTCGGTGGGTGTCGTGGTGCCGGGCGATCACCTCGCCACGCTGCGCGCTGCGCCGACACCGATCGTCGCCCGCAGCCACGGACGCGACACGCTGCTCGACCTGCGCAGCGTCGACCCCGACGACGACGTGCACCTCGCCGCCGCACTCGCCGCGCTCGACAGCTGATGGGTGGCAAGCGGATCCCCACAGGCGCCGACGCGCCCGAGGTACCGACGACGCGCGTGGTTGCCACCGCTGGCCACGTCGACCATGGCAAGTCGACGTTGGTGCGGGTGCTCACCGGCACCGACCCCGACCGGTGGGAGGAAGAACGCCGCCGCGGCCTCACCATCGACCTCGGGTTCGCCCACACCACGCTGCCCGGCGGCGAGGTGATCAGCTTCGTCGACGTACCCGGGCACGTGCGCTTCCTGCGCAACATGCTGGCCGGGGTGGGCAGTGTCGATGCCTGCTTGTTCGTGGTGGCCGCCAGTGAAGGGTGGAAGCCACAGAGCGAGGAGCACCTGCGCATTCTCGACCTGTTGGGCGTGCGCGGTGGGCTGGTGGCGCTCACCAAGGCCGACCTGGTCGACGCCGATCAACTCACCCGGCGCGAGGCGGAGGTGCGCGACCGGCTGGCGGGCACATTCCTCGCCGACGCGCCGCTGGTGGCAGTCAGCGCGCACAGTGGCGCGGGTGTCGATCGGCTGGTTGAGGCGCTCGCGGTACTCGTGCGACACACGTCGGCGACAGCCGACCACGACCGACCGCGGCTGTGGATCGACCGCGTGTTCGCGGCCAAGGGCGCGGGCACGGTTGTGACCGGCACGCTCACCGGTGGCACGGTGCGAGTCGACGACACGATGGTCGCGGGCGGGCACGCAGTGCGGGTGCGTGGGGTGCAGTCGCACGCCCGCGGCGCACGCCGAATCGGCCCCGGCCACCGGGTGGCGCTCAACCTGGCCGGTGTCGATCACCACGCGTTGCGCCGCGGTGACGCGGTGGTGCGACCCGGTCAGTGGCGCCCGACCGCTCGCTTCGACGCCTCGTTGACCGTGCTCGCCGCCCTCGCCCATCCCGTATCGCGGCGCGGCGCGTTCGTCGCCTACATCGGCGCAGGCGAGTTCCCCGCACGCCTGCGCGTCCTGGGCAGCGAAGCGCTCGCTCCGGGCACTACGGGGGCTGTGCGGCTGCATCTGTCCACATCCGTGCCACTGCTGCCCGGCGATCGCTACGTGCTGCGCGAAGCGGGCCGCGACGAGACCGTCGGCGGCGGTGAGGTGCTCGATGTCGCCCCGGTGCTGTCGGCGGCGAAGGCCAGACCGTCGCGCTCGGTCGATCGGGTGGTGGCCGAACACGGCTGGATCGATGCCGACGAGCTGGCTGCGATCACCGGCGAACGACGCGCGCCTGTGGTCGGCCGGTGGGTGACGACGGCCGAGGTGCTGGCCGCCACCGAGGAGCGGGTGCTGCATCAAGTGGCCCAGTCGCCCGAGCTGGGGCTCGAGCTGGCCACGCTGGCCGAGCACGAACGCGCCGTGGCCGCCCGCCTTGCTCAGGCGGGGGCGCTCGCAGTGGCCGCCGGGCGGGCGCGCCTGCCCGCGCAGCGCGACCCACTCGCCGACCATCCGTTCCTCGCCGCGCTGGCGGCCGGTGGAGCATCGCCACCGGAGGCCGCGTTCGTGGGCCGCAGCGAGCTTCGCGAGCTGGTGCGGCGCGGGCTTGTCGTCGAGCGCGACGGCGTGTACTTCCACCCGACGGCCATCGATCTGGCGGCACACACAGCGGCGCAGCTGCTCGCCGACCACCCGGAGGGGTTCACCGTCGCCACCTTCCGCGACGCGCTCGCGATCACGCGCAAGCACGCCTTGCCGCTGTTGGCCGAACTCGATACGCGGGGCATCACCCGCCGCCGCGACGACCTGCGCATCGCCGGCCCCCGCCTGCCCGCCTAGGACGCGAAAGCGTCAGTCGGGCTGGGCCTGGTGCCACAGGCTGAGCGACTGCACCCGCCGCAGCCCCTTGCGCCGCGTGCCGCGCTCGGCCGCCCGCCGCTCGAGGTCGCGAGCAGCCTTGGCGACGTTGACATCGTTGGTGATGATCTCGCCGAAGTGTGCCGGGTCGGCGAGCAACCAGCTGTGCGACCCCTCCACGACCGTGCCCTCCACGCCGGAAGCGACACACAGCGCCTCGAACGACTCGCGGGGGATTATCCCGTCGCGGCGGCCCCAGATGATGCTGATCGGCAGGCCGCTGTCGCGCAGCGCCTCCAGTTCGTCGCGCAGGTCGGCGCGCCGGGCAAGGTTGGCCACCTTCACGATCGCCCGCGGGTTGCGCAGCAGGTTGGGCACCAGGTCTTCGGCCAGCACAGGCAGCACCCGCGTCGCCTGGCGCAGGGGCCACACGTCGCCGGGGAAGTGCAGCCCCCAGTCCCACAACGGCCGCTCGGTGATGCTGCGCAGCGTGCGGCCTCGCTTCCACGCCGAGCCACCGATCGAGTTCACCAACACCAATGCCCGCACGCGCGCGCGATGGTCGTGGGCGAAGCGCACCGACACGCCACCACCGAAGGAATGCCCCACCACCACCAGCGGCTCGTCGAGCCCGATCGTCTCCAACAGGTCGGTCAGCCACTGCGCATATCCGCGCAGCGAGAACTCGTCACCGGGCAGTTCGGCAGTGCCACCGAAGCCGGGCAGCGCGGGGGCGATCACCTGGCAGCCCTGCTCGGCGATGGCCCCGATGACGTCGCGGTAGGTGTGCTGGCCGAGTGCCCAGCCGTGCAACAACAGCACGGGCAGGCCCTCGCCGGCCAGCCCGTAGGAGGCGGGGCGATCGTGCACGAAGGTTCGCCGATCGACGACGGTCACCATGACTTCAGTATCGCCCCACCGTCACCCGGCGCCGCGCCGCTCGCGGTAGTCACGGGCAGCACCATCCAGCGGTTCGACCTCGAGCGTGATCCCGTCGATGGCGATCACCTGCAACTGGTCGCCGGCAGCGATCGGTGTCGCCCGATTGGTGCGCGCCCGCCACTTGGCGTCACCCACCTGGGCCACGCCGTCGGGGTCGATCGCCCCCACCGCCGTGCCGCTGGAGCCGATCATCCACTCGCGCCCGATGGTGGGGGTGGCGAACCGCGTGCGCACCATCGACGGCATGCCGACCACGAAGGTGAGCAGCACGCCGACGATGCCCACCACCAGGGTGACCCACGACAGGCGCAGCGAGTTGCCCGGCAAGGGCTCGTACAGGAACCACGAGCCGAGCACGAACAGGGTGAAGCCGACACCCGTCCACAGGCGCGGGATACCCACTTGCACGTCGACCGCGAAGGCCACCATCGCCACCACCAGCATGGCCAGCGCCACCGGGCGAACAGGTAGCTCGGCCATCCCGTAGCTGCCGAGCACCACACACACCGCGCCGATCGCCCCGGCCAGG
>CAUJEE010000057.1 GCA_963169215.1 Actinomycetota bacterium
TCGAAGGCGGTCGTCAAAACTGTCGGTGATCGCGTCGTGGCCGGGACGGTCGCGACCGATTCGTCGATCCGGATCCGGGTCTCTGCGGTCGGCGACAGCACGGCCCTCGCCGGCATTCAGCGCCTCGTCGCCGAGGCTCAAACCTCGAACAGCCGGGCCCAGGTCCTGGCCGACCGATTCGCCAAGTGGCTGTTCTACATCGCCACCGCAACCGCCGTGATCACGTTCGTCGCGTGGTCGATCGCCGGCGACGCCGATCGGGCGATCACCAGCACCGTCAGCGTCCTCGTCATCGCCTGCCCCCATGCGCTCGGCCTCGCCATCCCACTCGTCATCGCCATCTCCACGGCCGTGTCGGCCCGCAACGGCATCCTCGTCAAGGATCGCCTCGCCCTGGAACGCATGCGCTCGATCACCGCCGTGCTGTTCGACAAGACCGGCACGCTCACCGAAGGTCGCCACGCCGTCACCGGCATCGCCGGCAACGGCATCTCGACCGACGAAGTGCTCCGCCTCGCAGGTGGTGTCGAGCTGGACAGCGAGCACCCACTCGCCAGGGCGATCGTGACGGCCGCGCGCGATCGCGGCGCTGTCGCCATGGCAACGGGGTTCAGGGCGATCACCGGCCGCGGCGTCGAAGCGACCATCGATGGCCGCCGTTACGCGGTCGGTGGCCCCGTGCTGCTCCGCGAGCGCTCACTCGACATTCCCCAGGCGATCCGCAGCAACATCGACGGATGGGCCAGTCGTGGCGCTGCGGTGCTGCACCTGGTTCGAGGCGACGAGATCATCGGCGCCCTCGCGCTCGAGGACAAGATCCGCCCCGAGGCACGTCAGGCCGTGATCGATCTGCACGACATCGGGATCGAGCGCGTCGTGATGATCACCGGTGACGCTCGCCAGGTCGCCGATGCAGTCGCCGCGGAGCTTGGCATCGACGAGGTCTTCGCCGAGGTCCTCCCTGAGGACAAGCAGGACAAGGTCGCCGAGCTCCAGGCCCGCGGCTACAAGGTCGCGATGGTGGGCGACGGTGTCAACGACGCTCCCGCGCTGGCTCGCGCCGACGTCGGGCTGGCGATCGGTGCGGGCACCGATGTGGCTATCGAATCGGCGGGCGTGGTCCTTGCCGGCAACGACCCCCGCTCAGTGGTCGGCGTCATCAGGCTGTCGAGAGCGTCCTACCGCAAGATGCGCCAGAACCTGGCCTGGGCGGTGGGCTACAACATCGTGTCCATCCCACTGGCCGCCGGCGCGCTTGCCTGGGCCGGCATCACTCTGGCACCAGCAGTCGGCGCTGTCCTGATGAGCATGTCGACCATCGTGGTCGCGCTCAACGCACAACTCCTGCGACAAGTCCAGCTGCGCCACGTGCCCCCTCGCCAGAGTGCGTCAGTGCGGGCACAACGCGGTGAGTAGCCGCTCCAGATGGTGGAGTTGGTAGACGCTGAACGCGGCGGTGACCGCGATGCTCGACCACAGTGCGACGACATGGATGCGGCGCGGCCTGGGGATCGGCGGCTCGAGCAATGCCTCCATTCGTGATGCGACACCGAGGCCGGAGAAGCCCGCGACCGTCTGCGGGTTGGTCTGCAACGCCACCTTGCCGAGCGTCATCGCGACCAGGCGACGATCACCGCACGCAGCCGCGGCCACCTCGTCGGCCCAGCGCTCGATGGAGTAGTTCACCCGCTTGGCAATGGCACGCAACGGTGGCAGCACCGCCGCTGCCAGCTCGGCCGTGAGCAGGTAGCGGTCGTGCCGGTGGTGGGCATGCGCCCGCTCGTGCGCGACGACCACCCGTTGCTCGTCCTCGTCGAGCACGTCGATCAGCGCGGTCGAGATCACGATCTGGCCCGCTCGGCCAGGCAGTGTCACCGCGTACGGCCGCTTGCTGTGGGCGATGTGGATCGGCCGTGATTCGGCGAGCCGCAGCGCTCGGTGCTGGCGCAACAACCTGAACGTTCGCACCGCACCAACAGCGATCAGAACGACGACCGGAACACCGATCCAGGCAGGCACAGAACCGTGGAGTCCCATCGCACTGGCACACCACTCGAAGCCGAACCCGATGACCGGCGCGTGTGCCAGGAACGCGGCGGCAATCACTGAGGCGGTCGGGAGCGCAGCGAGGACCACGAGGACGAGGGCGATGGTGACGAATCGGGTGGCCAGCCGCGGCGGGAGACGCCGGTGCATGGAGGTTGCGACAGCGGCTACGACGAGTGTGACCACCAATGGAAACGCCAGGGATCCCACCATCAGGGCCGACCATTGGGGGAGTTGGCCTTGTCGAGCATGGCCTGGATCGCTTTGGCCTCCTTCTTCGACAACCCGCCGATGAACCTGCTCAGGACCTGGGTGCGATCCGATGACGAGTCGAGCAGCTCGCTGATTCGCCGCACTGCGAGATCGGGCTCCTCGACCGCTGCGGAATACGCGTATGCACGTCCAGACGGTGTGCGCACGACCAACCCTTTGGCCTGCAGCCGGGTGAGGATCGTCGCCACGCTGGTGTAGGCGTATCCGGCATCGAGGCGCTCTTTGATCTCGCCGGGCGGCAGTGGGCCGTCGGCCGCCCAGAGCACGCGCAGCACATCGGTTTCGAGGGCACCATCCGGTCGTCGTGTCATGAACATCCTCCAAGGGGCGCCGCCCATTCGCGAACGACCTCGTCTATTGTTCTACATCGTGTAGTTGCTCTGCTGTCGGGGCGCTGCAGGATCCGACAGCCTATGCCTCGAACACTCCTCCGCCGCCTCGCCCTGCTCGTAATCGCAATGTGCGCGGCGAGCGGTGGTGTCGTCGGATTAGCTGCGGGCACAGCCTTCGCCCATAACACATTGGTCTCCAGCGACCCGACCGATGGCGCCGAGTTGGCCGTGGCGCCGGCGCAGATCACGTGGACCTTCGACAAGGCCGTTCCGCTCGAGACGATGACGGTCACCCTGATCGACGCCACCGGCGTCCGCAGCGAACTGAGCGGATCGACCCACGGAGCTGCAGGCGACACCGAGGTCGTCACCCCGCTCCCGGCGTTGCAGCCTGGACCGGTGTCCGTGCGCTGGCGCCTCGTCGGGCCCGACGGCCACCCCATCACCGGGCTCGTCAGCTTCACCATCACAGCCCCCGCCGCCACCACTACCACCGTGTTCGCCACCACGGCGGATGTCACCACCGTGCCCTCGTCACCGACTACAGCCGCACCGGCCACCACTGCGAACACGGCACCGACGCCGACCGTCGGCACGCCGACCGGCCAGAGTGACGGCTCGTACTCGACACCAACGTTCGTTCGGTGGATCCTGCGGTACACCTCGTATCTGGCGATCATGGCCGTCCTAGGAATCCTCCTCACCACTGCATACGTCTGGTCCGGGGCCTTCGGTCACCCGATCCTGCGACGCATCGTCAGTCGCTCGCTGTTTGCCACCGCAGCACTCGGCTTCCTGCAACTCCTCGTGATCGCATCCGACATCAGCGGCAAGGCCCCTTGGTCATCGTTCGGCTCGATCGAGGCGGCGACGACCACCAACGCAGGCATGGCGCTTGCGCTCCGCATCGTCCTTACGGGGTCACTGTGGCTTGTGCTGTTCCAGGCCGGCATCGTGCACCGCGACGTGTACTGGTCCGCCGTCTCCCTGCCCGGCTTGGGTCTGCTCGCCACATGGGCTTTCGCGGGTCACTCGCGGTCGATGCGCTGGCCGTCGGTTGGCGTCGCCACCGACGTCGCCCACCATGCTGCTGCAGCAGCTTGGATCGCCGGACTCGCCACCGTCGGTTGGATCATCATCCCCACGACCGCGCCCAAGGTGCTGGTACCCGCGGTCCGGCGGTTCTCGCGCGTCGCGGCCACCAGCGTGGCCGTGCTGGTCGGCACCGGGCTCGTCCAGACCGTGCGACTCGTCGGCAGTCCGTTCGACCTTCTCGACACGAACCACGGCCGCTACCTCGCCGCAAAGATCATCGTGCTCGCTGTGATGCTTGGTGTCGCGAGCTTCAATCGCCAGCGAATCGACCATCGTCTCGACGGCCCCAAGGGCGAGCGCCATCGGGGCGCCCTCCGCCTGGCCGTCATCGCCGAGTTCGTGATTGGGCTCGTGATCGTTGCGATCACTGCCGCCATGGTCGTTTCGCCGCCGTCTGCAGGATAGGCGCACCCGGGCGCGCCCCCCGATACCCGTGCGCCATCTATACTACATCCTGTAGTAGTCACCTCGAAAGGCCCGACAATGAACCGCCGCCTCGCCGTACCTGCCATCACCATTGCACTTGCCGCAACGCTCGCCGCCTGCGGCTCCAACGACTCATCGTCGTCGGATGCCGGCAAGGACACACAGGCACCCGACGAAAGCAATGCGACAGTCACCCTGAACGCAGCCGACATCGCGTTTGCCCAAGGGATGATCGCCCACCATGAGCAGGCGATCGCGATGGCCGAGATCGCGCTCGACCCGAACGTCGGCGCCGGCCCGGAGGTCATCGACCTCGCCACTCGGATCAAGGGCGCCCAGGGCCCCGAGGTCGAGCTGATGACTGGATGGCTCACCGCTGCCGGCGAGCCTGTCGTGATGGACTCGACCGACGGCCACGACATGTCCTCCATGGACGGCATGATGACCGCCGAACAGATGGACGCGATGGCAGCCATGACCGGCGCCGAATTCGACCAGACCTGGCTCGAGATGATGATCGCCCACCACGAAGGCGCAATCACCCAATCCGAAGCCGTCAAGGTCAACGGCTCCAACGTCGATGTGCTCGCCCTCGCCGACCGGATCATCATCGCCCAGCAAGGCGAGATTGCCGAGATGAAGGCATTGCTCGACAACTGAAGTCGAGTACGTCGAGGAGCGACTCCTCTCCATACGGTCGATGAGAAGAACAAGTGCGGGTTCGGCGGAACCGCGCCATCGATGACCGTGGCATCTTTCGGCATCCTTGCCACGGGTCCACTCAGGCATCGGACGCCGAGCCGCGGTTTCATGCCGCGTCGGGGCCAGCAGTTCAGGTGGTGGTTGCGGGTGGGCGAAGGCGGGTGAGGTGGCCGTCGCGCCAGCCGATTTCGGTGCCGTCGGGGCGGTAGTGGTGCCATTCGCCGTCGGGGCCGCGGCAGGTGCGATAGCCGCGGGTGCGCCACCGGTTG
>CAUJEE010000058.1 GCA_963169215.1 Actinomycetota bacterium
ACCGGAGTTGGTCGGAGAGTTCAAGAAGTGCCGCGACCAGGTGCCGGCCGAGCCGTTCGAGGCCGTGCGCAAGGTGGTGGAGGCCGACCTGGGGGCGCGGCTCGGCGACGTCTTCACCGAGTTCTCCCCCACCCCCCTGGCCGCGGCATCGATCGCGCAGGTGCACGCGGCCACCTTGCGCACGGGCGAGGAAGTGGTGGTGAAGGTGCAGCGCCCGAGCGTTGCCAAGTTGGTGCACCACGACCTGAAGGCGATGTCGTGGCTGGCACCGCTGCTCGTCGGACGCATCCCGGTCGCCTCTCTCGCCAACCCGCCCGCGCTGGTCGAGCTGTTCGCGGAGACGATCGTGGAGGAGCTCGATTTCCGCTGCGAGGCGGCGAACATGGTCGACATCGCGGCCATGTTGCGCGAGCTGGGCAACCAGGGCTACGTCGTCCCCCGACCGCACCCCACGCTGGTGACCCGCCGGGTGCTGGTGATGCAACGCGTCGACGGCTTCAACTTCGACGACGTCAGCGGGATGAAGGACGCCGGGGTCGACACCGAAGAAGTGGTGCGTACGGCGATGGTGGCGCTGATGGAGGGAGCGATGATCTACGGCGTCTTCCACGGCGACCTGCACGGCGGCAACCTGTTCGTGCTGCCCGACGGGCGGACCGCGCTGCTCGACTTCGGCATCGTCGGCCGTCTCACCCAGGCGCGCCGCCTGGCATTCCTGCGGCTGATGATCAGCGCCACCACCAACGACCCGGCCGGCCAGATGGCTGCGATGCGCGACCTTGGCGCGCTGCCTGGCGACACCGACCTGCAGGCTGTGCTCAAGGATCTGCGCCTCGACCAGCCGGTGGTCGACCCCACTACCCTCACCGGTGAAGAGTTGGTGGCCGAGGTGCAGCGAGTGGTGAAGGCATTGCTCGGCTACGGGGCGCGCATGCCCAAGGAGCTGATGCTCTACGTGAAGAACATGGTGTTCATCGACGGCGCGATGTCGCGGCTGGCGCCCGACCTCGACCTGCTCGCGGAAGTGACCAAGATCTCGATGATGTTCGCCGCCCGTCACGGTGAGCGCCTGGGCAAGGAGTTGGGCATCGACCCCACCACCTTCGCCGTCGACCTCGACGGAGTGAAGGCAGGCCTCGGCGTCGACGCCAGCACCGACCGTCTCACCTACCGCGACCTACAAGCCCGTCGCGAGCTGATCCAGAAGCGAATGCGCGACCACGTCGGCCGCTGACCGCCCGTCCGAGTCACACCGGCTCGGCCACCGCCGTGCATCTCCGTCTGCACCAATCTCTCTGTCTCTGTCATGGTCCTACCACCGGCGGTCGTGGCACAGCCATGACACAGAGCGGGAGGCGGGGGATGTGGGAGGTCGGTAGCCTCCACGGCGTGCGTCTCGTCGTGGCTCGTTGCACTGTCGACTATCGGGGTCGGCTCGACGCCCACCTGCCCGAGGCGGTGCGGCTGATCATGGTGAAGGCCGACGGGTGCGTGGCCATCCACGCCGACGGCGGTGCGTACAAGCCGCTCAACTGGATGAACGCGCCGAACACGCTGACCGAGGCTGACGGCGTGTGGACGGTGGTGAACCCCAAGGGCGAAACGCTCACGATCACCTTGCTCGACGTGCTCCACGACGCCGCCCACGAGTTCGGCGACGACCCCGGCTTGCAGAAGGACGGAGTGGAGGCGCACCTGCAGGAGTTGCTCGCCGCCGCGCCGCACGCGATCGAGGACGGGCTGACGCTTGTGCGCCGCGAGTATCCCACTGCGATCGGCCCGATCGACCTGGTGTGTCGCGACAGCGGCGGGCAGGTCGTGGCCGTGGAGGTGAAGCGCCGCGGCGAGATCGACGGGGTCGAGCAGCTGGCCCGCTACATCGAGCGCCTGCACCTCGACTCGTCACTCGGCGCCGTGCGCGGCGTGTTCGTCGCGCAAGTGGTGAAGCCGCAGGCTCGTGTGCTGGCCGAGGCACGCGGCTTTCGCGTGGTGGAGGTCGACTACGACGAGCTGCGCGGCATGCGGCCCGACGAACTGAGGCTGTTCTGATGCGCCACATCACCGGGCGGGTGCAGCACTACGCGTGGGGCGATCGCCACTTCCTGCCCGAGCTGCTCGGAAACGCTCCCGATGGCGATGCGTGGGCCGAGCTGTGGTTGGGTACGCACCCCGGCGGGCCGGCGCGGATCGATGATGACGGCATGTTGCGCGACTTGGCCGGCGAGCTGCCGTACCTGCTGAAGGTGCTCGCTGCAGCCGAGGCGCTGTCGCTGCAGACCCACCCCGACGCGGCCACCGCTGAGGCGGGGTTCGCCCGCGAGAACGCAGCCGGCATCACCCGCGACGCCACTAACCGCACCTACCGCGACCCCCACGCCAAGCCCGAACTTCTGTGCGCGCTCAGCTCGTTCGACGCGCTGTGTGGCTTTCGCCCGCTCGCGGCCACCGAGGTTCTGCTGCGCTCCATCGGCGCGCACGACCTCGCCGACCATCTCCACCAGCACGGGCTCGCCGCCACCGTGGCCGCGCTCTATCGCCACGAGCTGGCCGCGGCACCCACCATCGCCGCGTGTGCCGCGCACGACACACCCGAGTGCACGCTCGTGCGCGACCTTGCCGCGCAGTACCCGGGCGAGCCGAGCGTGGCGGTGACGCTGCTGCTCAACCGGGTGCTGCTGCAGCCGGGTGAAGCGATCTTCCTCGGGCCCGGCAATCTGCACGCCTACCTGCGCGGTGCGGGTGTGGAGGTGATGGGCGCCAGCGACAACGTCGTGCGCGGCGGCCTCACGCCCAAGCACGTCGATGTCGACGAGCTACTGCGCGTGCTGCGCTACGAACCGCTCGCCGATCCGGTCGTGCGAGCGGTACAGGTCGACGAGCAGCGCCACCGCTACCCCACCCCGGGCGCGCCCTTCGAACTGTGGCGCTTCGACATCGGGCGCTCACTGGTGCACACCGCAAGCGCCCACGAATTGTTGCTGTGCACCGCTGGAGACGGCGATCCGCTGCGACGCGGCCAAGCCGCCTACGTCGCACCCGGCGAATCGGTGCAGCTCGCCGGCCCATCCACCGTCTTCCGCGTCACCACCCCCTGATCGCGGGTCCCTGATTGCCACATCCCTGATTATCGGCGGTGACACCGGCCCCAGCCCGGTCTCATCGCCAACGATCAGAGGCGGATGACCGTGTCGAGGGCCAGGTCGAGCAGGCGGTCACGTACGCCCTGGTGCTTGTCCCAGTGGCGGTGATCCCACTCGTCGGCGCTCACGTCGTCGCCGGCGTAGAGCAGTTGCCCGTAGGTGGCCCCGCGGAACGACGCGCAGGCGAACATCGCCGCAGCCTCCATGTCGACAGCGAGGCAGCCCTGCTCGCGGCGACGGGCCACCTTCGCCGAGGTCTCGCGGAAGAATGCGTCGGTGGTCCACACCAATCCGCGGTCGTGCGGAACACCGGCCGCGGAGAGCACGTCGTCGATCGCGGCCAACGCCCGCGGATGCGGGGCGACCTCGGCGTCGAACGGTGCGTAGTGGTAGCTGGTGCCCTCGTCACGCACCGCGCCGGTGGGCACGATCACATGGCCGATGTCGAAGCCGGCCTTCACAATGCCCGCCCCACCGCACCCGATGATCTCGCTGGCCCCCAGCGCGATCACCACTTCCAGCGATGTCACCGCCGCCGGCGCCCCCACCCCGGGGCTCACCAGTGCCACCGGCACGCCACGGTGTTCGATCACGCACACCGCGTGGTCGCCGTGCTCGAACGGCACATGGTGCACCGGCTCGATGCCGGCAGTGCGCTCGCGCACGACGTTGCCGAACCAGCACATCACCGCGTGGCGGGGGAACCCCAACCGGGGGCGGTGGATCGAGGGGTTGATCACCGCGTCGGGAGACGGGTCGAACTCGAACAACGGTACGTGCACGGTCGGACACTACCGGCGACCGCCGACGCTCCGGGAAGTCCCGGTCCCGGCTCCCGGGAACCATCCCTCCGAGAAGTCACTCTGGGAGAAATCCTTCCCAGAAGCCGCAGGAACCACGGAGCAACAGGCAGCGGGGTTCAGGCCTCGCTGACCGTACGGCGGATCTCGACGATCTTCTCCTGTGTGCGGTTGACGTCGAGTCCCTTGTCGTCGAGCAACTGTCGCCGGTCCTTGCTCGCCTCCCGCTCGGCGATCGTCGTGTCGGCGCGGGCGATGGCCGCGTCGACACCGTGCTCGTGGATGAACTCGGCCCACTCGACGAGGGCTTCGACCATCTCGTCCTCGGGCACCACTGCCACGTTGCGACCCTTCACGAACAGGTGCCCGCGCTTGTTGCCGGCCGCGATACCCAGGTCGGCCTCGCGGGCCTCGCCGGGGCCGTTGACCACGCAGCCCATCACAGCCACCTGCAACGGCAACTTGCGCTCGCCGAACGCCTGCATCGCGCGATTGGCGACATCGATCACATCCACCTCGGCTCGCCCGCACGACGGGCAGGCGATCAGGTCGACGTTCTTGCGCTCGCGCAGACCCAGCGCCTCCAGCAGTTGACGGCCGGCACGAGCCTCCTCCACCGGGTCGGCGGTGAGGCTGTAGCGAATGGTGTCGCCGATGCCCTCGAGCAGCAGAGTGGCGATGCCCGCGGTGGCCTTGAGCAGGCCCTGCGGCAGCGGCCCGGCCTCGGTGACGCCGAGGTGCAGCGGTGCGTCGGTGACGTCGGCCAACTGTCGGTAGGCATCGACCATCATCGGCACGTTCGAGGCCTTGACGCTGATCTTGTAGTCGGTGAACCCCACCTCGTCGAAGTAGGCGATCTCCTGCAGCGCGCTCTCCACCATCGCCTCCGGCTTGAGCCCTTGGTACTTCTCGTACAGCGCAGGATCGAGCGAGCCGCCGTTGACACCGATGCGAATCGGCAGGTTGCGGTCCTTTGCCTCGCTGGCCACGGCCTTGATGTGCTCGGGACGGCGGATGTTGCCCGGGTTGAGTCGCAGGCCGTGCACACCGGCCTCCATCGCCGCCAACGCCATCTTGTACTGGTGATGGATGTCGGCGATGACGGGGATCGGTGAGCGGGGCACGATCTGCGCCAACCCCTCGGCCGCCTCGGCCTCGTTGCAGGTGCAACGAACGATGTCGCATCCCGCCGCGGCTAGCGCGTAGATCTGCTGCAACGTGCCCTCTACGTCGGCGGTCTTGGTGGTGGTCATCGACTGCACAGTGATCGGGCTACCACCCCCCACGGGCACCTTGCCCACCGTGATGCGCCGTGTGGTACGTCGTGCGTAGGTCATCTCGTCAGCCCTTCACGTCGAGGTAGAGGCCGGTGAAGAACATGAATGCGATCAGCGTGAGGCACACCGCGGCCACCGGCATCAGCTTGTTGATGTCTGCGTAGTAGCGCTTGCCGCGCCGCGAACGCAAACGTTCGTAGGTGGCGATCGCCGCATGCCCACCGTCGAGCGGGATCAGCGGGAACATGTTGAACACGCCGACCGACAGGTTGACCGCCGCAAGCAGCGCTAGTACCTCCGGCCAGCCGCCGAAGGTGCCGACGTCGTCGCTGATCTGGGTCGCGCCGACGATCGTGCCCGGCCGTGAGGTGGGGTCGTCGTTGGTGCCCATCAGGTGTCCCCACACGTTGACCGGGTTGATCACCTTCGCCACCCCGACGACGGCCTGGCCGACCCCGACGAACAGATCCTTCGGTCCACGCACCAACGCCTCACCGAAGCCGATCGGCACCCGCGCCTCGTCGCTGCTGCTCACCCCGAGATAGCCGCGCGGTTCGGTGAAGTCGGGGTGCTGCGCCAAGGTGGTTGTCACCTCCATGTCGACGCCGTCGCGCAGAATGCCGATGGTCACCGCCGTATCCGGCAGCTGCGACCCGAGCCCGGCGCGGAAGTCGTCGGCGGAGGTGATCGGCTCGCCGTCGAGCGAAGTGACCACATCGCCCGCCTCCAGCCCCGCCGCGGCGGCCGGGCTGTCGTCGCTGATCGCCCACAACTCGACCCGATCGGTGTGTTGCACCGGGCCGGCGATGGCGTACACCGGCACGATGATCGCGAACGCAAGGATGAGGTGCATCACCGAGCCGGCGGTGATCACCCACATCCGCCGCGCGTAAGTTCCTTGACGGTAGGTGCGCGGCTCGTCCTCCTCGGGCACCTCGTCGATGTTGGTCATGCCGATGATCTTCACGAACCCGCCGAGCGGGAGTACACGCACACCCCACTCCACACCGTTGCGGTGGGTGCTCCAGATGCGCGGCCCGAAGCCGAGGAAGAACTGGGTGGCCTTCATCCCACTGCGCGTGGCGGTCCAGTAGTGGCCCCACTCGTGAGCGATGATCGACACCGCCAACGCAAGGGCGAACACGAACGCCCACGGGCTGTAGAGGTAGATGAGGGCGAACATCGCCACCCAGATGCCGATACCGGCGACAGGGTGGATGGTGTCGGGCACCTCGCCCTCGATTGAGGGTTGCTGCGTGCCGCCGGACACGACCTCCTGCTTGAACGTCTTCATGCCCACGCGCTGAGAACCTCCCTGGTGACCGCACGCGCCTCGGCGTCGGCGGCGATGATGTCGTCGACCGTCGCGCACGGTCGTGGAGTGAACCGCTGCAATACGGCGTCGTTGGTATCGGCGATCTGTGTCCAGCGAATGCGGCCTTCCAGGAAGGCATCCACTGCCACCTCGTTGGCCGCGCTGAGCCATGCCGGTGCAGTGCCCCCGGCGCGACCGGCCGCGTATCCGAGCGCCAGGCAGCGGAAGGTGGCCGCATCGGGCCGCTGGAAGTCGAGGCGACCCACCTGCGCCCAGTCGATACGGCCGAAGGGCACACCGATGCGCTCCGGGAAGGCCAGGGCATAGCCGATGGGCAGGCGCATGTCGGGCATCGACAACTGGGCGATGGTGCTGCCGTCGGCGAACTCGGCCATCGAGTGCACCACGCTCTGGGGGTGCACCACCACCTCGATCCGCTCATAGGGCGTGTGGAACAACTCGTGGGCCTCGATCACCTCCAGCCCCTTGTTCATCAGCGTGCTGGAGTCGATGGTGATCTTCGGGCCCATCTTCCACGTCGGGTGGGCCAGCGCCTGCTCCACCCCCACGTCGGCCAGCTCGGTGGCAGTGCGACCGCGGAACGGTCCGCCGCTGGCGGTGAGCACGAGACGCGCCACCTCGCGGTCGGGGTGCACCGAGGCGCGCAGGCACTGGTGCAACGCGCAGTGCTCGCTGTCGACCGGCACCAGCTCGGCACCGGGCACCGAACGCAGGGGCTGCACCACCGGGCCGGCGGCGATGAGGCTCTCCTTGTTGGCCAACGCCAAGCGGCGACCCGCCTGCAGAGTGCGGATCGTCACCGGTAGCCCGGCGAAGCCCACCACCGCGTTCACCACAACGTCGGCCGTGACCACGATGTCGGCCATGTCGGCCACGACCTCGCAGAACGGCAATGCTGTGGCCACCTCGGCGCGGCGGGCGGGGTCGGCCACTGCCACCACCTTGGGGCGAAACTCACGAGCCTGCGCAACCAGCGCATCGACCGACGACCCCACCCCGAGCGCCACCACCTCGTAGGTCTGCGTACCCGCCTGCGCGTTGCATTCGCGGACTACGTCGAGCGTCTGGGTACCGATCGACCCGGAGGAACCGGCGATCGCGACACGGATGGTGGAGGGCATGCCCTCTGGAGTCTGTCAGCCGCGGCGCCTGCTTGCACCGCGAGCGGATGTCGATGTGGCCTAGCTAACCCAGGGCTGGAGGTAGACGAGCAGGTAATAAGCAGCCGGCATCGCGAACAAGAAGGCATCGAAGCGATCGAGTGCCCCGCCATGACCCTTGATGATCGAGCCAAAGTCCTTCACGTCGAGGTTGCGCTTGAACATGCTCTCGGTGAGGTCGCCGATCGGGGCCACGAACGCGACCACGAAACCCAGCAGCAGCAGGTCGCCGGTGCTGTTCCAGGTGTCGCTCTTGTCCATCACCCCGATGATCAACATCGCACCGAGTGTGGCGAGAGCGCCACCGATGAAGCCCTCGATGCTCTTGTTCGGGCTGATCCACGCGCGTAGCGGCGTGCGCCCCACGGCACTGCCGACGAACAGCGCACCGACGTCGTTGGCCACCACCGCCACCGCCACCAAGGTGAGCGTGTCGGTGCCGATCGGGTTGCCACCGCCGAGGTTCGACATGGCCACGATGGCCGCGCCGAATGAGCCCATGATGCCGATCCAGAACACACCGAGGAGGGTTATCGCCATGTTCGGCAGCGGGTTCGATTCGAGCCCACGGGCACCGATGAACGTGACCGCGGTGGCACCGAAGGCGAGCACGGCCACCAGCGGCAGGGCGAACCCGCCATAGAAGTACACGGCCAGCGGGGCGGCGATGCAGGCCGCCAAGCCGGGCACGATCGCCGGCTCGTAACCCTTCTCGCGCACACGATCGAAGTACTCCACGGCCGCGAGGGCGAGTACCAGCACGACGATCATCCCCACGACCCATGGCTTGGTGCGCACGGCGATCAGGAACACGACCGCGATCGCCACCCCGACACCGATGGCGGTGGGCATGTCGCGGCCCTGGGGGCCCCCCACGGGGCGCGGCGCCGGCGGGCGCACGCCCGGCCGGGGCGGGCGCCCCGGGTGCATCGGCTCGCCCGGACGCGGCCGCGGCCGCGGCCCACGCGCCACCGGCGGGCCACCCATGTGTCCGTCGGTCGGATCGGTGCCGATCTGGATGCGGTCGGGCGAACGCCGCGGCCGCGGCTCGAAGTCGCGGTCGGTGCCGACTTCGCCGACCTCCTCGAACGTCGCCGGCGCATCGTCGTCGAAGAGACCACGCGACGGCTCGGTGAAACGCCCACGCCGGGGCGGCTCCGGAGCGGCCTCCTCGAACCGTGGCGACAGGTCGTCGAGCGCGCCGGCCTGCTCGAGCTCGTCAAAGCTGGGCACCCGGCGCTGGCTGCCCGAGTCGTACTGCGGGTTGGTGGGTTCCTCGGTCCAGGCGGGACCCTGGTCGGAGAACGTCGACCACA
>CAUJEE010000059.1 GCA_963169215.1 Actinomycetota bacterium
TTAAGGGGGGGTCCACCCCCTACGGGCTTTTGGGCATCTATGTGTTTGGGGGCTTTGGGCCCCCCCGGCCATTTGGGTCTACCTTTTTTGGGGGGTGTGGCCCCCCCCCGGGCGGGCCCCAAACCCCCGACTTTCACGGCGCCCGCTCAGGCCCGCTCAGGCCTCGTCGTAGTACTCGCGGCCGAGATGGGTGATCTGCTCTTCGCCCATCATCCACCGCAGGGTGTTCTTCAGCTTGGCCAGCTGCACGAACAGGTCGTGCTCGGGGTGCAGGCCGGGGGCGGTCATCGGCGCCTTGTAGTAGAAGCTGAGCCACTCCTGGATGCCGTACAGCCCGGCACGCTGGGCGAGGTCGCTGAACAGCACCAGGTCGAGCGCCAGCGGCGCGGCGAGGATGCTGTCACGGCACAGGAAGTCGATCTTCAGCTGCATCGGGTAGCCGAGCCAGCCGAAGATGTCGATGTTGTCCCAGCCTTCCTTGTTGTCGCCGCGGGGCGGGTAGTAGTTGATGCGCACCTTGTGGTACACGTCGCCGTAGAGGTCGGGGAAGCTGGTGGGGTCGAGGATGTCCTCGAGCACGCCGAGCTTGCTCTCCTCCTTGGTCTTGAAGTTGTCCGGGTCGTCGAGCACTTCGCCGTCGCGGTTGCCGAGGATGTTGGTGCTGTACCAGCCCGCCAGGCCCAGCATGCGCGCTCGCAGCATCGGGCCGATCACCGTCTTCACCAGCGTCTGACCGGTCTTGAAGTCCTTACCGCTGATCGGGATCTTCTTCTCGATGGCCAGCTCGCGCAGCACGGGGGTGTCGACGGTGAGGTTCGGCGCGCCGTTGGCGAAGGGCACGCCCTCGAGGATCGCCGCGTAGGCGTAGAGCATCGACGGGGCGATGGTGGGGTCGTTGGCGTCGATCGCCGCCTCGAAGGCTTGGATCGACTGGTGGGCGGGACCGGGCTCGATGAAAATCTCGGTGCTCGCACACCAGATCATCACCACGCGGTCGACCTTCTTCTCCTCGCGGAAGCGGTTGATGTCGGCGCGGATGTTGTTGAGCATCGTGCGCTTGTCGACGGTGCCCATCGTGTTGTCGGAGTCGATGCGCTTGGCGTACGAACGGTCGAAGGCGGCCTTCATCGGGCGCACGTCGCGCAAGGTCTCGCTGATCGCCTCGATGTGCTTGCCTCCTTCGAGCACGCCGGCGCGGGTGGCCGCCACGTAGGCGTCGTCCGGGAACGGATCCCACGCGCCCCACTCGATGTCGTTCAGGTCGGCGAGGGGCACGAAGTCCTTGATCAGCGGCAGGCGGTTGTCGGTGCGCTTGCCGAGGCGGATGGTGTCGAGTTGGGTGAGGCTGCCCACGGGAAGCGACACACCCCGCTTGACGAGCTCGACGCCGGCGATGAGCGTGCTGGCGACGGCGCCGAGGCCGACGGTGAGTACGCCGAGGCGGCCGTTGGCGGGGGCGACGGTGGGAGGAGGAGGTGCGGTCATGGAATCTGACCCTAAAGCAAGGTGCTGGTACCTGTGCTATCTGTTCAGTAATACTTCACAATATGGACGACGCCGTACCCAACCTCTCGACGGCACAACTGAACTACCTGGTGGCGATCACCCGCCATCGCACCTGGGCCGAAGCGGCTGCTTCGCTGCAGGTGACGCCGTCGGCTCTGTCGCAGGGCATCGCCGAACTCGAGCGGAGGTTGGGTGTGCCGCTGTTCGCCACCGACGGTCGTCGCCGTGTGCCCCACGAGTACACCGCGACGGTGGCCCACGCCGCCGAGCGGATGCTGGCCGATCTCGACCAGGTGACTCGCTGGGTGCGAGCGGTGGGCGGCGGCCAGATCGGCCGACTGCGCGTGGGGATGATCGACATTGCTGCCGTGCACTACTGCACCGCGGCCTTGCGCACGTTCCGCCGCGCCCACCCCAAGCTCGACGTCGGCCTCACCGTCGCGCCGACGGGCGAACTGCTCGGCCGACTCGAACGCAACGAACTCGACGTCGCCGTGTGCGTCGACCCTGAGGGCTCCGGTCCTTTCGACAGCACGCCGTTGCTGAGCGACGCGCTGGCCGTGTACGCGCCGCCCGGAGTGGCCCCCATCGGCCCACCGTCGACATGGGGTCCGTGGCTGTTGTTCCCCTCTGCGTCGCGCACGCGCACGGCCATCGATCAGCGACTGCGGGCGATCGGCGCTCCGCTGGTGGTGGAGATGGAATCGCACCAGCCGGAGGTGCTGGTGGAAATGGTGCGCCTCGGGTTGGGATGGACGGTGTTGCCCACGACGCAGGCCGAACACGGCCCGCACCGGCTGTCGCGGGCCTCCGCCGAGCCGCTGTTCACCCGCACCGTCAGCGCAGTGACGCGCCGCGGCGGGGCGCAACACCCGGCGGTGGCCCCGTTCGTGGCTGCTCTCGTGGCAGCGCTGAGCGGCTGAGGCGAGTTGCGCGACGGGTGCCGGTGGTGCCACACTTGCAGCGATGCGCGCCGACAAGTTCCTCGAGGTAGTAATCATCGCCTAGGCGTCACGCGCACATATCCACGCATGCCGCCGCCTCCCTCACGGGAGGCAGTTTCGTTTTTCGGGCCTGATCAGAACACGTCGCAAGGAGAGTCATGAAGATCACCGGGGCGCAAGCCCTCATCCGCTCACTGGAGATGGAGCACGTCGAGACCCTGTTCGGGTTGCCCGGCGGCTGCATCCTGCCTGCCTACGACCCGCTGCTCGATTCGTCGATCCGCCACATCCTCGTGCGTCACGAGCAGGGCGCGGGCCACATGGCCGAGGGCTATGCCCACGTCACCGGCCAGCCCGGCGTGGTGATGGTGACCAGCGGCCCGGCGGCCACCAACATGGTGACCCCGCTGATGGATGCCTACATGGACTCGATCCCGATGGTGTGCATCACCGGCCAGGTGGCCACCACCGCGATCGGCACCGACGCGTTCCAGGAGTGCGTCACGGTGGGCATCACCCGCAGCGTCACCAAGCACAACGAGTTGGTGATGACCGCCGAGGACATCCCCCTTGCCATCCGCCAGGCGTTCCACATCGCCACCACCGGCCGCCCCGGCCCCACCCTGGTCGACGTGCCCAAAGACCTGCTGTTGGCCAGCGTCGACTGGTACTGGCCCACCGACCAGGAGGTGGCCGACAGCCTGCCCGGCTACCGACCCACCACCAAGGGTCACCCGCGGATGATCAAGGAAGCGGCCAAGGCGATCCTCGCCGCCGAGCGGCCGATCCTGTACGTCGGCGGTGGCGCACTGAAGGCCCGCGCCGCCGAGGCGGTGCGCGAACTGGCCGAACTCACCGGCACACACGTGGTCACCACGCTGATGGCCCGTGGCGTGCTCCCCGACGACCATCCGCTGTGCCTGGGTATGCCCGGCATGCACGGCAATGCCACCGCGGTCACCTCGATGCAGCGCTGCGACCTGCTGATCAACATCGGCGCCCGCTTCGACGACCGCATCACCGGCCGACTGTCGGCGTTCGCGCCGGAGGCGAAGGTGATCCACATCGACATCGACCCGGCCGAGCAGGGCAAGGTGCGCCGACCCGACATCCCGATCGTCGGCGACGCGCGGCAGGTGACCGAGGAGTTGGTGAAGGTGATCCGCGAGATGCTGCACACCGGCGTCACCCAGGCCGACACCACGGCCTGGAAGAGCCGCGTCAGCGGTTGGCGCGAGCTGTTCCCGCTCAGCTACGAGCCGAGCGAGCCGGGCGAGGCGCTCAAGCCGCAGTACTGCCTCGAACTGCTGCGCGACAGTGCCCCCGAGGGCACCATCGTGGTGAGCGGTGTCGGCCAGCACCAGATGTGGGCCAGCCAGTACTGGAAGTTCACCGAGCCCTACACATGGGTCAACTCCGGCGGGCTGGGCACGATGGGCTTCAGCGTGCCGGCCGCGATCGGGGCCAAGGTCGGCCGCCCCGACCGCACGGTGTGGGCCGTCGACGGCGACGGCTGCTTCCAGATGACGGCCCAAGAGTTGGTGACGGCCACCGTCGAGCGCATCCCGGTGAAGGTCGCGATCCTCAACAACAGCTACCTGGGCATGGTGCGCCAGTGGCAGGAGATGTTCTACGACGAGCGCTACAGCGAGGTGTACCTGTCGCCGGAGGTGCCCGACTTCGTCAAGTGGGCCGAGGCGATGGGTTGCGTCGGCATCCGCGTCGACAGCCCGGAGGAGGTGCAACCGGCGATCGACAAGGCCAACGAGATCGACGACCGGCCAGTGGTGGTCGACTTCCGCGTCGATGCTCGCGAGAAGGTGTTTCCGATGGTGCCTGCCGGGGCGAGCAACGACGAATTGCTGCTCCCCGCGTGGCAGGAGAGCAACAGGGGGTCGCTGTGAGCACCGATTCGTTCAGCCATCACATCCTGTCGGTGCTGGTGCAGAACCGCCCAGGCGTGCTCGCCCGGGTGGCCGGCCTGTTCGCCCGCCGTGGCTACAACATCTTCAGCCTGGCCGTCGCCCCCGCCGAGGACGAGGGCTTCAGCCGAATCACCATCGTCGTCGATGTCGACAGCTCGCCGCTCGAACAGATCGTCAAGCAGCTGTTCAAGTTGATCGAGGTGGTGAAGATCAGCGAGCTCGACCCGCGCCTCAGCGTCGAGCGCGAGCTGCTGCTGGCCACCGTGCGCACCACCGCCGAACAGCGCGGGCAGGTGGTCGAGCTGGTGAACATCTTCGAGGGCAAGATCCTGGCCGTCGGGGTCGAGGCACTCACCGTCTCGCTCGACGGGCACCCCGACAAGCTCGACGATTTTGAGGAACTGATCGCCGGTTATGGCATCGTGGAGCTGCAACGTACGGGCCGGGTGGCGCTGCCCAAGCTCGATCGTGAGGCACGCCTGCGTGCCGTCAACACCAAGCCGAACAACGGAAAGGCAGGCTGACCATGGCCGCGAAGATGTACTACGAGGCGGACGCCGACCCCGCGCTCATCCGTGGGCGCAAAGTGGCGATCATCGGCTACGGCTCGCAGGGCCACGCCCACGCGCTCAACCTCAAAGAGTCGGGGGTGCCGGTGGTGGTGGGATTGCGCGAGGGCAGCAAGTCGGCGGCCAAGGCACAGGCCGCGGGGCTGACGGTGATGGGCCTCGCCGAAGCCGCCAAGTGGGCCAACGTGATCATGATGACGATGCCCGACACCGAGCAGAAGGCCACCTACGAGGAGTTCATCAAGCCGCACATGCGCAAGGGCAAGGCGCTGGCCTTCGCCCACGGGTTCAACATCCGCTTCAAGCAGATCCGCCCGCCGAAGACGGTCGACGTGATCATGATCGCGCCCAAGGGGCCCGGCCACCTCGTGCGCCGCACCTACACCGAAGGCGGCGGCGTGCCGTGCCTGATCGCCGTGCACCAGGATGCCACCGGCCAGGCCCACGCGCTCGCGCTCAGCTATGCCGAGGCGATCGGCGGCGCCCGCGCCGGGGTGATCGAGACCACCTTTGCGGAAGAGACCGAGACCGACCTGTTCGGCGAGCAGGTGGTGCTGTGCGGCGGCCTCACCTCGCTGGTGCAGGCCGGCTTCGAGACGCTGGTGGAGGCCGGCTACCAGCCGGAGATGGCTTACTTCGAGTGCCTCCACGAGGTGAAGCTGATCGTCGACCTGATGTACGAGGAAGGCATCCCCGGCATGCGCTACAGCATCAGCGACACAGCCGAGTACGGCGACCTCACCCGCGGCCCGCGCATCATCAACGCTCGCACCAAGGCGGAGATGAAGAAGGTGCTGAAGGAAATCCAGAGTGGCCGCTTCGCCAAGGAGTGGATCGCCGAGAGCCGCGAGAACAACCGCGCCAAGATGCGCGTGCTGCAAGAGGCGGGCAAGGCCCACCCGGTGGAGGAGGTCGGCCAGCGGCTGCGGGCGATGATGCCCTTCCTCGGCGCGGGCAAGCAGAAGGTGGCCGACATCAGCGGCGGCTGAGCGGCTACTTCCTCTTCGCCACCGTCTTGTTTGCCGCGGGCGCGGCCTTCTTCGCCGCGGTCTTCTTCGCGACGGTCTTCTTCACGGCAACCGGCTTCACCTTCGGTACCGACACCTTGGCGGTGCGGATCGGTGGCAACCCGGCGAAGCCCGTGATCGGCTTCACCTTGCGCCCGTCGAAGTCGGCGAAGGTCTGCCCGCTGCTGGTGAGGAACTGACCCATCCGATCGAGGTCGCTGCCCACGTCGCCGAGGCGGTTGCCGAGGGCGAGCACACGCTGGGCGACGGTCTCGACGTTGTCGGCCACGCCGCGGATGGCGTCGAGGCCGTCGGTGATCATCTTGCCCAGGTCGTCGAGGAACGGCACCTGCGCCAGCGCCTTGCCGACGTTGTCGAGCACGGTGAGCAAGTTGGACAGTTGCGCGGTGGAGGTGCTCAGCGCGTGGGCCGCGGTGCCTGCGATCTCGCGCACGTCGGCGGTGAGGAACGCGCTGGCCCGCTGCGCGCCCTCGCCGGCGTTGTGCATCATCTCGCCGGCATCACCGAGCAGCGCCGGCAGCTTGGTGGCCACGCGCACGATGTCGTCACGGTGCTTCCAGATGACCTTCAACGCGTCGCTGGCGCCGCCGAAGTCGAGATCGCCCTCCGCCAATGCTAGAAATGGTTGGGGTACACCCGTCTGGGCCATGTGCGCTCCTTTCGCTGCGGTGAGCGTAGCCACGAGCGATCGCGCAGAACCTAAATCCGACTTGATCGGTCAGGATTAACTGGCTAGGGTGCCCGACCCATGAGCAGCACCTGGGGTTTCGAGACCCGTCAGATCCACGTCGGGGGCGACCCTGATCCCACCACCGGCGCCCGCGCGGTGCCCATCTACCAGACCACCAGCTACGAGTTCCGCGATGCGGCCCACGCGCAGAACCTGTTCGCGTTGGCTGAGGTGGGCAACATCTACACCCGCATCATGAACCCGACGCAGGCCGCGCTCGAAGCGCGGGTGAACTCGCTGGAGGGTGGTTGCACCACCGCCATCGGGCTGCCCGGCACGCTGGTGGTGAGCAGCGGTCAGTCGGCCGAGACGCTGGCCATCCTCACCCTCGCCGAGGCCGGTGACCACATCGTGGCCAGCCCCTCGCTGTACGGCGGCACCTACAACCTGCTGCACTACACCCTGCCCAAGCTGGGCATCGCCACCACCTTCGTCGACGACCCGCACGACCTCGAGCAGTGGCGGGCTGCGATCCGCCCCAACACCAAGGCGTTCTACGGCGAGGTGCTGGCCAACCCGCGCAACGACGTGTTCGACATCGAGGGTGTCGGCCAGGTGGCCCACGACAACGGCATCCCGCTGATCGTCGACAACACCGTGGCCACGCCGTACCTCGTGCGCCCGCTCGAACTCGGCGCCGACATCGTCATCCACAGCCTCACCAAGTTCGCCGGCGGTCATGGCACGTCGATCGGTGGGGCGATCATCGACGGCGGCGCGTTCGACTTCGCGGCCAGCGGACGATTCCCCAACTTCACCGAACCCGCCCCCAGTTACCACGGGCTTGCCTACTGGCCGGCGTTGGGGCCGGGATCGTTCATCCTCAAGGCCCGCGTGCAGATGCTGCGCGACCTGGGCATGGCCATCTCGCCGTTCAACGCGTTCTTGATCCTGCAGGGGCTGGAGACACTGAGCCTGCGCATGGAGCGCCACTTCGCCAACGCCGACAAGGTGGCCCGCTACCTGGCCGCCCATCCGCAGGTGCAGTCGGTGAACTACGCCGGTCTCGAGTCGAGCCCGTGGCATGAACGGGCCAAGAAGTACTTCGGCGGTCGCGGCTATGGCAGCGTCATCGCCTTCGAGATCAAGGGTGGGTTGGAGGCCGGACAGAAGTTCGTCGGGGCGCTCAGCCTGCACAGCCACGTGGCCAACATCGGCGACGTACGCAGCCTGGTGATCCATCCGGCGAGCACCACCCACAGCCAGCTTTCCCCCGAAGAGCAACTTGCCTCGGATGTCACCCCCGGGCGGGTGCGCCTCAGTGTCGGCCTGGAGACGATCGACGACATCCTCGCCGATCTCGAACTGGGCTTCACCGCCGCCAGCTGACTCCCGCCGCGGGTCGCGGGGCCGGTGGGGGGGAGCGGCAACCGAGACCCCCCCC
>CAUJEE010000060.1 GCA_963169215.1 Actinomycetota bacterium
GGTGATGGTCGACCGCGGCCACCGCGAGCTGCCGATCCGGCCCGACTTCGTCGGCAAGAACCTGCCCACCGCCGCCGACGAACAAGTCGTCGCCACCGCCGACGGGGTGACGATCCGTTGAGCGCGGCAACCACCTGGGACCGTCGCCACTTGCTGTCGATCGCCGACCTTTCCGCGGCCGACATCCACGGACTGCTCGAGCTCACCGACCATATGGTCGAGATCAATGCCCGACCGATACCGAAGGTGCCTGCGCTGCGAGGGAAGAACGTGGTGAGCCTGTTCTTCGAGGACTCCACCCGCACACGCACCAGCTTCGACACCGCCGCCAAGCGGTTGAGCGCCGATACCACCACCTTCGCCGTGTCGGCGAGCAGCGTCAACAAGGGCGAGAGCCTGCGCGACACGGTGGAGACGATCGCGGCGATGGGTGTCGACGCCTTTGTCGTGCGTCACAAGAGCAGCGGCACGCCCGAGCTGATCACGCGCTGGACCACTGCCTCGGTGGTGAACGCCGGCGACGGATGGCACCAGCACCCGACCCAGGCACTGCTCGACTGCTACACGATCCGTGCCGGCCTCGACCGACGCGACGGATTCGACGGATTGCACATCGCCATCGTCGGCGATATCAAGCACAGCCGCGTGGCGCGCAGCGACCTTCAGGCGTTCACCGCCCTCGGGGCCACTGTCACCCTGGTCGCGCCGCCCACCCTGCTGCCGCCGGTGCTGGCCAACCCCGGCCACCACGACTGGCCGGTCGCCGTCGCGCACGATCTCGATCCGTTGCTGCCCGAGATCGACGTGCTCTACCTGCTGAGGGTGCAGCGCGAGCGCATGGACGACGCTTTGCTGCCCTCGCTGCTCGAGTACTCCGCGCACTACGGCCTCACTACCGCCCGCGCCGCCCTGCTGCCACCGCACGCACTGGTGATGCACCCTGGCCCGATGAACCGCGGCGTGGAGATGATCGTCGACCCAGCCGAACTGCCCGGCTCGCGGATACTCCATCAGGTGGCGAACGGCGTCGCCGTGCGCATGGCGGTGCTGTTCACGCTGCTCGGCTCGGGCAGCGACCTGCGCGGGGAGGGCACCTGATGGGCCGACTGCTGATCACCGGCGGCACCCTGCTCGACCAGTCGGGCGAGCGGCGCGGTGACGTGGCCGTCGACTCCGGCCGCATCGTCGAGGTGGGGCCCGCTCTGCCACCGGTCGCCGACGACATCGTGCTCGATGCCCGCGGCTGCGTTGTGTCGCCGGGCTTCGTCGACCTGCACGTGCACCTCCGTGAACCCGGCAGGGAGGAAGCGGAGACGATCGAGACCGGCAGTCGCGCCGCAGCCCTCGGCGGCTTCACCGCGGTGGTGGCGATGCCCAACACCGACCCTGCGCACGACAGCGTGAGCGTCGTCGAGTTCGTCCGCGCCCAGGGCCGGCGAGCGGGTCTGTGCGAGGTGCTGCCCGCCGGATGCATCACCCTCGGGCGTCACGGTGAGCAACTCGCCCCGTTTCGTGAACTGGCCGACGCGGGCGTGACGCTGTTCACCGACGACGGCAACGGAGTGCAGGACGCGGCGTTGATGCGCCACGCGCTCGAGTACGCCGGGCCGCTCGGTGTCACCCTTGCCCAGCACTGCGAGACGGTATCGCTCACTGGCGGTGCAGTGATGCATGAGGGTGCGTGCTGCAGCCGACTGGGGGTGCCCGGGTGGCCCGCACTGGCCGAGGTGTTGATGGTGTTCCGCGACATCGAGTTGGTGCGCCTCACCGGCGTGCCGATGCACTTCTTGCACCTTTCGACAGCTCGCAGCATCGAGTTGGTGCGCGCGGCCAAAGCCGACGGGCTGGCGGTGACAGCGGAGGCTGCGCCCCACCACTTCTCGCTCACCGACGAGAGCCTGGCCGGCTTCGACCCGGTGTTCAAGGTGAACCCACCGCTGCGCGAGGCGGCCGACATGGCTGCGATCAAGGCCGGCCTGGCCGATGGCACGATCGACGCGATCGCCACCGACCACGCGCCGCACGCGCCGCACACCAAGGAGTTGCCGCTCGACCAGGCGCCACCGGGAATGCTCGGGCTGGAAACTGCGCTCGGGCTGTCCCTTGTCGAACTCGACATGCCGCTGGCCGACATCGTCGCCGCGCTCAGTTGGAAGCCGGCGGCCATCGCCGGGGTTGCCGACCGTCACGGTCGTCCGCTGGTGCCCGGCGAGCCGGCCAACATCACCGTGTTCGATCCGCAGGTCGAGTGGCAAGTTGCCCCTGGCGCGCTCGCCAGCAAGAGCCGCAACACGCCCTATGTCGGCCGCGTGCTGCGTGGCCGGGTGCGCCACACGGTGTACGCCGGATCACCGGTGGTGGTCGACGGAGTCGCGCGCCGCTAGCAGCGCAACACTGCTACTGACTTGCCGCCGCCGGCGCCAGCGGACTTGGCGGACGTGGCGGACGTGGCGGACGTGGCACGATGGCAGTGATGCGGACAGCGGTGCGGGCGGCGATGCGGTCAGGGGCGATCGTGGGCCTTGGCTCGGCAGTGGCCGCGGTCGCGTTGTGGGCATGTGCGCGCCGGCTGGGTCTCGACAGCGTCGCCTTCGCGTTGTTCGTCGTCTGGATCCCGATGGTGGCATTGGGGACGGTCAGTCACTTCGTCACCATCCGTCTGCCGACACGGTGGCACGCGCTGCGCGCTTGGGAGCGCGACGGCTCGTTGTACGAGCGGATGGGCGTGCGGATCGCCAAACGACTGCTGCGCCGGGGCCCCTTCGCCAAGTTCAACCCGCGACTGCACCTACCTCGCACGCTCGACGACGCCGCGATCGCTCGACTCGAAGCGCACATGTGCGCAGCGGAGGCGAGCCACGCCATCCTGCTGCTGGCGACCCTCGGCGTCGCCATGCACGCTGCGGTGCGCGGTTGGTGGTGGGCTGCCGCGGCCACAGTCGTGTTCGACCTGTTGGTGAACGGCTACCCGGTGATGCTGCAGCGTTACAACCGCGCCTTGCTCCACCGTCGCTTCCGGCCACTCGCGCCGGCTCCCGCCGAGCGGTGACAACGACGCCACTCGGGCGGCGCCCCGCTCAGCGTTGCGCGGCGTGCACCGCAGCGGTCAGCCGGTGGAACACTTCGTCGGGCGACCCCACCCCGTCGACCACCACCAGTCGCCCCTGGCGCTGGTAGTACTCGATCAGCGGCGCGGTCTGCTCCTCGTACAGATCGAGTCGACGATTGACCGCCTCCGGTGTGTCGTCGTCGCGCTGGGTCACCTCTCCGCCGCACACATCGCAGATCCACTCGGCGTGCTCGCGCCCGGTGGCCATGTAGTTGGTGCCGCAGTCGCGGCACACACGCCGCGACGATATGCGCCGCAGCACCAACTCGCGAGGCACGTCGAGGTCGAGGCAGGCATCGATCGGACGCGCCCGAGTCATCTCGTCGAGCGCTTCTGCCTGCGGCACCGTACGCGGGAAGCCGTCGAGGATGTAGCCGCGTCCGACGGCGTCGGGCTGCGCCAGCCGGTCGCCGACGATCGCGACCATCGTGTCGTCGCCCACCAGACCGCCGGCGTCCATCACCTTCTTGGCCAAGCGGCCAAGCTCGGTGCCCTCGCGAACAGCCGCGCGGAGCATGTCACCGGTGCTGATGTGGGGGACGACGAAGTGGCGTGACAGCCGCACGCATTGTGTCCCCTTCCCAGCGCCTTGGCGCCCGAGCAGGATCAGCCGGGCGCCCGGGATCACTTCAGGAAGCCCTCGTAGTTGCGCAGCATCAGTTGGCTGTCGATCTGGCGCATCAGTTCGAGCGCCACGCCGACGGCGATGAGCACAGTGGTTCCGGCGAACGGGAAGTTGTTCACGTCGAAGCCCCACAGCAACAGGTAGGGCATGATCGCGATGATTGCGACGAACACCGCACCCGGCAGAGTGATGCGGTTGACGGCCTTGCCGAGATAGCGCTCGGTCTGCGGGCCGGGACGCACGCCGGGGATGAATCCACCCTGGCGGCGGATCTGATCGGCCTGGCGGATGGGGTCGAAGGCGATCGAGTTGTAGAAGTAGGCGAAGGCGATGATCATCAGCGAGAACAGCCCGATGTACACCGCGCCCTGGCTGTTCACCAGATTGGAGTCGACCCACTCCTGCACCCACTGGCGCCAACCGCCGGAGGCGCCACCGAGCAGGTTGGTGAGCAGCACGGGCAGCAGCAGCACCGAACTGGCGAAGATGATCGGGATCACGCCGCTCTGGTTCACCTTCAACGGGATGTAGGTACTCTGCCCGCCGTACATCCGGCGGCCGACGACACGTTTGGCGAACTGCACCGGGATACGTCGTTGCCCCAGTTCCACTCGAACGACGGCGATGACGATGAAGATGCAGAGCAGCACGAGCAGCGTCCCGACGAACCACTTCTTCTCGCGGAACACGGCATAGAACCCGCTGGGCAGGCCCGACACGACCGAGGCGAAGATCACCATCGACATACCGTTGCCGATACCCCGCTGGCTGATCAGTTCGCCGATCCACATCAACACGGCAGTGCCGCCGACGAGGGTGATGATCACCAAGTAGCCACGCGGCCACATGCCGTCGGGCAACAAGCGCAGGTTGGTGGGCAGGTTCTGCGCGGCACCGAAGAAGGCGTTGCCGTTGCCGTTGCCGAAGATGAACGTGAGCGCGGTGGCCTGCAGGGTGGAGATGCCGATCGCCATGTAACGCGTGTACTGCGTGATCTTGCGTTGGCCGACCGCACCCTCTTGCTGCAACTTCTCCAGCTTGGGGATCACGACGCCCAACACCTGCATGATGATGCTGGCGGTGATGTAGGGCATGATGCCGAGGGCGAAGATCGAGAAGCTGGCGAACGCGCCGCCGCTGAACATGTTGAAAAAGCCGAGTGCACCCTGGGTGTTGGCCTGCTGGCGGAAGCTGCGCACGGCAACCTCGTCGATGCCCGGCACGCGGATGGCGACGCCGACGCGGTAGAGCACGACCATCGCCATCAGGAACAGGATCTTGTTGCGCAGATCGGGCACCTTGAAGATGTTCTTCAAGTTCGAGAACACGAGCTAGCTCCTGAGAATGAAGGCGGTTGAGGCGGACGGACGAGCCGGGCCGGTCAGCGGTTGGTGAACTGGTTGCCCTTGACGGGCGGACGGCCCTGCTTGAACGGCAAGGGCAGCAGCGTGACGCTACCCCCTGCGGCCGTGATGGCCTCGCCCGCAGCCTTGGAGACTGCGTGGGCGCTGAGCTGGACGGCGCTGGTGATCTCGCCGCGGGCGAGCACCTTCACCAGCGTGTCCTTGCGCACCAGACCGGCGGCAACCAGCACCTCCGGGTTCACCGTCGCCTCACCGAGCGCGGCCAGTTGGTCGAGGTTCACCGGGCTGTACTCCACCCGGAACGGGTTGTTGAAGCCCTTCAACTTCGGCACGCGCTGCTTGAGGCCGGTCTGGCCACCTTCGAAGCCGCGGGCCACCTTGCCCCGTCCACGGGCCTTCTGGCCCTTGGTGCCTTGGCCGGCGGTCTTGCCACCCTTGCCGCCGATACCACGACCGACGCGCTTCTTGGCCTTGTTCGACCCGGGGGCGGGAGAGAGTTCGTCGACACGCATGTCAGGTCACTTTCCGTTGGTGTTCTCGGTGACCTCGATGAGGTGACCGATGCGGGCGATCATGCCGCGGATCTCAGGACGATCGGGCAGCACATTGGTGTCGCCGATCTTGCGCAGCCCGAGGGCGCGCAACGTGCCACGGTTCTTGGGCTTGTTGCCGATCGCCGAGCGCACTTGGCGCACGGTGATGGTGGCACCCTTGTAATCGGTATCGGTTCGCATCAGTGCATCTCCCCGGCAGCGATCTGCTTCTTGCGCTCGTTGTAGGCGCGCAGCACACCCTTGGGCACGAACTCGTCCGCTGCCAACCCGCGTCGCGCGGCCACCTCGTCGGGGCGTTGCAGCCCCTTGAGCCCGTTGATCGTGGCCCGCGCGACGTTGATCGCGTTCGACGAGCCGAGCGACTTGCAAAGCACGTCGTGGATGCCGGCCTCTTCCAGGATCACGCGGGCGGCACCACCGGCGATGACGCCGGTACCGGGGGCGGCGGGCTTCATCAGCACCCGCCCGGCGGAGTTGATGCCGATGATCTCGTGGGTGATGGTGCTGCCGGCCAACGGCACGTCGAACAGGTTCTTCTTCGCCTCTTCGGTGCCTTTCTGAATCGCCAGCGGCACCTCCTTGGCCTTGCCGTAACCGAGGCCGACGCGGCCGTTGCCGTCGCCGACCACCACCAGCGCGGTGAAGCTGAAGCGACGACCGCCCTTCACCACCTTGGCTACGCGGTTGATGGCGATGACACGCGACTCGCGCAGCCCGCTGGGATCGGGGGCGCGCTCCTCGTTGCGGTTGCCACCGTAGTTACTGGGACCGGCCATCAGAACTCCAAACCTGCTTCACGGGCCGCAGTGGCGACTGCGGCGATGCGGCCGTGGTAGAGGAATCCACCACGATCGAACACGACCTGACTGACACCTGCAGCCTTGGCCCGCTCGGCGATCAGCGTACCGAGCCGTGTCGCCGCGTCGACGGTGGCCCCACTGCCGTGCGACTTGAGCCCCGGCTCTGTGGTGCTCGCCGACGCCAGCGTGCGACCGGCCACGTCGTCGATCACCTGCAGGCTGAGGTGCCGGTTCGAGCGGAACACGGCGAGGCGCGGCCGGGCAGCCGTACCAGTGACCTTCTTGCGCACGCGGCGATGCCGGGCGACCCGGGCTTCGCGGCGCTTCTGGGCGACTTTGCTCATCGTTGCTTCTCCCTACGTACCTGACGCGTCACTTCTTGCCGGTCTTGCCGGCCTTGCGCAACACCCGCTCGCCGAGATACCGCACACCCTTGCCCTTGTAGGGCTCGGGCTTGCGCACGGAGCGGATGTTGGCGGCCACCTGACCGACGAGTTCTTTGTCGATGCCCTTCACGATCACCCGCGTCTGCGTGGGCACCTCGAAGGTGATCCCGGCCGGGGCATCGAACACCACCGGATGGCTGAAACCCAGCGCGAGGCGCAACTGGGTGGGGCTGAGAGCCTCGGCGCGGTAGCCGACACCGATGATCTCCAGCTCCTTGCTGAAGCCGTCGGTGACACCCACCACCATGTTGTTCACCAACGTGCGGGTGAGGCCGTGCAACGAGCGGTTCTGACGCTCGTCGTCGGGTCGCTCGACCAGCAGGACGCTGGCGTCCTGGCGCACGGAGATGGCGCCGGGCACGCTCCGCGAGAGGGTGCCCTTGGGGCCTTTGACGGTCACCTCGGCACCGTCGATGGTGACATCGACTCCCCCGGGGACCGTGATTGGCGCATTACCGATGCGGGACATGCTGAATCCTCTTTCTCACCACACGTAGCAGAGGACCTCGCCGCCCACCTTGCGCTTGCGCGCTTCGCGGTCGGTCATGAGACCCTGGCTGGTGGACAGGACGGCCACTCCGAGGCCACCGAGCACACGGGGAACCGCGTCGCTCTTGCGGTAGATCCGCAGGCCGGGGGTGGAAATGCGACGAAGGCCCGAGATGGTGCGGCGGCGATCGACGGAGTACTTCATCGAGATGGTGAGCACGTCGCCCGGCCCGCTGGTGGCCGGAGCCACGCTGAAGCCGGTGATGTAGCCCTCCTTCTCGAGGATCTTGGCCAGCGCGACCTTCTGGTTGCTGGACGGCATGCGCACTTCGTCATGCATCGCCGTGTTGGCGTTGCGGATGCGGGTGAGCATGTCGGCGATGGGATCAGTCAGCATCGGTCCTCCTCACCAGCTCGCCTTGGTCACGCCCGGGATTTCACCGGCATGGGCCATCTCGCGCAGGCACACCCGGCACAGGCCGAACTTGCGGAACACCGAGCGCGCCCGGCCGCAGCGGCGGCAACGTGTGTAGCCGCGCACCTTGAACTTGGGCGTGGCACTTGCCTTGTTGATCAGCGACTTCTTCGCCATTTCGATGCCCTTTACTTCTTCTTCGCGCCCGGCTTGCCGGCGCCCTTGCCACCGCCGCGGACGGGGCCACGGCGCTTCTTCTGGACGGGAGCCGCCGATGCGTCGTCGCCCCGCTTGAACGGGAAGCCGAACGCGTCGAGCAGTGCCTTGCCCTGCTCGTTGGTGGTGGCGGTAGTGACGATGGTGATATCCATGCCCCGCGGGGAGTCGATCTTGTCGTAGTCGATCTCCGGGAACACGGTCTGGTCGTTGAGACCGAAGGTGTAGTTGCCGCGGCCGTCCCAACTGTTGGCCGGTAGTCCGCGGAAGTCGCGGATGCGGGGGATGGCCACCGATACCAGGCGGTCGAAGAACTCCCACATGCGGTCGCCGCGCAAGGTGACCTTGCAGCCGATCGACTGGCCCTCGCGAAGCTTGAAGCCGGCGATCGACGTACCGGCCTTGGTGATGATCGGCTTCTGGCCGCTGATCTTGGTGAGATCGGCGACTGCGCCCTCGAGCAGCGACGGCTGCTGGGTGGCCTTGCCGACGCCCATGTTGACCACGATCTTCTCGAGCTTGGGCACCTGCATCGGGTTGGCCAGACCGAGCTCGGCCTTCAGCGCGTCGCGGATCTCGGCCTGATACTTCGACTTCAGGCGGGGAACGGTTGCAGTGGTCACGCGATCACCTCGCCCGTGCGCCTGGCGACGCGCACCTTGCTGCCGTCGCTCTCGATGCGGTAGCCGACACGCGTCGGCTTGCCCTTGTGCACCAGCATCACGTTGCTGGCGTCGATGGGCATGTCGCGGTCGATGATGCCGCCTTGCTGGTTGCTCTTGCGCGGCTTCTGGTGCTTCTTGGCGGTGTTGATGCCGTTGACGATGAGCTTGTTGGTGGCGGGGAGAACCTGCACGACTTCTCCCTCCTGGCCCTTGTCCTTGCCGGCGATCACCACCACGGTGTCACCCTTCTTGATCTTCATGGGTCAGATCACCTCCGGGGCGAGCGACACGATGCGCATGAACTTCTTGTCGCGCAACTCGCGGCCGACTGGGCCGAAGATGCGCGTACCGCGGGGCGTGAGATCGTCCTTGATGATCACGGCCGCGTTCTCGTCGAAACGGATGTAGCTGCCGTCGGGGCGACGACGCTCCTTCTTGGTGCGCACGACGACGCACTTGACCACGTCGCCCTTCTTCACCGCGGCACCGGGAATGGCGTCCTTCACCGTGGCGACGAAGATGTCGCCGATGCCCGCGTAGCGACGGCGGGTACCACCGAGCACCTTGATGCACAGCACTTCCTTGGCGCCGCTGTTGTCGGCGACGCGCAGACGGCTCTCCTGCTGAATCACTGTGCTGCCTCCCACTTCTCGCTTCGCTCGCTCACTGCGCTGATGGCTCGCTCACTTCGCTCGCTCACCGCGCTGATGGCTCGCTCACTTCGCTCGCTCACTTGGCACGCTCCAGGATTTCGACGACACGCCAACGCTTGCTCTTGCTCAGCGGCCGGGTCTCCATCACTCGCACCTTGTCGCCGATGTTCACGTCGTTGGTCTCGTCGTGGGCGTACAGGCGCTTGCTGCGCAGCATGAACTTGCCGTACTTGGCATGACGTACGCGCTCGGTCACCGCGACAACCGCGGTCTTGTCCATCTTGTTCGAAACCACCACACCCTCGCGGGTCTTGCGCGTGGCTCGCTGTTCGGTCTGCTCTTCGGACATCAGTTGCTTCCCTCCGCCAACGCGATTTCCTTGGCGCGGATGTGGGTGTTGAGTCGGGCGATGTGGCGACGCACCTTGCCGATCTCGGCGGTGTTGTCGAGCTGCCCGGTGGCGTTACGGAAACGCAAGTTGAGCGCCTCCTGCTTGGTGGCCCGCAGCTCCTCGACAAGGGCGGCGAGGTCCATTTCGCTCAGTTCGCTATTGGTGCGTGCCATCAGTAGACCTCCTCGCGGGTGATGATGCGGGCCTTGATCGGCAGCTTCTGGATCGCCTTGGCCAGCGCCTCACGGGCGGTCTCCTCGCTGGGGAACGACAGCTCGAACAGCACGCGACCGGGACGCACGACTGCGACCCACAATTCCGGGTTGCCCTTGCCCGAGCCCATGCGGGTCTCGGCCGGCTTCTTGGTGACCGGCTTGTCGGGGAAGATGTTGATCCACACCTTGCCCCCACGCTTGATGGCGCGGGTCATGGCGATACGGGCGGCCTCGATCTGGCGGGCGGTGAGCCACCCGGGCTCGAGCGCCTGAATGCCGTACTCGCCGAAGGCCAGGCTGTTGCCGCCCTTCGACATGCCGAAGGTACGGCCACGATGGTGCTTACGATGTGCAACTTTGCGGGGCATCAACATGATCGATCAGTCCTCCCCACGGAAGTGCGGGGCCTCGTGAGCGCTGCCGTGGGTACGGCGAGCGATCTCCTCTTCCTCGTCAAGCAGCTTCTCCAGCTCTGGATCGGCCTCTTTCACCAGCGGAGTGGCTTCTGTCTCCGCCTCGTCGGCCTTGCGCCGACCGGCCGAGGAGACGACCTTGCGCGGTGAGCCGAGACCGGCCGCCTCGCCAACGGCCATTGCCGCCTCGCGCGCGATCTTGTCGTCGCCCTGGGCCTTGTAGGGAACGATGTCGCCCTTGTAGATCCACACCTTCACGCCGACTCTGCCGCTCGAGGTGCGGGCCTCGCGCATGCCGTAATCGATGTCGGCGCGCAGCGTGTGCAGCGGCACACGGCCCTCGCGATACCACTCGGTGCGGCTCATCTCGGCACCACCGAGGCGGCCCGAGCACTGCACCCGGATACCCAGCGCTCCGGCCTTCTGCGCGTTCTGTACCGCCCGCTTCATCGCCCGGCGGAACGCGATGCGGTTGACCAGCTGGTCGGCAACGCCCTGGGCGATCAGCGCCGCGTCGAGCTCGGGACTCTTGATCTCGACGATGTTGAGCTGCACCTTGGGATTGCCCGTGATCTGGGTGAGCAGTGCACGCAGCTCGTCGGCCTGGGCACCACGACGACCGATGACGATGCCCGGACGTGCGGTATGGATGTCGACGCGCACCTTGTCACGGGTGCGCTCGATCTCGATGCGACTGACAGCGGCCGACTCGAGCCTGGTCATCAGGGCGCGGCGGATTTTCCAGTCCTCGGTGAGGTAGTCCTTGTATTCGCGCTCGCTGAACCAGCGGCTCTTCCAGTCGGTGGTCACGCCGAGGCGGAAGCCGTAAGGATTGATCTTCTGACCCATCTAGTTGTCCTCCTTGACGTCCGCTTCGCTCGCTGCGCTCGCTGCGCTTTCGTCTGCGTCGGACTGCGCCTCGTCGCTGGCGCTTCCGTTCTTGGTGGCGGGCTCGTCGTCCACTTCGTTTCCTCCTCGCGCCGCCTGCGGCTCGTCGCTGGCGCTTCCCTCG
>CAUJEE010000061.1 GCA_963169215.1 Actinomycetota bacterium
CGCGGCGGTGGCCGCCGGTGGCGTGGTGCTCGCAGCCTGCGGCGACGACGACGAAGATGGTGGCGGTGGTGGCGACCCCGGTGGTGAGGTCACCTTCGGCTCCAACTACAGCGATCCGAAGGACAGCGAGGCGATCAAGGCTGCTCTCGACTCGACCGGCCTGAACGTGAAGATCAACACCGTCGATCACAACACCTACCAGGAGAACTTCAACACCTATATCCAGCAGCCCGACGACGTGGTCTGCTGGTTCGCCGGCTATCGCATGCGCGCCTTCGCAGGCAAGGGTGTGGTGGGTGACATCAGCGATGTGTGGGGCAAGCTGCCCGACATGAGCGCGGGCTTCAAGAGCGCCTCCACCGGCCTCGACGGCAAGCAGTACTTCGTGCCCTTCTACTTCTATCCATGGGCCGTGCACTACCGCAAGAGCCTGTTCGAGGAGATGGGCTACGAAATCCCCAGCACCTGGGCCGACTTGCTGGAACTGTGCGAGCAGATGGTGGATGACGGCATCACCCCGTTTGCCGCGGCGAACGACGGTGGCTGGCCGCAGATGGGCATGTTCGACATGATCAACCTGCGCACCAACGGCTACGACTTCCACGTGTCGCTGATGGGTGGCAAGGAGAGCTGGACCGACGACAAGGTGAAGCAGGTGTTCACCAACTGGTCGACGATCCTCGACTTCTACCAGCCCGACGTCAACGGTCGCACGTGGCAGGACGCAGCCACCGCCCTCGGTGACAAGGAAGTGGGTATGTACCTGCTCGGCACGTTCGTCACCAGCAACTTCGACGACACGCAGCAGGACATCATCGACGACATCGACTTCTTCGCCTTCCCGTCGATCGACCCTGCTTATGGCCAGGACGCGGTCGAGGCCCCGATCGATGGCTTCATGATGGCCAAGAGCCCGAAGAACGAGGACGGCGCCAAGGCGCTGCTCGAGAAGTTGGGCGGTGCGGCTTCGATCGACGCCTACATCGGGGTCAACCCGGCAGTTGTCGCCGCCAACAGCAAGGCCAAGACCGACGGCTACAACGCGCTGCAGCAGAAGTCGGCCGAGCTCGTCGGCGCGGCCAAGTACATCGCCCAGTTCCTCGACCGCGACACCGATCCCGACTTCGCGGCCAAGGTTGTGGGCAAGGCCATCCAGGACTTCCTCTCCGACCCGGATTCGATCGATTCCGTGCTCGAGACCGTGGAAGAGCAGAAGGCCACCTACACCTTCGAGTGACCGGTTCCCTACCCATGTCCACCGACATCGCCCAAGCGGCGCCCCGCAAGGGGCGCCGCCGGCGCTTTTCCCAGCTGAGCCGTCGCGACCGACTGGTGTTGATCGTGATGGTGGGCATCCCCACCTTCGTGCACATCATGTTGGTGTGGATTCCCGCGCTGCTGACGGCGGTGCTGTCGTTCTTCCGCTGGGACAATGTGCGACCGGTGAACACGGCCGAGGCGGTGGGTACCCGGAACTACTGGGAGATCTTCACCATCTTCGACAATCAGTTGTTCCCGGCGATGTTCAACAACCTGTTGCTCATCGTCTGGCTGTCGGTGTGTTCGGGTGTCGGCATCCTGCTCGCCTATCTGCTCGACAAGAACCTCAAGGGCACTCGCGTCTATCAGAGCATCTACTACTTCCCGGTGGTTCTCTCCATCGCGGTGGTGGGGTTCATCTGGAAGAGCGTCATGTTCAGCCGTGAGGCCGGTTTGTTGAACATCATGTGGCCGGGTGAGCCGGTCGACTTCATCGGCGATCAGTCGAAGCTGTTCGAGATCAACTTGCCGCTGCTCGACTTCCCCCTCGGGTTGTCGAAGAACTTCGCCGCGCTGCTCATTGCCATGGCATGGCGGCACATCGGCTACATCATGGTGCTGTACCTGGCGGGGCTGAAGAGCTTCGATCCGTCGTTGCGTGAGGCGGCGGCCATCGACGGCTGTGGCGAGTGGCAGGCCTTTCGCCGCGTGGTCTTTCCTGGCCTCAAGCCGATCAATGTGGTGGTGGCGGTGATCACGGTGATCGAAGCGCTGCGCGCCTACGACATCGTCGCCGCGCTGAGCGAGCCACGCGGCACGGAAGTGATGGGCACGCTGGTGACCAACTCACTGATGGGTGAGGGCGGAGGCTACGCCGGGCGCGGTTCGGCGTTCGGCATGGTGCTGTTCTTGATGTGCATCGGGTTCATCATCTGGTACGTCATCAACAACTTCCGCGAGCGTGAGGCATGAGCGCGGGCGCAAGCGTGCAGTCGGTCGGTGACAGCCGTCTGAAGCGCACACTGCTGCAGTCGTTCCTGATCTTCGTCGCCGTCGCCTGGCTGGTGCCGATGGCGGCCGCGCTGTTGTCGTCGTTCCGCTACTTCGAGCGCGACACACAGGTGAACGGTGTGTTCTCCTGGCCGAAGGCACTCACCCTCGACAACTACCGCGAGGCGTGGCGGGTGGGCAGCATCTGGAGCCACTTCGGCAAGACCCTGTTCATCGTGCTGCCCGCGCTGCTGCTCATCTTGCTGCTGTCGAGCATGGTCGCCTACGCCTGCGCGCGCTACTCGTGGAAGTTCAACGTGTTCTTCCTCGTGCTGTTCACCGCCGGCAACCTGATGCCCCAGCAGGTGATCTTCCAGCCGCTGTTTCGCATCTACAAGAACACCCCGTGGCCCGATCTGCTGAGCGACACCGACACCGGCAGCCTGCTCGGCACCAAGGTGGCGGTGATCCTGATCCACGTTGCCTTCCAGACCGGCTTCTGTACGTTCGTGCTGTCGAACTACATGAAGACCATTCCCAAGGAGTTGGGCGAGGCGGCGATGATGGACGGGGCCAGCGTGTGGCGCCAGTACTGGCAGATCATCATGCCCTTGTGTCGCCCGGCGCTCGCCGCGCTGGCCACGCTCGAATTCACCTGGCTGTACAACGACTTCTTCTGGGGCAGCGTGCTGCTCAATCAGGGTCGCGAGCGGCCGATCACCTCGTCGATCGCCGTGCTCAACGGGCAGTACGCCAGCGACTACAACCTCATCGCCGCGGCCTCGATGATGATCGCCCTGCCCACGCTGGCGGTGTACCTCGCCCTGCAGAAGCACTTCATCAGCGGGCTCACGCTGGGCGCCAACAAGGGGTAGGCGGAGATGATCCGTCTTCGTGGTGCTGCCGTCGACGTGGTGATCGACGACTCGACCGGCGCGCCGACGATCGTTCATTGGGGGGCGCCGCTCGGAGACGACATCGACCTGCCCACGGTGGTGGCCGCCCTCGATCGCCCGGTGGTGGTCGGCGCGATCGACGTGGTGCCGCCGGTGAGCGTGGTGCCCGAGCACGCCGGCGGGTACTCCGGGCGCCCGGGTCTGGCCGGTCGCCGCCCGGGTGGGCGCGAGTGGGCGCCCCGCTTCGCGCCCGAGCGCACGACAATGGAGGACGGCCGGGTGGTGGTGCGTGCCGTCGATCCCGCGGCCGGGCTCGGGCTGGTGACCGAGATCGAACTCGACCACACCCTGCGCGTGCGGGTGACCCTGCACAACGACCACGAGTCGCGCTACCTGCTCGACCACCTGTCGGTCACCCTGCCGCTGCCGCCGCAGGCGGGCGAGTTGTTGCGCTTCGACGGACGCTGGGCGCGCGAGTTCCAGGCGGCGCGCCAGCTGCTCGCCTCCGGCGCGTTCACCCAGGAGAACCGCAGCGGTCGCCCGTCGCAGGATCATGTGCCGTTGTTGTTCGCCGGCAGCGAGGGGTTCGGTGAATGGCACGGCGAGGTGTGGGGCGCACACCTCGCGTGGAGTGGCAACTGGCAGCTGCTCGCCGAGGTGCTACCTGACGGCCGCCGGTTGGTGCAGTTCGGCGAACTGCTGCACCCGGGTGAGGTGTCGCTGGCGCCGGGCGAGTCGTACTCCACCCCCTGGCTGCACGCCACCTACAGCGCGACCGGGCTCACCCCCGCGTCGTGGGGTTTCCACCGTTGGCTGCGTTCGCGCCCTGGGCATCCGACGCGCCCGCGGCCGGTGCTGGTGAACACCTGGGAGGCGGTGTACTTCGACCACGACCTGGGGCGTTTGCAGGAGCTGGCGACAGCGGCGGCAGCGATCGGCGCCGAGCGCTATGTGCTCGACGACGGCTGGTTCGGTTCGCGGCGCGACGACACTTCCGGCCTCGGCGACTGGGAGGTGTCACCCGTGGCACACCCGCATGGTCTCGCCCCGTTGATCGACCACGTGCGCGGGTTGGGCATGGAGTTCGGCATCTGGGTCGAGCCGGAGATGGTGAACCCCGACAGCGAGCTGTACCGCGCCCACCCCGAGTGGGCGCTCACCGATGCTCGCTACCAGCCGGTGATGGCCCGCAACCAGCTGGTGCTCGACCTCGCCGTCGAGGGTGCTTACAACCACGTGCGCGACCGCTTGCACGCGCTGTTGCGCGATCACGACATCGCCTTCGTCAAATGGGACATGAACCGCCACCATGTGCACGGCAGCGGTGCCGATGGTGCGGCCGGCACTCACGCGCAGACGCTGGCTGTTTACCGCCTGCTCGACGAACTTCGCGCGCTGCACCCGGCAGTGGAGATCGAGAGCTGCAGCAGCGGCGGTGGCCGGGTCGACTTCGCCATCCTCGAGCGCACAGACCGGGTGTGGACCAGTGACTGCAACGATGCGCTCGAGCGCCAGGCGATCCAGCGCGGTGCCTCGCTGTTGATCACACCGGAGTTGATGGGTGCCCACATCGGTCCGCCGCGTGCACACACCACTGGGCGCACGCATTCGTTGGCCTTCCGCGGTGTGACCGCGTTGTTCGGCCACCTCGGCATCGAGTGGGACTTCCGCCAACTCGACGACTGGACCAAGCAGGAGCTGGCCGACCTGGTGGCGCTGCACAAGCGGTTCCGCGGGCTGCTGCACAGCGGCGACGCGGTGCGCTTCGACGTGCCCGGTGGCGGCCCCGGTGGCGGCCCAGGTGGCGGCCCAGGTGCAGGCCCGGAAGCGATCAACCACGCCTATGGCGTGTACGCAGCCGACCGCAGTGAGGCGCTGGTGGCCTATGTGCAACTGCGCACTGGCATCTCGTTGGTGCCCCCCGTGCTGCGTCTGCCGGGCCTCGATCCCGACGCCCGCTATCTGGTGCGCGAGGTAGCCCTGCCTCGCCAGCCTGGGTCGATGGGGCGCACTCGTCCGGCGTGGGCGGATGGTGGCATCGTGCTCAGCGGTCGTCAACTGGCGGCGCACGGGTTGCAGCCGCCGTCGCTCAACCCGGAGAGCGCCGCGCTCATCCATCTCACTATCCATCTCACCGGCGATCGCACCGGCCATCTCACCGGCGATCTCACCGGCGACACGGGGGGCCGGACATGACCGCCGGCATCGGCCTGCCTGAGGTCGCCGCCATCCGCCCGTGGGCCGACCCGTCGATCACCGCCGTCAACCGCCTCGCGATGCACACCCCGATCCGCCGGGCGAGGCATCTCGATCTCGACGGCGAGTGGTCGTTCGCGCTGTACGACCACCCCGACCAGGTTCCGGCAACGGCGATCACCGGTCGGGCGCCGAGGCACAAGGTGCAGGTGCCGGGCAACTGGACGATGCAGCGCACCGGCCATCCCGCGGGCGACGCGCCGCACTACACCAACGTGCAGATGCCCTTCCCCGGGCCGGTGGGGCGGCTGCCCGCGCGCAACACCACCGGCGTGTACCGCCGCCGGGTGGCGGTGCCGGCCGCGTGGAAGCGACAGCAAGTGGTGCTGCACGTCGGTGGCGCCGAGAGCGTGCACATGGTCTACGTCGCCGGACGCTTCGTCGGCTACGGCACCGACAGCCGCCTGCCCAGCGAGTACGACATCACCGACCATCTGGTGTCGGGCACCAACCACCTCGCGATCGTCGTGGTGCGCTTCAGTGCGCAGAGCTACGTCGAGGACCAGGACCAGTGGTGGATGGCCGGCCTGCACCGCAGCGTGTGGCTGCACAGCACGCCGTTGGACGCGATCAGGGACCTGACGGTGGTCACCGGCGT
>CAUJEE010000062.1 GCA_963169215.1 Actinomycetota bacterium
CGATGCTCGCGCCGGCGATCCTCACTGCTGCATCGATCTTGGCGTTGGTTGTCGCGGTGCAGGTGCAGGTCCGTTGGGTCGAGGAGCCACACCTGTCCCACGCGATGCCGGGCTGGCTGGACTACGCCCGACAGGTCGGACGATTCGTGCCCGGACTCGGACGAATCGATGCTTGATGGGCAACCCGCGACGCGCAGCATCTGTTACCGATGTCATGAATCCCCCCTCCCCGACTGTGTGACCTGCGGGCCGCGCGCCGGTACGCTCGCAGCCCTGTGGAAGCCCCCACCTTGTTCGTACGCGACGGCGACACCTTCGTCGGCACCACCCTCACCCGCGGCCCGTGGAACCCGGCGCATGCCAACGGCAGCAGCGCGCTGGCGCTGCTCGCGCACTGTCTCGACGACGTGCCCACGCTGGTGCCGATGTTGCTCGCCCGCTTCACCGTCGACCTGATGCGACCGTTGCCGGTCGGACGCCCGCTACGGGTCGACAGCCGGGTGCGGCGCGAAGGCAAGAAGCTGCAGCTGGTCGAGATGGCCCTGCTCGACGGTGACATGGAGTGCGTGCTGGCCAGCGCCCTGCGCCTGCGCGACCAGCCCGTCGCCGACGACCAGTTGCTGCCGGGCGGCAGCAGTGACGGCCCCTCGTCAACTCACTTCGCCCCGCCGGACGGGTCGTTGAACATGCGCGACCTGCGCCCCGAGCCGTCGGGGGCGCTACTTGCCTCCGACATCTGCAAGGCGCCGCGCACCGAGGCCGCTCCCGGGGCCACATGGGTGCGGATGCTGGCGCCGGTGGTGGCCGGCGAGCCGGTGCGGGCCAACGCGCGCATGGCCTACTGCTTCGACTTCGCCAGCCTGGTGGGCCTCGAGGTCGACATCACCACCGTGTCGATGATCAACCCCGACGTCAGCGCGCACGTGTTGCGGCCGGCCGTCGGCGAGTGGATCTCGCTCTCGGGCGACACCCGCGTGCACGCGCCGGTGGGGCGCAGCATGTCGTCCGCCGAGGCGCGCGACGAACTTGGCGTGTTCGCCTACGTATCGGCGTCGCAGATCGTCGAGCCGCTGCCCAGCTGAGCCGGGGCGCTCAGGCCTTGGGCGGGTTGGACTGGATGACGTGCAGCTGTTGCATCGCCATCAGATCTTGGATCTGGTTCTGCATGCCCTCGGGCGAACCGTCGAGGAACATCACGTTGCCCTTGCCGTTCTCGGCCATGTGGCGGATGGTCTCGGTCCACATCGAGAACAGGATCAGCGATTGGTCGACGCTGTTCGACTCGAGCTCCTTGGCTGCCTGCGACAGACCGCGGGCCACCTCGGCGCGGAACAGGGCCACGCCTTGACCACGCAGTTGCGCCGCGGTGCGCTCGGCCTCGGCCTCGATGCGCACGGCGGTACCGAGAGCCTCGGCCTCCTTGGTCTTGCGGATCAGCAACGCGTCGCCCTCGTTGGTGGCCGCTGCCTTGAGGTTGTTGCTGGCCACGACCTGGGCCATCGAGGTGGTGATCGCCTGGTCGAAGGTGATGTCGTTGAGCTGCAGGTCGATCAGGTGATAGCCCCAGGTCTCGATCACATGGTCGAGGTTCTCTTTCACCTCGGCGACGATCTCGCCGCGCAGGCTGAGGATCTCGGCTTGACGCTTGGTGGCCACGAAACCGCGGGTGCTGCCCTCGACGCTGCGCACCAGCGCGGTGAGGAAGTCTTTCTCGCTGATGAACTTGAAGGCGATCGCCTTGATCGTTTCCTCCGACTCGCTGATCGCGCCGTAAACCATCATCGCGGTGAAGTAAACGTTGGCCTGGTCGGCCGTGATCGCCTGGAACTGCAGCTCGACTGCCCGGTTCTGGATGCTGATGCGGCGGAAGATCTTCTCGATGAACGGCACCACCACGCTGAGGCCCGGGCGCAGCGTGCGTCGGTATTTGCCGAAGATGGTGGTGACCGCCACCGTGCCCTGGTTGACGGTACGCAAGCCGGTGAGCACCAGCAGCACGAAGAATACGACGACGATGACTACGACGATGGTGTTGGACTCCATTGGGGCCTCCCTGTTTCGCGGTGAGTCTAGACAGCTCGGACAGAACGCGATGACGTGCGGCCCTGGCCCGGTGCCAATACTCCTGCGACACTGGGGGTGATGGATCAACCCCCCGACCGTGGTGAGGCCGTGCGCCTGCGCGGCGTGTCGCGGCGCTACGAGGTGGGCACCGGCGAGGTGTACGCCCTGCGCGACGTCGATCTGTCGATCGATGCAGGCGAGTTCGTGGTGGTTCTCGGGCCATCGGGCAGCGGCAAGACGACGTTGCTCAACCTGATCGGCGCGCTCGACATCGCCACCGCCGGCACGGTGGAGGTGGGCGGCAAGATGGTCACCGGAGTGCGCCGGGCCGAGCTGTTCCGCTTCCGGCGGCACACGGTGTCGTTCGTGTTCCAGACCTTCAACCTGTTCCCCACGCTCACCGCGCTGGAGAACGTGCAGTGTGCGATCGAGATCACCGCTGAGCGGGTGTCGGCCAACGAGTCGCGCCGGCGGGCGGCCGACGCGCTCGCGCTGGTGGGCCTCGCCGATCGCGAGCACCACTACCCCACCGAACTGTCGGGCGGTGAGCAGCAGCGGGTGGCCATCGCCCGCGCGCTGGCCACCGGCAACCCGGTGCTGGTGGCCGACGAGCCCACCGGCGACCTCGACTACCGCACCGGCGTGCAGGTGCTCGAGGTGCTGCGCGCCCAGGCCGCGGCCGGGCACACGGTGATCGTCGTCACCCACAACCGCGAGATCTCGCGCATCGCCGACCGGGTGGTCGAGTTGAGCAGCGGCCGCATCGTCGCCGACGGTCCGCCGGTGGGTGGCACCGCCGACGTCGGCGAGCTGCACTGGTAGGCCGCGATGTCGTGGCTGCTGCTCTTGCGCTGGTCGCTGCGAGACCTGCGGCGACGCTGGCTGCAGGTGGCGGCGATCGCGCTGGTGATCGCCATCGGCACCGGTGTGTACGCGGCGATGGGCAGCACCTCCACCTGGCGGCGGGCGAGCAACGACGCCAGCTTCGCGGCGACGGCTATGTACGACCTGCGCGTACGGGCCACCGAAGGCGCCTTCGTCGAGCAAGGCGCCCTGCTGGCGGCGCTCGACGACGCTCTGGAGGCTGCCGACCAGGGTGATGTGGTGGAGCTGGCCGAGGAGCGGCTGGTGGTGGCAACCCAGGTCGATGCCTCCACGCCCGAGCAGACGGTGTTGGTGCCCGGACGGATCATCGGCGTCGACGTGCGCGGCGGCGGGCCGCAGGTGGCATTCCCCGCGGTCGCGGAGGGCGACGGACGGGTGCTGGCCGACGCCGACGACGGCAATGCGGTGGCGGTGCTCGAGTACAACTTCGCCGCCTTCTACGAACTGCGCGACGACACCGACGTGACCGTCAGCGGTGGACGCACGCTCGACGTCGTCGGCCTCGGGCTGGCCCCCGAGTACTTCCTGGTGACCACCGAGGAGGGCGGCTTTCTGGCGCAGGCCAACTTCGCCGCGCTGTTCGTGCCGCTCGCCACAGCCCAGGACCTGGCCGGCAGGCCGGGCGAGGTGAACGACCTGGTGCTGCGCCTGCGCCCCGGCGCCGACCGCGAGCAACTCGCGCAGGTGCTGCGCGACGCGTTCGACGCATCGTCGCTGGGGCTGGGGGTGACGGTGATGACCAGCGAGGACGACGATTCGTACCGCCTGCTGTACGACGACATCGAGGGCGACCAGAAGGTGAACGACGTCTTCGCCATGCTGGTGCTGCTCGGCGCGGTGTTCGGCGCGTTCAACCTGTCGAGCCGGATGGTCGAGGCCCAGCGACGGGAGATCGGCATCTCGATGGCGATCGGGGCCTCGCGCCGACAACTGGCCACGCGTCCGTTGCTGGTGGGGGTGGAGATCGCGCTGCTCGGCGCGCTGTTGGGGATGGCGGTCGGCGCGGTGGTCATCGAGGCCATCCGGCCGGTGTGGCTCGACGCGCTGCCGCTGCCGGTGTGGCGCACCGACTTTCAATGGGCCACGTTCGCCGAGGGCGCCGCGTTGGGGTTCGCGCTGCCGTTGGTGGCCACCGCCTGGCCGGTGTGGCGGGCGGTGCGGACCACCCCGGTGGAGGCGATCGCCACCACCCACCGCAACCCGCGCAGCGGGCTGTCGCGCGCCCTGCGCCACCTGCGCTGGCCGCGGCGGGCACTGAACCGCATGCCGCTCGGCAACGTGCTGCGCACCCCGCGGCGCACGCTGCTCACCTCGCTCGGCATTGGCGCGGCGATCGCCACCTTGGTGGGCGTGCTCGGCCTGCTCGACTCGTTCTTCGCCACCATCGACGCCAACGACCGCGAGGTGCTGGCCGAGCACCCCGATCGGGTCGTGGTCGGCCTCGACGGGTTGACGCCGGCCGACGGCAGCGCGCTGTCGGCGATAGCCGCCGCCGAGGAGGTGGGTACAGTCGAGCCGGTGCTGCGGGTGGGCGGTCGTCTGCGCCGCGCCGACGCAATCGACGGTGGTGACGACGAGGGCTTCGAGGTGTTGATCGAGGCGCTCGATCTCGACAACGAGGTGTGGACCCCTGGTGTGGTGGAGGGCGATCTGCACGCCGAGGGGATCGTGATTTCGCGTGTTGCGGCCGACGACTTGGGGGTGGGCACGGGCGACACGGTGGTGCTGGTGCACCCGGCGATCACCGCCGGAGGCTTCGTGTTCCGCGAGGACGAGGTGGTTGTGGCCGCGGTGAACGCCAGCCCGTACCGTTTCGGCGTGTACGTCGACTCGTCACTGCTCGGCGAGTTCGGCGCCGAGGGCCTGGCCAACCAGGCCTACGTGCTGCCCGCCGCGGGGTACACCCCCGAGGACGTGCAGCGGTCGCTGTTCTTCCTGCCGGGGGTCACCAGCGTGCAACCGGTGGCCACCGCCAGCGAGGTGCTGCGCGACACGATGAAGCAGTTCACCGGGATCTTCCGCGTGCTGGAGGGGTTCATCCTGCTGCTCGCCCTGCTCATCGCCTACAACTCGACCTCGATCAACGCCGACGAACGCGCCCGCGAGCGGGCGACGCTGTTCGCGATCGGTATGTCGCGTCGGCGGGTGATCGTGCTGGAGGTGGCCGAGGGGCTGATGTACGGCCTGCTCGGCACGGCCGCAGGGCTGGCGGTGGGCAGTCTGGTGGTGCGCTGGATCGTCACCAGCGTGGTGTCGTCGACGATGCCGGAGATGGGCATGGAGGCGGTGATGTCGGGCACCACGGTGCTGACCGCAGTGGTGATGGGCGTGGTGGCGGTGGCTGTCGCCCCGCTGTTGACCGTGCGCCGCCTGCGCCGCATGGATGTGCCCGGCACGCTGAGGGTGGTGGAGTGAGCAAGCGCACGACGAGCGAGGAGATCGAGCGCAAGTTCGAGGTTCCCGACGGTTGGTCGATCCCGCCGCTCGACGCGGACGGGGTGGTGGCCTCGCTGCGGCACGATCGGGCGTTCACCCTCACCGCGGTGTACTACGACACGGCCGACCTGCGCCTCGCCCGCAACCAGATCACCCTGCGCCGACGCACGGGCGGCCACGACGACGGCTGGCACCTCAAGCTGCCCACCGGCCACGAGCACACCCGCACCGAGATGCACCTGCCGCTGCACACCCCCGGTGAACCGCCCGACGAGCTGGTGCGGACGGTGATCGGATGCACGCACGGCGCGCCGTTGACGGCGGTGGCGACGCTGGTGAACCACCGCCGGCCGACGGCGCTGCTGGCCCACGACGGTGCGCCGCTGGCGGAGATCACCGACGACCATGTGACCGTCGAGCGCGACGGGCGGGTGGTGGAGACTTTCCGCGAGGTCGAGGTGGAGGCCGCGCCCGGCCGCACGCTGGCCGACCTCGCGCCGGTGGTGGCCGCGCTGCTGGCTTCGGGAGCTCGCCCCTCGTCGTTCGCATCGAAGGCCGTGCGCGCGCTGGGCCCGGCCGCGGCGGGCAGAGTTGAGGGTGACGGCGAAGTGCCACCCTCGGTAGGCTGATGCCCCTTCGCGGGTGTAGCTCAATGGCTAGAGTTCCAGCCTTCCAAGCTGGCTATGCGGGTTCGATTCCCGTCACCCGCTCGAAACTGATCGGGCATGACCGCTGCGTCACACCGGTTGTAGTCGCTGCCACACCTTGGCGAGGGTCTCCGGCGGGACGTCGATGCGGAACTGCTCGGTGAGCACACGCGTCAGGTGTTCGCGGTCCTCGAGTTCTTCGCGCAGGCGCACCGACATGTCGGCGTCGAAGTAGTGCAGCGCTCCCTCGCGGAAGCCGAACGGGCCGTCGGCACCGTAGAACATGCACATCAGCTGATTGGTGAACGGCACCATCGGGTGGGTCGAGGTGAAGTAGTTGGCGACCTCGATGTCGAGCGGCGCCACTCGCGAGCGGTCGAAGGAGTACACGTCGAACCAGCCCTGCGCGAACAACAAGTTGAGCTCGAAGCAGTAGCCGCCACGACGGTTGACCACGATCTTGTCCCACATGCTGGCGACGTCGAGCCGCACGGGCACCCCTGCGAGCGGATCGAGATTCTCGAAGGGGATCGCGTACAGCTGGGCGCGCGCCATCAGCGCGAGATAGTCGAGCGTCGGTGCGGGCGTTGCCGTCACCCCGATCCGCGCCAGGTAACCGTCGAGATCGAACCCCTGTGTACCGTCGGTCATCTGCCCCCCGAGGATGTCATCGACCAAGAGGTCAAGATGACACCCGCAGCGAATCGCGTCAAAACCGGCGCGGCGAACGGCGAGGCAACTCACACGTATGGGAGGGGTTCGTCCGGTGGCGGGTTGGCGAGGTAGTTCCAGCGCAGGCGGCAGCGGAGTTCGTCGAGCGCAGTGATGGTTCGTTCGGTGCGTGGGCTGGGGCTGTCGCGAAGGTGGTGGTGACGGTTCTGCGTGGAGCACAATGCCCGACCGTTGAACTGGCTGGTGCGCCCACCATGCGCCGCGGGAACGATGTGATCGATGTCAGCCGCCGCAGCGGGCACCGGGCACCCCGACGCATGCTGGCAACGCCGATCGCGCACCTGGATCGCCCGACGCAACTGACCGACAAAGGTACGGCGGGCACTGACGGCCACCACCGTGGAAGGCCCATCGAACAAGAAGGTCTCCATCACGGCGGCGTCGATGTGCGGGGCCAACTCGGCAGGGGTGACAACCACCCCGGACGCCAGCTCGCACAACCGCCGAGCCGTGTGATCACCAACGATCACCTGGAACAACGGCCGCGGGCTGACGCCCTGCGCGCCGGCGGAGCGAGTGGCCATCCGCACCAGCGCCGCCGCGCGTCGCTGCGTAGGCGTGCGCTCGACACCCTTGGCACGGTCTTCCAGCCGCAGCTCGCGCACCAACCGATCGAGCTCGTTGCCCACGATCTCGCCGTCGATCGCGGCCAGTGAGCCGTCGAGCCGCACCAGGCCACTATCAGCCAACCGCGACATGTACAGCGTGGAGGGCTCGGGCCCCGCGAGCGCGCGGCCCAACTCGTCATCAGCATGATCCGCCCAATAGCGCACCACCCGACGCGCATCGTCGAACAGCCGCAGCCGCGCACACTGCTCGACCAGCAAGAGCTCGTCACGCACGAACAACGCAAACCGCTCGGCAGTCGCGGCCCGGCAGAACAACTCGACATGCTCGAACGACAAGCGGCCGTCGAGCACCGCCTGCCGAGTGTGCGGCATGTTCTCGAGCTTGCGAGCGCGACCCAGTTCTGCGCCGGCAACGCGATGGCAGCCGTGGGTGCTGTTGCCCAACGCAACCCCCGCGTTCAACGCCCGACCCGCACGCCACACCCCCGACGCCTCCCACCTGTGGATCACATGCGCGTCGGCCACCATCGACCGTGAACGCTCGCGCCGCAGGCCAACCACCAGACGATCGAGCTCGTCACCCGACAGCGACCCGACATCGAGCGCCAACACCCGATCAACCGCAGCGTGCACTTCGGCCAGCGCCTCTTCCACGGGATCAGTCACGGGATCAGTCACGAGATCAGTCACCAACTCCATACAATGACTCTATCGAACATACGTTCGCTTGTCAACCCCGAAGTGGCAACTTTTCTGTATCTGCCGCGGCGCAGGGGCCGCCACAGCCCCGACCCACACAGCCGCGTCTCGTTTAGAGGCGGGGGCGGTCGAGCGCGTACCGTTCACGGCATGTCAATCGCCATCTCCGACGACCACCGCGCCTTGGCCGACAGCGTCGCCGACCTGCTCTCCGGCCGCGGCGCCCGCAGCGAGGCCCGAGCCCTGCTGGAAGCCGACGCCGAAACGCTGCCCACGTTCTGGGGCGAGGCCGCCGGCCTCGGCTGGCTGGGGCTGCACATCCCCGAGCAGTACGGCGGCTCGGGCTATGGCATGGAAGAAGCGGTGGTGGTGGTCGAGCAACTCGGGCGGCAACTGACGCCGGGCACGTTCGTGCCCACCATCGTCGCCGGCGCGGTGATCGCCGCCGTCGGCAGCGACGAGCAGAAGGCGCGCCTGCTGCCCGGCCTGGCCGACGGCTCGGTGCAGGCCGCGCTCGCACTCGCCGGCGAGGTGGCGCACAGCGGCGGCAAGTTCAGCGGCGACGCCGGCACCGCGCTCGGCGCGGGCCTGGCCGACCTGTTGCTGGTGGCCACCGGCGACGACGTGGCTGTGATCGACCTGCGCGGCGCGGGGGTGACGGTGAAGACCCCGGCCAACCTCGACCCCACCCGCCGTTGCGCCAAGGTGAAACTGGCCGACGCATCCGGCGAACTGCTCGCCGGGGCCCGCACCGCGCTTGTGGACAGCGCCCGCCTGGTGCTGGCCGCCGAGGCCGTGGGTGTGGCCCGCGAGTGCACCATTGCGGCCGCCGAGTACGCCAAGGAGCGCCAGCAGTTCGGCCGCCCGATCGCCATGTACCAGGCGGTGAAGCATCACTGCGCGAACATGCTGGTGGCCACCGAACTGGCCACCAGCACGGTGTGGGACGCGGCCCGCGCTGCGGCCAAGGGCGGACCCGAGGCCTCCTACACCGCCGCCGCCGCGGCCGCGCTGGCCGTGCCCGCGGCCTACCTGTGCGCCAACCTCAACACGCAGGTGCACGGCGGCATCGGGTTCACCTGGGAGCACGACGCCCACGTCTACCTGCGCCGCGCCACCGCCATCGCCGCCGTGGTCGACGCCGACGCGGCGGCGGCCGACGTCACCCGCCTCACCCGCGATGGCGTGACGCGCGACAAGTTCATCGAACTGCCGCCCGAGGCCGAGGCCATCCGCGACGAAGTGCGCGCCTTCGCCGAGTCGGTCAAGGATCTCGACGCGGCCGGGCAACGGGCGCGGATGATCGAAACTGGCTACGTGATGCCGCACTGGCCCGCACCCTGGGGCCGCGACGCGGGGGCGGTGGAGCAGTTGGTGATCGAGCAGGAGTTCGCCGCGGCCGGCATCAAGCGACCGGCCTACGGCATCACCGGCTGGGTGATCCTCACCCTGGTGCAGCACGCCACCCCCGACCAGGTGCAGCGCTGGGTGCCGTCGGCGCTCAACCAGGAACTGATCTGGTGCCAGTTGTTCAGCGAACCCGACGCCGGCTCTGACGCCGCGGGCGTGAAGACGCGAGCAACGCGGGTGGACGGCGGCTGGCTGGTGAACGGGCAGAAGGTGTGGACCTCGGGTGCGCACGAGGCCGCGTTCGGGTTCATCACCGTGCGCACCAACCCCGATGTGCCCAAGCACCAAGGCATCACGATGATGGTGGTCGACATGAAGGCCAAGGGGGTGACGGTGCGCCCGCTGCGCCAGGCCAACGGTGCCTCCGACTTCAACGAGGTGTTCTTCGACGACGTGCTCGTGCCCGACGACGACGTCGTCGGCCCGGTGGACGGCGGCTGGACGGTGGCCCGGGCCACGCTGGGCAACGAGAGCGTCAGCATCGGCGGCGGGTCGGGCGGCGGGGCCACCCTGCCGCCGAAGATGCTGGTCGACATGTTCGACGCGGCCCCCGAACGGCTGCCCGGCGGGGCGACCCGCATCGGGCGCTACGCGGCCGGCTTCCACGCGATGGCGATGCTCAACCTGCGCGGTGCCCACCGCGCCGTGGCCGGTGGCGGCCCCGGCCCGGAAGGGGCGATCACCAAGCTGGTGCTCACCGAACTGGGCCACGACACGGCCGCGATGGCCGTCGCCCTCACCGGCCCGCAGGCCGCGTTCCTCGACGGCGCCGGCACCATCGCCGGCATGCTGGCGCTCAGCCACCGGGCTCTGTCGATCGCCGGCGGCACCTCGGAGATCAAGCGCAACCAGATCGGCGAGCGCATCCTCGGCCTGCCCCGCGACCCGCTGATCGTCTGACGACCGGGTTCGGGGCGTCGGAGCGACGTTCCTGGCGGACACGGCCAGCCAGGCCCCGTAGGTCGGGAGCGCTTTTCGCTGCACTCCGAACCCGGTCAAGCCCGACGGTACGCCTCCCCCGCGGCGTTGTCCACCCTCATGCCCGTGCCCGCTGTCGACGCCTGCCGGGCACACTGGCGGGATGACCGCTGCCGCCTCCCTCGCCGGGCTGCTGCCCCCGCCGGGGGCCGACCCGGTGGACGTGGTGGAGGCCTTCGCCGCCTGGGCCGCGGCCGGTGGACGGGCGCTGTACCCGCACCAGGAGGAGGCCGCGCTGGCCCTCGCGGCC
>CAUJEE010000063.1 GCA_963169215.1 Actinomycetota bacterium
CTGAAGGTCGACCGCCAGACCGAGGCCGGTTACGACGAGGTCACCTGCCCGCTGCCCGCGCTGATCAGCGTCACCGCCGGCGTGGTCGAGCCGCGCTACCCGAGCTTCAAGGGCATCATGGCCGCCAAGTCGAAGCCGATCGACGCGGTCACCGCCGCCGACCTCGGTGTGAGCCCTGTCGGCTGGGCAGGCGCCGGGCAGACGATCACCGAGGTCGCCCAGGCCGAGGCACGCGCGGCCGGCGAGATCATCGAGGACGACGGCGAGGGCTTCGCCAAGATCGTGGCCTTCCTCGAAAACCTGAAGGTCATCTGAGGCACGGGAACGAGACAAGGAACTTCACCATGAACATTTGGGTTTTCGCGCAAGTGACCAACGGTGCCCCCACCTCGGGCACACTCGAACTGCTCTCCAAGGCCCGCGAACTGGGCACCGTCACCGCCTTCGTCGGCGGCGACGCATCCGGCGCCGAGGCCGCCCTCGGCGACTATGGGGCGGCCAAGGCCTATGCCACTGGCGACCTCGGCGGCAAGCTGCCCGGCGTGGCCGTCGCAACGGCGATGAAGGCCGTCATCGACGGCGGCGACGCGCCCGACCTGATCATGTTCCCGCAGAACGCCGAGGGCCGCGACGTGCTCTCCCGGCTGTCGGTGAAGCTCGATCGCACGGTGCTCACCAACAACATCGACATCGCCGTCGACGGGGGCACGGTGAAGGTGACGACGCCGATCTTCGGCGGCAACACGCTGGTCACCACCTCCTTCGCCGGCGCGGCCCCGCACCTCGCCTCGTTCCGCCCGAAGAGTTTCGCCGCCGAGCCCGCGGGTGGTGCCGCAGTTGCCGTCACCGCCGCGCCCGTGCCCGATCTCGGTGCCACCGGCGCCGCGGCGGTGCAGGCGGTGCACGTCGAGGCCAGTTCCGGCCCCAAGCTCGACGAGGCGGCGGTGGTCGTTGCCGGCGGCCGCGGTCTGGGCGAGTCGGCCAAGTACGAGATGATCGAGACCCTGGCCAAGCTGCTGAAGGGAGCGCCGGGCGCGTCGCGGGCCATCGTCGACGCCGGCTGGGTGCCCTACAGCTATCAGGTCGGCCAGACCGGCAAGGTGGTGAAGCCGGGCGTGTACATCGCCGCCGGCATCTCCGGTGCCACCCAGCACATGGTGGGCATGAAGGGCTCGAAGAACATCATCGCGATCAACAAGGACAAGGAAGCCCCGATCTTCGGCATCGCCGACCTGGGCATCGTCGGCGACGTGCACAAGGTGCTGCCCAAGCTGATCGAAGCACTCCAAGCCCGCGGCTGACGCGCCCGCCCGCTGGGGTGCTGGCGCTCTCACCAGCCGCTCGGTGCTACACCAGCGGCCAGGGGTAGCGGCGGCCGGTGGGGTCGGTCGGTAGCCGACCGAGGTGCAACAGGTGCTCGGCCCGCTCGACGAGCGCCGCCAGCTCGTCGGGTGACAGCAGTTCGCACAGGTCGTCGGTGAGCGACCCCTCGGCCACGCTCGCCAGCATCGCCCGGTGGCGGGGTGCCAGCGGCTCGCCGGCGAACTCCCATACAACCGTGCGCAGCTTGAACTCGGCGGCGAAGCACAGGCCGTGGTCGATCCCCCAGAGGTGATCGTCGCTGTCGACCAGCACGTGGCCGCTCTTGCGGTCGGTGTTGTTGGCCACCACGTCGAACACGGCGAAGTCGCGCAGCCGATCGTGCAGATCGGGCCGACTCTCGTGGATCGAGAAGTAGTGCTGCTCGTGATCGGCGTCGACGTACCACTGCACGCTGCCCTCCCCGAGCGGGCCGTCACGGACGATCGTCGGTGGCACGAGGTGCAGCCCCATCGCTTCCGACAGGCGGTAGGCGGCAACCTCGCGGCGGTAAAGGCCGGCGGGGAAGTCCCACAGCGGGCGTTCGCCGCGCAGCGGCTTGTAGATCGCCTGTCCCTCGACCGCGCCGTCGACGACGAGGTGCACGAAGAAGGTCGCGTTGCTGCTCCACGGCATGCGTGCTTCGATCGCGAGCTCGGCAGCGGCGAGCAGCTCGAGTCGGCGCGCAGGCGCGTCGTGCATCGCGATCAGTTCATCCGCGGGCAGACGTGGCCCTCCGGCTCGACCGGGCGGGCACACCAGCGGCAGGGCGGCCGGCCAGCGGCGATGACGGCGATCGCGTGGCGGCAGAAGGCGTGCGCCTGTTCGCGGGTGATCATCACGCGCACTGCCCCGCGCTCTTCGGCCAACGGATCGTCGGGGTCGTCGATCGGGTCGCCGTTCTCGTCGACCGCCACGACCTCCTCCAGGCGCAGCACCAACCGGTCGTTGTCGCGGTCGTAGCCGAGTCCCACCGGGCCGAGCACGAAGGCCACCTCGTCGGGCGCGGTGAACTGCAAGGCGATGTCGGCCGGCGCGCCGGTGGGCGTGGGCAGATCGTTGAGCAGGCGGCCGAGGTGCTGGGCGACGGCGGCCACCTGCTCCTTCTCGCACTTGACCGTGATCTGGCTGGAGCCACGCGACACCTGCAGGTAGAACACCCGCGCCCCCGGCTCGCCGACCGCGCCGGCGGTGAAGGCGTCGACCGCGTCGAAGCCGTACTGGCCGCTCATCGGGGCACCATGCGGCGGCTCATGAGGGGCGCAGTTCGGCGAGCGAGCCGCCGGTGGAGTTGACGGTGAGCACCACCGGCGCGCCCGCGCCGTAGGCGATGGCGGTGATGCTGCACGGGCTGATGACGATGCGCTGGAACAGGTCGATGTGTGTGCCGAGGGCATGGGCCACCGCGGCCTTGATCGGGTCGGCGTGCGACACGGCGACCACCACGCCGCCGGCGTGGGCGGTGCGCAGCCGGTCGATCGCGCCGACCATCCGCAGCTGCATCGACGTGAAGCTCTCGCCGCCGGGGAAGGTGAACGTGCTCGGCGCGCGCTGCACGGTGGCCCACTCCGGCCGCTTCATCAGCACCTTCAGCTGGGCGCCCGTCCAATCGCCGAAGTCGCACTCGAGCAATCCCTTGTCGATGTGGGTGCGCACCTTGCGGGCGCGGGCGATCGGCGCGGCGGTCTCGCGGGCACGCTCCAAGGGCGAGGCGTACACCGCGTCGACACTCGGTAGCTCGGCGATGCGGGCCGCTGCTCGTTCGGCCTGCTCGCGCCCCTTGTCGGACAGGTGCAGGCCGGCGGCGCGACCGGGCAGGACCGTGCCGGTGGTGGGTGTGAGCCCGTGGCGCACGAGCAGCACGAGCGTGCTGCCGGCGGGCGGGGCGGGCTTCGTTCGCGCCATGTCGACGGGAAACCTACTGTGCCGGGGGTGGATTCGCTCGCCGCGTTGCACGCTGATGTGGCCGCTTCGCGGCGAGCCGGGTGGGGTTCTCAGTTCGCGGCGGTGTCGGCGGCGTGCACGATCGCATCGAACTCGGCCGGCGTGAGCGACATCACCGACAGCCGATTGCCGCGCGCCAAGAGGCGGCACTCGGACAGTTCGGGGATCGCCTTCAAGGCGTCGAGAGACACGAAACTCAAGGCGCGCACCGGGGCGACGGTGACCCAGTCCCATCGCGGGTCGGCGGGCGACGAGGCCGGGTCGTAGTACTTGCTCGTCGGGTCGAACTGTGTCGGATCGGGCTCGGCGGTGCGCACGACCTTGCAGATGCCGGCTACACCGGGCGGGGTGGCGTTGGAGTGGTAGAAGATGCCCAGGTCGCCGACCTGCATCTCCCGCATGAAGTTGCGCGCTTGGTAGTTGCGCACCCCGTCCCAGCCTTCCCGACGCCGGCGGACGAGGTCGGCGTAGGAGAACACGTCGGGCTCCGACTTGAACAACCAATGGGCAGGCACGGCGGCTACTTGATCGTCACCGGTGTGCCGCCGGGGTAGGGCCGGTTCACCAGGTCGAAGAAATCGTTGCCCTTGTCGTCGATGACGATGAACGCGGGGAAGTCCTGCACCTCGATCTTCCACACCGCCTCCATGCCCAGCTCGGGCATCTCCAGCACCTCCACCTTGGTGATGCAGTCCTGCGCCAGGCGCGCCGCGGGGCCACCGATGCTGCCCAGGTAGAACCCACCGTGGGCCTGACAGGCGGTGGTGACCGCCCGGCTGCGGTTGCCCTTGGCGAGCATCACCAAACTGCCCCCGGCAGCCTGGAACTCGTCGACGTAGCTGTCCATCCGCCCGGCGGTGGTGGGCCCGAACGAACCGCTGGCCATGCCCGCCGGGGTCTTGGCCGGCCCGGCATAGTAGACGCAGTAGTCCTTCAGATACTGCGGCATCGACTCGCCGCGGTCGAGGCGCTCCTTGATCTTGGCGTGGGCAATGTCGCGAGCGACCACCATCGGACCGCTCAGCATCACCCGCGTCTTCACCGGATACTTGCTCAGCTCGGCGCGGATCTCGTCCATCGGTCGGTTGAGGTCGATGTTCACGATCTCGCTGCTCAGATCCGCCTCGACGATCTCAGGCAGATAGTGCGCCGGCTCGTGCTCGAGCTGCTCGAGGAAGATGCCGTCGGCGGTGATCTTGCCCAGCATCTGCCTGTCGGCGCTGCAGCTGACGGCCATCGACACCGGGCAACTGGCACCGTGGCGGGACAGGCGGATCACCCGCACGTCGTGGCAGAAGTACTTGCCACCGAACTGCGCGCCGATGCCGGTCTGCTGGCTGAGCACGAGCACCTTGGCCTCCAGCTCGAGGTCGCGAAAGGCGCGGCCGGCGCGATTGCCGGTGGTGGGGAGGTGGTCGAGGTAGCGGGCGCTGGCCAGCTTGGCCGTCTCCACCGCCAGCTCGGCGCTGGTGCCACCGATCACCACCGCCAAGTGATACGGCGGGCACGCGGCGGTGCCGAGGGTCTTCATCTTCTCGAACAGCCACGGCAGCAGTGCCTTCTCATTGAGCAGTGCCTTGGTCTCCTGGAACAGGTAGCTCTTGTTCGCGCTGCCGCCTCCTTTGGCCAGGAACAGGAACTTGTAGGCGTCGCCGTCGACCGCGTTGATCTTGATCTCCGCCGGCAGGTTGTTGCCGGTGTTCACTTCCTCGTACATGGTGAGCGGCGCCATCTGGCTGAAGCGCAGATTGCTCGTCTGATAGGTGTTGAACACGCCGCGGGCGATGGCCTCCTCGTCGCCGCCCTCGCGCTCGTCGTCGGCGGTGTGCACCCGCTGGCCCTTGTAGGCCTTGACGATTGCCGTGCCGGTGTCCTGGCACATGGGCAGCACGCCGCCGGAGCTGATCACGGCGTTCTTCAACAGGTCGAGGGCGACGAAGCGGTCGTTGTCGCTGGCCTCGGGGTCGTCGAGGATGTTGCGCAGCTGCTGCAGATGGCCAGGGCGCAGGAAGTGGGCGATCTCGCGCATCGCCTCCTGGGTGATCAGCGTGAGGGCCGCTGGGGCCACCTGCAGGTATCGGCCCAGCGGGGTGTCGACCGTACGCACGTGATCGGTGGAGATCAGGCGGTAGGGGGTGTCGTCCTCGACCTTGGAGAACATCGGCGAGAACTCGAAACGCGCATCTTCGGCCATGTCCCTCAGCCTAAGCCCGCCCCCCGAACACCCCGAATTCCCCCCGCCTGCCCGGCTCTGCGGTCGCCCTTTCCGTCTGTGTCATGCCGCTACCACGGAGGATCGTGGCTGTGACATGACAGGGAGGTGTTTGCGGAGGGTGGCGACGACGTAGAGCGGGTCGCCGATCACATCGGCAGTGGTGAACTCGATGATCCGCTGCCCCAACTCCTGCAACCTGTTGCGGCGGCGGGCATCCCTTTGCCGGTCGCGATCGGAGGTGTGGCCGAGCCGACCGCTCACCTCCACCACCACGTTGGTCTGCGGGAAGCGGAAGTCGACCCGGGCGACGGTGGTGTCGTCGGCCCGCATGGCCACCTGACATTCAGGCCGCGGCAGGCCGGCCTCACGCACGAGCCGCAGGAAGCGGCGCTCGAGCAGCGACTCACCCCCCGAGTCGAGCAACAACTCGGCCACCAGCGCGCAACCGTGCCGCCCGCGGCCACGCAACTCGCCCAAGCGGGCCCTCAGCCGCGGCAAGGCCGTGCGACGTAGGCGGACGGCGTCGTCGATTGCCGCCTCTACCTCCCTGACCGATGGACGCTGACTCGCGAAGTCGAGGATTGCACGGGCCGCCACGGTGGTACGGATGCCGCGGTGGCGGGTGATGTCGTCGTTGCTCCAGCGCAGTGTGGTGTGCAGGTTCATCCATGGCGGGATGAAGCGCAGGCCGCGGGGCACGAGGAAGTCGGCCTGTGTGGGCTCGGGCACTGCGACACCGAGCCACCACAGCGCTGTCGAGCCGTACAGCGCGCCTCGGTCACCAAGCCACTTGCTCCCGGCGCGCACCTGCATCTCCATCGTGAGGGGGGTGGCCGCGTGGCGGTACCACCCGGGCGCGACCTGCAGCCACAGCCCTTTGTCGCGGGCTCGTTCCCAGGTGGCGAGGCCGACATGACGCAGGGCCTGGGCCTTGGACAGCAGTGAGTGCTGGTGTTGGGCGATCTCGATCAGTTGGATTTCTGCTTTCATGCCCTATCTGGGTACAGCGAGATCCCCGTTCCGGCAGAAATCGCGACAACCGTCTGCGTCATGTCTGATCCACGGGACCCCGTGGTCTGGGCATGACACAGAGGCAAGCACCAGGCGGCCGGGATCGGGGCGGGGCGATCTGTGTCATCTCACGACCTGCAGGCTTCGTGGTGGCGGCATGACACAGAGGATCTGTGGTGGGGTGGGAGGTCAGCGATCCTTGAGGCGCTTGGGCACGGCCTTGGAGGGGTCGGTCGGCCAGTGGTGCTTGGGATAGCGGCCGGCCATCTCCTTGCGCACCTCGGACCACGACCCAGCCCAGAAGCCGGGCAGGTCGCTGGTGACCTGCAGCGGACGATCGGCAGGGGAGAGCAACTCGAGCACGATCGGCAGCCGTCCGCCCGCCACGCACGGGTGACTGTCGAGGCCGAACAGGTCTTGCACACGCACCGGCGCGGTCACCCTGTCGCCCCTGTAGTCGACCGCCACCTCCCGCCCGGACGGCGTCACCAGCCTTGGTGGGGCCAACTCGGCCAACCGTTGTGAGCGATCCCACCCCAGTTGCGCCGTCAGCAGCATCGCGATGTCGAGCCGCTCGATGTCGGCGCGTCCTGCCGCCGCAGCGAGGTATGGCGTGAACCACTCGTCGAGGGTTGCGATCAGCCTCCGGTCGCTCCAGTCCGGCCAATCGTCGGCATTGCACTCCCGGCGCACGAAGGCCACGCGAGCGCGCAGCCCGACCGCGGCCTCGCTCCAACGCAGCACCGCCATCTTCGTCGCGCGCACGCGCTCCACCAGCGCCGCAGTGGTTGTCGGCCCCGGCGGGGCCATGGCGGTATGGGCGGCGAGCAGCATCCCGCCGAGGCGCTGCTCGGTGATCAAGACAAGGTCGTCTCGACCCTTGTCCCACACCATCTGCTCGCGGGTCTCCACTTGGTCGGCGAAGGCGGCCAGCACGTCGGCGGTCGACATCGCCGCGCCGAGGCGGATGCGGGCGTTGTCGCGCTTCCCATCGAGGTCGCCCGCGACCAGGAACGGCTCGGCGGCCAGCGTGTCGGTGGTTGGCACCCACGCCCCGGCACCGGAGCGCAGTTGGAAGCGGCCCGGTTGGCTGCGGCGCACGGCCAGCCGATCGGGGTAGGCGAGCGCGAGCACCCGGCCGCAGCGATCGGCGCGGTCGGCCGCCGCGGCGAGCAGCGCGGCCGAGTTGCCGTCGAGTCGCGCCCGGCGGGCGAGATCCATGGCGCGCTCACGCACTCGCGCCACGTCGCGCCTGTCGGCCCGGTCGTCGCCATGCCTGCACACGACCGCCACACGCATGGCAAGGTCGGCCGGCAGCTCGTCGCGCGGTCCGCGCAGCACGTCGCGCTTGTCGAGCAAGGTGGCGAGCAGGCATGCGAGGAAGCGGTCGGCGGCGTCGGCAGCGATCACCATGTGCGCCAGCCGTGGATGGAGCGGCAGGTCGAGCATTCGCCGACCGACGTCTGTGATCCGCCCCGCCTCGTCGAGCGCGCCGAGCGTACGCAGCAGTTCGCCGCCTTGCTGTAGCGCCCTGGGCGGTGGCGGGTCGGCCCAGCGCAATCGGTCGGCCGGCGTGCCCCACGCGGCGAGCTCGAGCGCCAGCCCGGCGAGGTCGACGGCAGTGATCTCGGCGTCGAGGTGAGCGCGGCGGGTGCCCTGCTCGAGCTTGCTCCACAGGCGATAGGCGACACCGGGAGCGGTTCGCCCGGCGCGGCCGGCGCGCTGGTCGGTGGAGGCCCGGCTGGTCGCCACGGTCATCAGCCGGGTCATCCCCGTGCCGGTGTCGAGCCGGGGCACCTTCACCAACCCGCTGTCGACCACCACCGACACCCCGGCGACGGTGAGCGACGACTCGGCGATGTCGGTGGCCAGTACCACTCGGCGGCGTCCAGGCGGCGAGGGTGCGAGAGCGAGGTCCTGCTCGACGGCGGACAGCGCGCCCGCGAGGGCATGCACGTCGACCGTGTCGGGGAGCGATCCGGCGAGCAGCGCCTGCACGCGGCGGATCTCGCCGATACCCGGCAGAAAGGCGAGCACGTCGCCCTCCTGCTCGCGCACGGCGCGCAGGACGAGTGCGGCCATCGCTTCCGCTGGACGCTCGCGTGGTGCAGGCGGGGCGTACACGATCTCCACCGGATGCAGTCGGCCGTCGGCGGTGATCACCGGCGCATCACCGCCCAGCACCCGCAGTAGGCCCTTGGTGTCTGGCGTCGCGGTCATCGCCAGCATCCGCAGATCGGAACGCAGCACCGCGCGCACGTCGCCCACGAACGCAAGCCCGAGGTCGGTGGGCAGGTTGCGTTCATGCACCTCGTCGAAGATCACCGCGCCATAGCCGGCCAGCGCGGGGTCGCGCTGCAGGCGACGGGTGAGTACCCCCTCGGTGACCACCTCGATGCGCGTCTGCCTGCTGATCACCCGCTCGTCGCGAGTCTGGTAGCCGACGGTCTCGCCGACGCGCTCGCCGAGCAACGCAGCCATCCGTTGGGCAGCGGCGCGGGTGGCGAGGCGGCGCGGCTCGAGCATCACCAATCGTTGTCCGTCGAGCCAGGTGGCACTCGCCAGTGCGATCGGCACGATGGTCGTCTTGCCCGCTCCCGGTGGCGCCACCAGGATCGCCAGCCCGTGGTCGGTGAGAGCCGCGCGCACCGCCTCCAACACCTCGACCACCGGCAGATCGGGCATGTCGGGCCATCCGGGCAGTCCATCCGTCCGTGTCATGGCTGTACCTCGGGTCTTCGTGGCAGCGGCATGACACAGACGATCAAACTGGGCGGGGGGCTGGCCGGGGGCCGGCGGGGGAGGGGGCAGGGCGCGGGGTGGCGGCTCAAGCGGCGGTCAGCCGAGTGCTGGAGTGCCGCGGAACGGCGAGGGATCTCCTGCGGCGGGGATCGCCGGCGCGATCCACGCGCAGTCGTCCGCGATCGCTTCGGCCACTGCCCGCCACTGCATCGGATCCCAGCCCTCGGCGCTGGCCACGACAGTGCCGTCGGCGCGCACGAACACGAACGCGGGCAGAGTGGCGAGGCCGAGGGCGCGCACCAGGTTGCGTTCGGGATCGCAGAACACCATGAACCGTTCGGCCAGCGGGCCGAGGTACTCGCTCGCTTCCTCAGCACTGGCGGCCACCACCAAGTTGACGCGCACGCTCGCGCCGCGGAACGCCTCCAGCACGCGGGTGGCGGTGCCCAGCACCCACGAACTCTCGTTGGTGTAGGGGTCGAGCACCACGCTGGCAAGGTGGAAGGTGGTGACCCACTGCGACAGCGGGCGGGTCTCGCCGCCGATGGTCGTGAGCGAGAGGTCGAGTGCAACATTGCTGGCCACGGCCGCCAACGGTAGCGCGCGGAGCGGCGAGCGGCCCATCTCGTCGCCTATGTTGCCTCCGTGCACCCGATGGAGCGCCTGCGTCATCTCGCCCGCGCGGGCGGAGGCGATCCGGTGGCGGTGGTGCGCGAGGCGGCAGGTGCGCTGCGCGGCCTGGGCAACGATCCGGCCGGCCTGGTGGTGGCCTGCCGTCGACTGGTGGAGAAGCATCCCACCTGTGGGCCGTTGTGGTGGCTGTGCGCCCACATCGTCACCGCAGCCGAGCCGTATGCCGTAGCCCGCCGCCTGGCCGGCGAGTTGCAGGCCGACACCACCCCCGAGGTACTCGCCGGCGTGCTGCCGGCGGAGGCACGGGTCTGCGTCATCGGGTGGCCGGATATCACCGCGGAGGCGATCATCACCCGCGGCGACGTCACCGTGTTGGGTGTCGAAGTCGACGAGGCGACGCCCTCGTTCGTGCGTCACCTCAGCCGTTCGGGGGTGATAGCCGAGTCGGTGGCCGCGTCGGCATCGGGCGCGGCGGTGCTGGTGAGCGACCTGGTGGTGGTCGAGGCTCTGGCCGCGGCCGACGGCCAACTGCTCGCGGTGGCCGGCAGCCGTGCCGCGGCCAGCGTCGCTTACTGCAGCGGCGTGCCCGTACTGGCGGTGGTCGGTCGTGGGCGATGCTTGCCGGTGACCGCGTTCGACTCACTGGTCGCCCGCTTGACCGCGGTCGACGCGCCGTGGGAAGTGCCGGTCGACGTCGTGCCGTTGGCCCTGTGCAGCGAGGTGGTCGGCCCCTACGGTGTGGCTCCTGCGGCGGAGGCGTCGCTGGCCGCCGAGTGTCCCTCAGCCCCGGAGCTGTTGCGCCGCGCGCCGAACTGAGCCGCGCACACCCGCCGCAGGTCTGGCCCGGCCGCGCCCAGCCGCGCTCAGCGCTGCCCGGCGCGACGGGTGCGCGCCGGGTTGGTGGCGGCCGCGTTGGCCAGCATGCGCGCGACGTGTTCGATGTCGTGGTCGACGAGGCCGATTGTCACGCGCAGCGACGGTGTGCCCGAGTGCACCATGAACGGCCCTCCCGGCGCGGCGCCGATGCCGCGCGCAGCCAGGTAGAGCAGTGCCGAGCGCTCGTCGGCCACCTGCACCCACAGGTTGATGCCGTCCGAGCCGGTGTACCCCACGCCGGCCGCGTCGAGCACGGCAGTGAACTCACCCCGCCGCCGGGCGTACTCGGCGCGGGCGTGGGCGACGGCGTCGATCGTCGGGCGGTGGTCGAGCATCTCCAGCAATACGGCCTGCAGGATGCGGCTGCTCCAACCCGGCCCGAGCAGACGCCGGTTGGCGACGGCGCGCACCACGTCACCGGCACCACCCACTGCGGCCAGGCGCAGGTCGGGGCCGTGGCTCTTGGAGTAGCTGCGAATGTGCACGGTGCGCGCCGGCAGCAGCGTGCCGATGCTCGCCAGGCGGCCACTGGCGATGTCGCCGGAGTGGTCGTCCTCCACCACGATCGCCGCCGTATCGGAGAGGATGCGGGCCAGGCGGTCGCGTCGCCGCTTGCTCATCGTGATGCCGGTGGGGTTGTGCGCCCGCGGCTGCAAGAACACGGCGACCACGCCGTCGGCGACGGCGGCCTGCAACTGCTCGGGCAGCATCCCCTCGGCGTCCATGTCGACGCCGACCACCTGCGCGCCCATCTGGTCGAGCAGGTCGAGCAGTGGCGGGAAGGCGGGGTGTTCGACCACCACCCGGTCGCCGAGGCGCACGGTGGCGCCGGCCACGCGGTCGAGGGCGTCCATCGCCCCGTCGACGATTGTGAGGTCTTCGGCGGTGAACGGCCAATCGGCGCGGATGCGGTCGCCGAGGCCGGGCAGCACCGGGTCGTCGAGGTAGCTGCTGGTGAGCGACTGGCGGCTGACACGGGCGATCACCGGGCCGAGGTCGGGCAGCAGCGCCGGGTCGGGGGTGCCGGTGCTGAGGTCGAGCGGGAAGTGCCCCGGCCCCTCGGTGATGCGCCGGTAGCGGCGCGGTGATGCCGGCCCGGTGGGTTGGCGCACGAACGTGCCCTGCCTCCCGCGCGCATCGATCGCGCCGACTGCGGCGAGCGTCTGCCACGCCTCGCTCACCGTCGTCGGCGACACGGCCAGAGCCTTCGACAACTCGCGCACGGTGGGCAGCCGCTCGCCCACGACCAGTTCGCCGGCGGAGATCATCCGCCCCACCACGGCCGCGATCCCTCGCGAACTGCGGTCGCTGCGCGCCCCGTCGGCGATCGCCGCGAGGGCCACCGCGGTTGGGCGCGAGTCGATGCTTCCGTCGGCTATTCGGTTCATTGTTCAGTAACAATACAAATATTGTCTGGTCATCGGTGTCACATTAGAGTCGCCGCATGGCACGCATCGTGAGAGCAGCACTTCTGCAGACCGACTGGCCCGGCAGCAAGGAGGCGATGCTCGACAAGCACGAGCAGGCCGTCCACGACGCGAAGGCGCAGGGGGCACAGGTGATGTGCTTCCAGGAGTTGTTCTACGGCCCCTACTTCTGCCAGGTGCAGGACGCGCAGTACTACGAGTACACCGAGCCGATTCCCGATGGCCCCACCACCAAGCGCTTCCAGGCGATCGCCAAGGAGACCGGGATGGTGCTGGTGCTGCCGATGTACGAGATCGTGCAGCCCGGCCTGTACTACAACACCGCGGCGGTGATCGACGCCGACGGCACCTACCTCGGCAAGTACCGCAAGCAGCACATCCCGCAGACCAAGGGCTTCTGGGAGAAGTACTACTTCACCCCCGGCACCGGCGGCTATCCGGTGTTCGACACCGCGGTCGGCAAGGTTGGCGTGTACATCTGCTACGACCGTCACTTCCCCGAGGGCTGGCGTGCGCTGGGCCTCAACGGCGCCGAGTTGGTGTTCAACCCGTCGGCCACCAGCCGCGGGCTCAGCGAGTACCTGTGGCGTCTCGAGCAGCCCGCTTCGGCGGTGGCCAACATCTATTACGTCGGTGCGATCAACCGCGTCGGCATCGAGGAGCTCGGCGACGACGACTTCTACGGGCAGAGCTACTTCGTCGACCCGGAGGGCAAGTTCGTCGGCGATGTCGGCGACCCGTACAAGCCGGAGTTGATCGTGCGCGACCTCGACCTCGACATGATCCGCACGGTGCGCGACCGGTGGGCGTTCTACCGCGACCGACGCCCCGACGCCTACGACGAACTCGTCCGCCGCTAGACCGCACCACTCAAGCCGCAGGGCCGACGAAAGGGGAACAGCAACCATGTCCAGGACGCTCATCAAGAACGGCAAGGTCGTCAGCACCACCGGCGTCGTCGAGCACGACGTGCTGCTCGACGGGGAGACGATCAGTGCCCTTGGCGCGCCCGGTTACTTCACCGAGGAGGGCATCGACCGTGTCATCGACGCGGCCGGCAAGTACGTGATCCCCGGCGGCATCGACGTGCACACGCACATGGAGCTGCCCTTCGGTGGCACGTTCGCCAGCGACACCTTCGAGACCGGCACGCGCGCCGCGGCGTGGGGCGGCACCACCACGATCATCGACTTCGCCGTGCAGAAGGCCGGCGAAGACGTGCATGCCGGGCTGGCCGACTGGCATCGCAAGGCCGAAGGCGAGTGCGCCATCGACTACGGCTTCCACCAGATCATCGGTGGGGTCGACGACGAGTCGTTGAAGGCGATGAAGTACCTCGTCGACCACGAGGGCATCTCCAGCTTCAAGCTGTTCATGGCTTACCCCGGCGTGTTCTACAGCGACGACGGCCAGGTGCTGCGGGCGATGCAGACCGCGGCCGAGTGCGGGGCGATGATCATGATGCACGCCGAGAACGGCATCGCCATCGACGTGCTCGTGCAGCAGGCCCTGGCCCGCGGCGAGACCGATCCCAAGTACCACAGCCTCACCCGCCCCTCGCCGCTCGAAGCAGAGGCCACCCACCGCGCCATCGTGCTCAGCCATGTCGCCGGCAACGTGCCGCTGTACGTGGTGCACATGTCGGCCGGCGATGCGCTCAACGAGATCGCCGCCGCCCGCCACCTCGGCCGCAACGTGTTCGCCGAGACCTGCCCGCAGTACCTCTACTTGACGCTCGAGGAGACGCTCGGCAAGCCGGGCTTCGAGGGCGCGAAGTGGGTGTGCAGCACGCCGGTGCGCAGCAAGACCAACGACCCGCACTACATCGGCCAGATGGGCCACGGCCACCAGAGCGATCTGTGGAAGGGCCTGCGCATGAACGAACTGGCCATCGTGTCGACCGATCACTGCCCGTTCTGCTTCAAGGACCAAAAGGAGATGGGGCTCGGCAACTTCTCCGCGATCCCCAACGGCATCGGCGGGGTCGAGCACCGCATGGAGTTGCTCTACCAGGGTGTCGCCAGCGGCGAACTGAGCCTCGAGCGGTGGGTCGAGACGTGCTGCACCACTCCGGCGCGCATGTTCGGCTTGTACCCGCGCAAGGGCGTGATCACCCCCGGTGCCGACGCCGACGTGGTGGTGTGGGACCCCACCAAGAAGACCAAGATCGGCATCAACGACAAGCACCACATGAACATGGACCACAGTGCCTATGAGGGCTACGTGATCGACGGCAAGGTCGACACGGTGATCTCGCGCGGCACGGTGGTGGTCGAAGGCGACCAGTACGTCGGTCGCAAGGGCCACGGCCAGTACCTCAAGCGCGGCCTGTCGCAGTACCTCGTGTAACAGCGTCGCGCTCTCTCTCACCCGAGCCAACCCCGCGGCTCTTTCGACAAGGACACACACAACATGAATCGCATTTCGCACTGGATCGACGGCAAGGTCGAGGTCGGCGCCTCCGGGCGTTCCGGGCCGGTGTTCGACCCGGCCACGGGCGAACAGCAGGCGTCGGTCGACTTCGCCTCCGCGGCCGAGGTCGATCGCGCGGTGGCCGTCGCCAAGGCGGCCTTCCCCGCGTGGCGCAGCACAAGCCTGTCGCGTCGTGCCGAGGTGCTGTTCCGTGTTCGCGAACTGGTCGACGCCAACCGCAAGGAGATCGCCACCCTGCTGTCGAAGGAGCACGGCAAGGTACTCGGCGACGCGCTCGGCGAGGTGGCGCGCGGGCTGGAGAACATCGAGTTCGCGTGCGGCATCCCCAACCTGATGAAGGGCAGCTACAGCGAACAGGCGTCCACCGGCATCGACGTGTATTCGATCAAGCAGCCGCTCGGTGTGGTGGCCGGCATCACCCCCTTCAACTTCCCGGCGATGGTGCCGATGTGGATGTTCGCCAACGCGCTCGCGTGCGGCAACACGATGGTGCTCAAGCCGAGCGAGAAGGATCCGTCGGCGAGCATGTTCGTCGCCGAGTTGTTGAAGCAGGCCGGGTTGCCCGATGGCGTGTACAACGTGGTCAACGGCGACAAGGTGGCCGTCGATCGGCTGCTCGAACACCCCGACGTGCAGGCGATCAGCTTCGTCGGCAGCACGCCGATCGCCCGCCACATCTACGAGACCGGCACCCGCAACGGCAAGCGCGTGCAAGCCCTCGGCGGGGCCAAGAATCACATGCTCGTGCTCGCCGATGCCGATCTCGACATGGCCGCCGACGCGGCGGTGAGCGCTGCCTACGGCTCGGCCGGCGAACGCTGCATGGCGGTGTCGGTGGTGCTCGCCAGCGAGGCGATCGCCGACGATCTGGTGGCCAAGATCAAAGATCGCATCCCTGCGATCAAGGTCGGCCCGGCGGCCGAGGACGGCAACGAGATGGGGCCGCTGATCACCGGCGAGCATCGCGACAAGGTGGAGGGCTATATCGCCGGTGCCGCCGATGAGGGCGCGCAGGTGTTGGTCGACGGGCGCGAGGGCGCGCCGGCGCGTGGCTTCTTCGTCAAGCCGACGTTGCTCGACGGGGTCAAGCCGGGGATGCGCTGCTACGACGACGAGATCTTCGGGCCGGTGCTCTCGATCACCCGCGTGCGCGGCTACGACGACGGTGTCGCGCTGATCAACGCCAACCAGTACGGCAACGGCACCGCGATTTTCACCCGCGACGGTGGGGCGGCCAGGCAGTTCGAGTTCGACGTGCAGGTGGGGATGGTGGGCGTGAACGTGCCCGTGCCCGTGCCGGTGAGCTACTACAGCTTCGGTGGCTGGAAGTCGAGCCTGTTCGGCGACCAACACATCTACGGACCGGAAGGCGTCAACTTCTACACGCGTTCGAAGGTGGTCACCAGGCGCTGGCCCGATCCACGCACGAGCAAGGTCGATCTCGGCTTTCCGCAGAATCGCTAGTTTCGACATACTCAAAGGGGGGAACGGGGATGGAGTTCGGAGTTGTGCTGCAAACCACGCCGCCATCGCGGCGGGTGGTCGATCTCGCCCGCCGGGCGGAGTCGTACGGGTTCGGCTACGTGTGGACCTTCGACAGCCACATCCTGTGGCAGGAGCCGTACGTCATCTACAGCCAGATCCTGGCCGAGACGCGCAACGTCGTCGTCGGGCCGATGGTCACCAACCCGGCAACACGCGACTGGACGGTGACGGCCAGCCTCTACGCGACGCTAAATGAGATGTACGGCAACCGCACGGTGTGCGGCATCGGCCGCGGCGACTCGGCGGTGCGGGTCACCAACGGCGCCCCAACCACCTTGGCCACGCTGCGCGAAGCGGTGGGTGTGATCCGCGGCCTGGCCAACGGCCAGTCGGTCGACTACAAGGGCAGCGAACTGCGCCTGCCGTGGGCGGGCAAGAGCCGACTGGAAGTGTGGATCGCGGCCTACGGACCCAAGGCACTGGCGCTCACCGGTGAGATCGCCGACGGGTTCATCCTGCAGTTGGCCGACCTGTCGATCGCGGAGTGGACGATCGGCGCGGTCAAGGCCGCGGCCAAGGCCGCTGGTCGCGACCCCGACTCGATCACCATCTGCGTGGCGGCACCTGCCTACGTCACCGACGGCACGGCTGAGGGGTTGGCCTACGGGCGCGAGCAGTGCCGCTGGTTCGGCGGCATGGTGGGTAACCACGTCGCCGACATCGTCTCCCGCTACGGCGACAGCGCTCCGGTGCCGAAGGCGCTCACCGACTACATCAAGGATCGCCAGGGGTACGACTACAACGAGCACGGTCAGGCGGGCAACACGCACACCGCGTTCGTGCCCGACGAGATCGTCGACCGCTTCTGCATCGTCGGCCCGCAAGAGGTGCACGTCGAGCGCATGCGGCAGTTGAAAGACCTGGGTGTCGACCAGTTCGCGATCTACCTGCAGCACGACGACAAGGATCACACGCTGCAGGCGTACGGTGAGAAGGTGCTGCCCGCGATAGCCGAACACGTACGGGCCAGGTCGTGACCCTGCGGCGCCTTCGTCGGGCGGTGATGTTCGTCCTGTCGATGGTGCTGCTCGCCGCGGGCTGGGAGGCGTACAAGGCGCTCGGCCCGCAAGACGGTGGTGACATCCTCGGCTGGAAGGTGCTGCCACGGGCCAAGGACCGGGTGATGCCTCACGTCGGCGACATGCTCAGCCGCCTCGGTGATCCGGTGAATCGGGCTGCCGACGAGTCGGTGGCGGTCACCGTACTGAAGGGGGTGTGGTTCAGCCTGCGGCTGGTGCTGTTGGGGTTCGGGATCGGGCTGGCGGTGGGCCTGCTGCTGGCGGTGGTGATGACCCGCTTCAAGGTCGCCGAGCGGGCGGTGTTGCCCTACCTGGTGGTGTCGCAGACGGTGCCGTTGATCGCCCTCGCCCCACTCGTCGCCGGCTGGGGCGGCAAGCTCAGCCTGTTCGGCACTGAGTGGCCGCGTTGGATGTCGGCCGTTGTGCTCGGAGCCTTCCTGTCGTTCTTCCCGATCTCGGTCGGTGCGCTACGTGGTCTGCAATCGCCCGCTGCCGCGTCGCTGGAGTTGATGGACAGCCTCGCCGCGCCGTGGCACCGCACGTTGTTCACCCTGCGGTTTCCGAGCGCGGTCCCCTACCTCGTGCCGGCGATGAAGCTCGGTGCGGCCAATGCGGTGATCGGCGTGGTGGTGGCCGAGATCTCGATCGGCATGCGCGGTGGCGTCGGCCGGCTGGTGATCGAGTATGCGCGTGCCACCACCAGCGACCCCGCGCTCGTGTACACGGCCGTGTTCGGCGCGGCGGTGCTCGGGCTGGTGATGGCCGGCCTCGTCGCCCTCGCCGACCTGTATTTCATGCGCAATCGCCCGAGAACGGAGAACCTCAGTTGAGTGCCGTCGTAATCAACGGTGTGAGCAAGGTGTTCACCACCAGCCGGTCGAGTCGCGTCGATGCCCTGCAGGGCATCGACCTCACCGTCGAACCGGGCGAGTTCGTGTCGCTGATCGGGCCGTCGGGGTGTGGCAAGAGCACTCTGTTGCGGTTGGTCGCGCACCTCACCGAGCCCACTGCGGGCGCGATCGAGGTGAACGGCAAGCCCGCCCGCCAGGCCCGTCGCGACCAGGACTACGGGATGGCCTTCCAGCAGTCGGGTCTGTTCGAGTGGCGCTCGGTGGCCAAGAACATCGAGTTGCCGCTCGAGCTGAAAGGTTGGGACC
>CAUJEE010000064.1 GCA_963169215.1 Actinomycetota bacterium
GCGCTCGGCGTCGGCATCGAGCCTGACCGAAATGGCCTTTGTCACAACCTCAGTATGACAATTCGTGATACAGGACGCAACCGACTGGTTCATCGCGGGTCGCCCGCGGCGATGGCGGCGCCGGCACCGATGTCGGCACGGTCGCCGGCCGCGCGGCCCGCGTGCCAGCCGTGCGCATCGTAGCTGCGCGCCTTGCGGGTGACGACCTTGGGGAACACCTCGCGGTACACCTCGTCGACCTCGGCCTCGCGCTTGGCCAGCACCGGCAGCATCCCTTCGCCGTAGTGCTGCCCGGCGTCGACCGTGGCCTGGCGCCGCGACTGGTCGAGGCGCTCGGCCACTCGGTCGGCGAAGGCCACCATGAACGCCCGGCGGAACGCGGCCGTGCGCAGGCGGCGGTCGTGGGCAGTGGCCTCGGCCGACGAGCGGGTGGCCTGTACCAGCAGCGAGGTGAACAGCAGGTCGGAGAGTTGAACATCGACGGGGAACCCGATCAGCGTGGAGAAGCCGGCCTCTGGTGACCACACGCAGCGCACGCCGTTGACACGGGCGATGGCTGCGAGGAACACCGACTTCTCGCCGGCATACGGATCGTCGACGTGCACTCGGCGCACCACCACCCCGCGGCGGGCACCGAGTGCTGTGGAGGCGGCGAGCATGGCGACGTCGATCGAGTGCTGGGTCATCAACTGTTGCGCCTTGGCCGTGAAAGCCTCGGCTTCGGCCTCGAACGCGGTCGACTCGGCCTTGGCCAGCAGGGCGCGCACGCGGTTGAGCAGCTTCGGCTCGACCTCACCTTGGGGGGTGGTCGCAGTCGGTCTGCCACCGCCGGCGCCCTTGTTGCTCGCCGGCCACTGCGACGGCAGCGGGCCGATCTGCTGCAGGTGGCGCAGCGAGCGCAGGAACACGAGCACGTCGCCGGCGGTGGGCGCGACGTCGTCGGGGTGCACCTTCTCGTGGCGAGCCCAAGTGGGCACTGGGTCGGCCGCCCCGCCGACGATGGTGCCCCTGGCCCGGTGGTAGACGCCGAGTGTGTGCAGTTGGTCGAGCCAGTCGGCAGGCGCCCGCTCGGCCGCCGACTGCCGCCGCGAATGAACGGCGATACAGGCGACCACCAGCCGCGACGTGCGCTGGCTGAACCTGCGTTTGGTGGCGTGGACGAGATCGATCGGCTGCCAGCCGGCTTCGAGGGCGCGGTCGACGATGTCGACGAGGGCGGTGTTGATGTCGGTACCCATCGGTGCAGTGTGCGCGACGGGCGCGCGACAGTGACGGTAGCGGTGTCGGTGCGTGGGCCGTCAGCCGGTGTAGTGCTCGTCGGCGACGGTGAGCACTTCGTCGAGGATCGCCAGGCCTTCTTCCACCTGCGCGGCCGGCGTGTTGCAGGGGGGCACGACGTGCACGCGGTTGAAGTGGGTGAAGGGCCACAGGCCGCGGGCTTTGCACGCCGCGGCGATGTCGGCCATCGGCTTGTTGTCGGCCCCGGCGGCGTTGTAGGGCACGAGCGGCTCGCGGGTGGTGCGATCCTTCACCAGCTCGATCGCCCAGAAAGTGCCCAGGCCGCGCACGTCACCCACGCTCGGGTGGTTGGCCTTCAGCTTCTCCAGCCCAGATCCGATCACGTCGACGCCCAGCGAGCGGCTGTGCTCGACGATGCCCTCCTCCTTGAAGATGTTGATGCTCGCCACCGCGCTGGCGCATGCCAGCGGGTGCCCGGAGTAGGTGAGGCCACCGGGGTAGGCGCGATCCTTGAAGCTGTCGGCCACGCGCCGACTGATGACCACCCCGCCGAGGGGCACATAGCCGGAGTTGACACCCTTCGCGAAGCACACCAGATCGGGCTGCACGCCCCACTTCTGGAACGCGAACCACTCGCCGCAGCGGGCGAACCCGGCCATCACCTCGTCGCAGATCATCACGATACCGTGGCGGTCGCAGCGCTCGCGGATGCCGGCCAGGTAGCCGTCGGGCGGCACGAGGATGCCGTTGGTACCCACCACCGTCTCGAGCACGATCGCCGCCACCGTATGCGCGCCTTCCACCATCAACACGTCGTCGAGGTGCTGCAGGGCCCGTTCGCACTCCTGCTCGGGGCTGGTGCTGTGGAACGCGGAGCGATAAGGGTACGGCCCCCAGAACTTCACAACGCCGGGCATCCCCGGCTCGCTCGGCCAGCGGCGCGGGTCGCCGGTGAGCGTGATCGCCCCGTTGGTGGCCCCGTGGTAGCTGCGGTAGTGGTTGAGCACCTTGTGCCGACCGGTGTGCACGCGGGCCATGCGCACTGCGTTCTCGGTGGCCTCCGCGCCGCCGTTGGTGAAGAACACCATGTCGAGGTCGCAGTTGGGCAAACCCTGGCCGGCGGCCTCGACGATCAGCCTCGCCGCCTCGCTGCGCGCGTCGTTGGCGTGGATCGGGGCGATGGTGCACAACTTGTCGGCGTACTCCTTGATCGCCTCCACCAACTTGGGGTGCTGGTGCCCGATGTTGACGTTCACCAGTTGGCTGGAGAAGTCGAGGTAGCGAGTGCCGTCCTCGGTCCAGAAGTGACTGCCCTCGGCGCGGGTGACCACCGCCGGGTTGAGTGCGCCCTGTGCGCTCCACGAGTGGAACACGTGGGCGCGGTCGTTGGCGAAGGCGTCGGAGGGGTGGGTGTCGAGTGCAGCCATGGGAGCATCGTAGTTGTCACATTGGGTGGCGTACAGAGTGCTCGTTGTTCCCGCACAAACTATGTTCTGGACGTGTAGGGCTATCGTCGCGGCCATGGGTGAGATGGTGACTTTCGCGAGCAATGGCCACACCTGCTCCGGCTACATCGCCGGCAGCGGCCCGGGCGTGCTGGTGATCCAGGAGTGGTGGGGCTTGGTGCCGCACATCAAGGACGTTGTCGACCGCTACGCGGCCGCCGGCTTCACCGCGATGGCGCCCGATCTGTACCACGGTGTGGTGTCTAGCGAGCCCGACGGTGCCGGCAAGCTGATGATGGCGATGAACCTGGCCACCGCCGCGAAGGATCTGTCGGGTGCGCTCGACCTGCTGGTCGAGCGCACGGGCAGGCCGAAGGTGGGCGTCGTCGGCTTCTGCATGGGGGGCGGGTTGACGCTGGCCCTCGCCTGCCAGCGCCCCGACGCGGTCGCCGCCGCCGCGCCCTACTACGGCGCGATCCCGTGGGACGATCTGCAGCCCGACTGGTCGCAACTGGCCGCCAAGGTGGTGGGCGAGTACGCCGAGAACGACGGCTGGGCCAGCCCGCAGGTGGCCCGCGCCCTGGAAGCGCAGCTGCAAGACCTGGGCAAGGACGTCGCGGTACACATCCACCCCGGCACCGAGCACGCCTTCTTCAACGACACCCGCCCGGAGGTGTACGACGCGGCTGCCTCGGCGGTGGCATTCGACCGCACCGTCGCCTTGTTCCGCGAAACGCTGTAGTGCGAGACAACCTGAGAACGGTTGAGCTGTTCACGCCAGCTGGGTGCCGGCGCAGTCTTCTCCTCATGGTCTCGGTGTTCGTCGTCTACTTGTGCAGCCCAGCGGCGAATGTCGGTGACTCGCGAATGTCGCTGCCGACGGCTGTGAGTGTGTACCGGCACGGCGACTTCTCTCTCGATGAGTATCCGCAGGTGAGGGAACTGGCCGGGAGCTATGACATTGTGGAGCATGACGGCGAACTGTTGATGGGCTACCCGTGGCCACCTGCGTTGTTTCTGGTACCCGCGGCTGCGCTGGCTGATGCGATCCCTGGTGTCGATCCCGGTTCGCTGTCGGTCTCGAACCCCAATCGAACGTGGCTGTTCGAGTTGCCGATGGGGGCACTCCTCGCGGCCATGGCCGTTGTTCTCTGGGCGTTGGCAATTCGGGAGGAGGTTGATCACGCTCAGATGGCCACTCGAAGCGCTGGCGCGCTGGTCGTGTTCACGTTCGCGTTCTCGACCGTGATGTGGTCGTCTGTCTCACGCGGATTGTCTCAGCACGCCGCAGCCGCACCCTTCGTTGCTCTCACGTTGTACCTGCTGGTGCGGTCACGCCGCGATCCGACAGTGGTGCCACTGCTCGGACTCGCCGTTGCGCTCGCATATGTGATGAGGCCCACAGCATCGGTGCTGGTCCTGGTTGTGACGCTATGGGTGCTGCTGTGTCATCGCCGCTACGTGGTCCGCTATCTCGCGTGGGCATGTTCCGTGGCGGTTCCGTGGGCGATGGTCAACTTTGCGGTGTACGGCAGCCTGATCGCGCCCTACTACACGGCCGACAAGCTCGGGTCTGCGGCCGACATTCCGGGCCACGCACTCGGTCTGCTCCTGTCGCCCAGCCGTGGCTTGGTGTGGTTCACCCCGCTCGCAGTTCTCGCCCCACTCGGGGTGTGGCGCAGAGTCCGCGCTGGGTGCTGGGACTCTGTCGACTGGGTGTTCGTGTCCGTGGCGGTGGGTGTCTTCGCGGTGGTCGCCGCGTGGCCGAACTGGTGGGGCGGGTCGTCCTTCGGTCCACGCCTTCTGACCGAGGCCGTCCCCTTCATCTGTTGGTACTTGTTGCCGGCGATCGCCAGACCGCATGTCTTGCCGAGTAGCCGGCGCGCCAGGTCTGCGAACGTTGTCGTCCTGGCCATGGTGTCGGCCGGCGTCCTCGTGAACAGTCAGGGTGCTATCGCACGCGCAACCCTGTGCTGGAACACTGATCCTACTCTGGTGGACACACAACCGAACCGGCTGTGGGAGTGGGACGACCCGCAAGCGGTGCGTGGCGTTCGACGTCTCTTCGGCGGTGACAGCATTCGCGATGTGGTGATCGGCAGTTGCAGCGAGAGTGCTGCCAACCCCAACGCGACTTGATCAGCCGAGGGCGGCGATGGCTTCGGCGATGGCCAGGGTGCGTCGCGCGGTGGCTACGTGCAGGTGCTCGATCATCCGCCCGTCGAAGGTGACAACACCCTTGCCTTCTGCTTGGCCGGCCTCGAAGGCGGCGATCAGGCCGCGGGCGTGCTCGATCGCAGCCTCGCTCGGTGACCACACGTCGTTGGCCACGTCGACCTGCGACGGGTGGATGAGCGTCTTGCCGTCGAAGCCCATCTCGCAGCCCTGCACGCACTCGGCGCGGAAGCCGGCCTCGTCCTTGATGTCGTTGAACACGCCGTCGAGGGCCACCTTGCCTGCCTCGCGGGCGGCCAACAGCGCGGTGGCGAGGTGCTGCACGAACGGATGACGGCCGGGCGCGTTGAGTACCGCGCGCAACTCGCGGGCGAGGTCGTTGGTGCCCATCACCAGAGTGGCGACGCGCCAGTGGGCGGCGATCGCGCGGACGTCGAAGACGGCCGAAGGGGTCTCGATCATCGCCCAGATCACCATGTCGGGGTTGGCGCCGGCGCGGTCGAGACGATCGGCCACTTCGTCGAGGTACTTCACCGACCCGACCTTGGGGATCACCACCGCAGCCGCCTGTGTTTGCGCGGCGGTGGCAAGGTCGTCGACACCCCACGGTGTGTCGAGGCCGTTGCAGCGGATGGTGAGTTCGCGATGGCCGTACTCGCCCGAGTTCACCGCGGCCACCGCGTTGGCGCGGGCGGCCTCCTTGGCGTCGGGTGAGACGGCATCTTCGAGGTCGAAGATGATCGCGTCGCAGGCGATCGTCTTCGCCTTCTCCAACGCCCGCTCGTTGGCCGCGGGCATGTACAGCACCGAGCGGCGGGGACGCAGTGCCGGCGAGGGGGTGTCATCAGAAGCCATAGCGCTCCTTCAACTCGGGGTCGCGGGCGGCCAGCTCGCGGGCGAGGGCGACCACCACCTTGCACTGTTTGGTGGAGGCGTCGTCCTCCATCTTGCCGTCGAGCATGATCGCCCCGGTGCCGTCGCCCATCGCGTCGATCACCCGCTGCGCCTGGCGCACATCCTCCGGGCGCGGGCTGAACACGCGCTTGGCGATCTCGATCTGCGCCGGGTGCAGGCTCCACGCGCCGACGCACCCGAGCAGGTAGGCGTTGCGGAACTGGTCCTCGCAGGCGACGGTGTCCTTGATGTCGCCGAACGGGCCGTAGAACGGCAACAGGCCGTAGGTGGCGCAGGCGTCCACCATGCGGGCCAGGGTGTAGTGCCACAGGTCTTGCTGGTATGTCGGACGAGGCGCGTCGTACTGTGGGCCGTCGGCGTCGGCCGGTGGGTCGGCGCGCACCAGGTAGTCGGGGTGGCCGCCGCCGACACGAGTGGTCTTCATCCGCCGGTTGGCGGCGAGGTCGGCCGGGCCCAGCGACAGGCCCTGCATGCGCGGTGAGGCGGCGCAGATCGCCTCGATGTTGGCCACACCGCGGGCGGTCTCGAGGATCGCGTGCACGAGCAGCGGCTTGCGCAGGCCGGCCTTGGCCTCCAGTTGGGCGAGCAGGCGATCGACGTAGTGGATGTCCTCCGGGCCCTCCACCTTGGGAATCATCACCACGTCGAGCTTGTCGCCGATCTCGGCCACCAACGTGGTGAGGTCGTCGAGCGCCCATGGCGAGTCGAGGCTGTTCACCCGTGTCCAGAACTGAGTGCCCCCGAAGTCGAGCGTCTTGCCCACCCTCACCAGGCCGGCGCGGGCAGCCTCTTTGTCGGCCATCGGGATCGCATCTTCCAGGTTGCCGAGGAGGATGTCGACGGTTGGCACGATCTCGGGCAGCTTGGCGGTGAGCTTGTCGATGTGCGGCGGGAAGAAGTGGATCACCCGGCTGGGACGGAATGGAATCTCGCGCAATGGCTCGGGGGCGCCGACGGCGAGTGGCCGGAAGAAGTCGCGGGGGCTACGCATGACACAAGGTTAGGTTTGCGGGGTGCTTGCCAGGAACTTCGACGCGATCCTGTTCGACGTGGGCGGGGTGTTCCTCGTGCCCGACCCCACCGTGCTCGGCCCGCTACTGGCCTACCACGGTGGCGACGAGGCGATCGATGCGCATGTGCGCGCCCATTACGCGGCGATGGCGGCCAAGAGCCGAGCGGGCAGCCCCGAGCGCGATTGGACCGAATACGACATCGCCTATGTGCGGGCGGTGGGTGTGGCCGATGTCGAGGTGGCGCTCGCGGCGATGGTGCTCGGCCTCACCCGCAACGCCTACACCTGGCGCTTCGCGATCAAGGAGAACGTGGCCGCGCTGCGCGAGTTGGTGTCGCACGGCGTGCCGGTGGGTGTGGTCAGCAACGCCAGTGGGCAGATCGCGCTGTTGCTCGACCGCGGCGCGGTGTGCCAGCTGGGGGAGGGGCCACATACAGCCGTGCGGGTGATCATCGACAGCCACCTGGTGGGCGTGGCCAAACCCGACCCGCGCATCTTCGACTTCGCGCTCGTGCACTTCCCCGGCGTCGACCGGTCGCGCGTGGCCTACGTCGGCGACTCGGTGACGATGGACGTGGGCGGTGCCCGCGCGGCCGGCCTGCACCCGATCCTGATCGACCCCTACGACGACCATCCCGAGGCCGACTTCCAACGCATCCACTCGCTGGCCGACCTGCTCCGCCCAGCTTGACGCGCGCCTGATCCCCTGACCTGGGCCGATGCGCGCAAAGCGCGTCAAGTTGGATGTGGGGCGGACGGACGGATGGGACGGATGGGTTGCGTGGTGCATACCAGTTCGGTATGTTCATTGCATGTCGACACAACTGGCGATCCGCCTCCCCGACGAGACGCTCGCGGGCCTCGACTGGCTCGTCGTGCGCTGCCAGTACTCCAGCCGCACCGAAGCCATGCGCTCGGCGATCGAAGCGGCCATCGCCGCCGAGCGTCGCAAGCAGATCGACGAGCAGTACGTCGAGGCCTACACCCGCATGCCGCAGACCGACGAGGAGTTGGCCGACATTCCCTGGCAGAGCTCCGCGAACCTCGACGATGACGGCGAGAACTGGTCGTGGCTGTGATCGAGCAAGGGCAGATCTGGTGGGGCGAGCTGCCCAACGACAAGGGCCGTCCCTACCTCGTCCTCACTCGCCAGCGCGCGATCGAACGCCTCGCGGCCGTGATGGTCGCGCCGGTCACCACGCGCATCCGTGGCCTGGTCAGCGAGGTCGAACTCGGCGACGCCGATGGCATGCGGCGTGCGTGCGTCGCCAGCCTCGACAACGTGAAGACGATCGAGAAGGCGAACCTCACGCGTCGAGTCGGTTACCTCGCCCCCGGCCGATGGCCCGAGGTCTGCGCCGCGCTGAGCGCCGCCATCGACTGCTAGCACGGAGACTCGAGGAGCAGATCGTCCGGGCGGGTGTTCGTGTTCCTGTCGCTGGCGGATTCAGGAAACCGTCACTCGATCCCGCCCATGAGGGCGGCAGCCGCGGGCCACGCCTGGGGTGGTCCAGTCCTGGGATCACTGCGGCGACACATCATTGAGCCTGAACTGGAGCAGTTCCTTCACGGAACCAGTCAGCCGAGCGCCATGAAGATTCAACCAGGTGTCGAGTTGTCGACGGGACTCCTCGCCTTGCCCGACGGCAGCGAGAGCAAACGCGTACCCGAGCCGATACTGCGTGTAGTTGTCGAACCCGAATCGACACGTTGTCGCAGCCTCGGCCTCTCTGTACAGCGGAATCAGAGATCGGATGTCTCGAACCCGCTCGAACCATGCGCCTGACTCGTCAATCGCTGCGACGGAGACCCGTTGCACGTCTGCGGACAACGACGCTGTGTTCGATCGGGAGAAGAGGAGCCGACTCGCACGTCCTCTATCCGGAAAGTCCATTGGATCGATGCCGAGGTCCTCGTGGACCGAGGCGCTCGTCCTGTGCCACCGGAGCTTCGTCCCCTGAACATGCGGCACGAAGTCCAACGAAACCCCCCACGTCACCACGTACTGCTGACCCTTCAGCGCCTTCAGCGTCAGGACCTCCCGGATCGGGACCTTCGTGTCCCTCACCCATCGTCGGCCGGCGAAACGCTGAAAACCGAGCGCGGCCAAGCTCGAATCGAAGTGAACACCAAGTTCGCTCTCAAGGTCATTCGCCGGCGGGGGCGGAACGTCCGATGGCCTCGCTGAGTGCCTCCGCCAGATCATCCTCCGCGTCCGTCCAGCGCGCGGTCCGGCTTCCTGGCGTCGTCAATCGCGTGTAGCACGACCGCAGAATGCCCGACACGGATCGCCGGAGCAGGCCCGCCTGGCTCGCCTACACCAACCGGCGGGCGATGACCTTCAGGCACAACGTCTCGTCGGCGCCTTCGAAGATGCTCAACACGCGGGCATCGACGAACAGGCGGCTCACCGTGAACTCCTCGGCGTAGCCCATGCCACCGTGGATCTGCATGGCCTCGCGGGTGACCCACTCGGCGGCCTTGCACACATAGGCCTTCACCATCGCGGCCTCGGTGGCGCCCTCGCCGTTGGCCATCATGCGCGCCACCACATAGGCGAACTGGCGGCCGGCCTGGGTGAGCACGGCCATGCGGCCCAGCTTGGCCTGGGTGAGCTGGTAGTCGCCGATCGGGTTGCCGAATACCACCCGGTTCCGGGCGTAGCCGAGCGCAGCCTCGTAGGCGGCCTGCATCACGCCCACCGCGCGGGCGGCGGTCTGCAAACGGCCGTTCTCGAAGCCGGCCATCTGGAAGATGAAGCCCTTGCCGACGCCGTCCTGCTCGCCGATCAGGTTCTCGGCCGGTACCCACCAGTCTTCCAGCGCCACCTCGTAGGAGTGCATGCCGCGGTAGCCGATGGTGTCGATCGCGCGACCTTCCATCTTGCCCACACGACCGGCCGCGCCGGCCTGCTGGGTGAACTGGAAGCCATGGCCGCCGCCGCGGGGCTTGGGCACGATGAACAGGCTCAGGCCGCGGTGGGCCTTGCTGCGGTCGGGGTCGGTGCGGGCCAACAGGGCCAGCACATCGGCGCGGCCGCCGAATGTGCACCAGGTCTTCACCCCGTTGATCACATAGCCCGGGTGGCCATCGGCGCCCTCGGCGGGGGTGGCGGTCACCTTGATGCCGGCCACATCGCTGCCGAAGTCTGGCTCGGTGACGGCCACCGCGGGCATCACCTCGGCGGTGGCCAGCTTGGGCAGCCACTCCTGCTTCTGGTTCTCGGTGCCACCCTTCACCAGCGCTCGGGTGAGGATTTCGGGGCGGGTGATCAGCGAGCCGCCGATGCCCAGCGAAGCGCGGCTGAGTTCTTCGGTGGCCACCACCATGCCGATGTATTCGTTCTCGTTGCCCTCGCTGTAGCCGCCGTACTCGGCGGGCACGCTGAGGCCGAACGCGCCCATCTCTGCCAGGCCTTGCACGATCTCCTCGGGCACGTCGTCGTTGGTGCGGTGCACATGCTCGGCGTGGGTCTTGATCACCTTCTCGCCGAAGCTGCGGAAGGTGTCGGCCACCATCTCCATGTCGGAGTCGAGGTGTCGTGGCCCTGGCGTGGTGGCCAGTGAAGCGACGAACTCGGGGGCGCGGTACGCCGCGATGAACGCCAACGCGCCGCCCATCGCGCCCACCTCTGCCCCCCAGGCGACCTCGCGTCCGGCGAGGCGGGTGTACACGTCGTGGGCCATGTCGGCGGTGAACGCGCAGGTGATGCGGGCTTCCACGTCGCCCCGCGCGCCGTAGTCGAGCAGGGCGCGAGCGGTGGCCACCTGGGCGGCGGAGTGCGACAGGTCGTAGGCCAACACCTGCTGCACGTCGGGGCCACCGGTGGCGGCCATCGTGCGCACCGCGGTGTCGACCACCGAGGCGGCGAGGTCGATCACGGCCCGGGCGGCGGCGAGGTCGGGGGCTGGAAGGGCGCGCTCGGTCATGGGGCGACGTTACCGAACAGCCCGTGAATTCCGGGAAACGGCTGGCCGCCTTCGCGCACCTTTGTGCGAGGCTGGGGGCATGACTCGCCTGTGCCTCTACTGCGGCTCGAACGCGGGGGCCTCACCCGTTTTCGCGGCCAAGGCGGCCAAGTTCGGCACGGCGCTGGCCAACCGGGGCATCGGGTTGGTGTACGGCGGAGGCAGCGTCGGCCTGATGGGCGTGGCTGCCGACGCGGCCTTGGCCGCGGGCGGGGAGGTGATCGGGGTGATCACCGAGCAACTGCTCGCC
>CAUJEE010000065.1 GCA_963169215.1 Actinomycetota bacterium
ACTCGCACGCCCGAGGGCCGGTGTCATGATTCTGTATCGGTGGTGTTCTCGGGCCGCTTGAGGAACTCGGGCACCCCCGTGAATTGCACGTGCATCAGCAACCGGCCGCGGCACGCCCGATCGAAGCTCTCCATCGCCGAATACAGGCTCGCCGAGTAGGCCGCCAGCAGCAGCACCCACCCGACGTGGGCGACCACCTCGAACACATGGTCGGCGAGCGAGCTCGCCAGAAACACCACAGGCACGGCGACGACGGCGGCTACCAAGGGGATCAAGATCACTCGCGTCCAGGGCCCGGCAGCACCGCCCATCGCGTCGGCGGTGTGCCGGTAGGCGCGCAGCACAGCGAAGTGGGCGGCGATGAGCACGAACAGTCCTATCAGCACGATCACTGTCGCCGTGTCGTCGTCGAACCGCCCGCTCAATCGCGCCACGGTGAGCACCGTCGCCACCGCCACCACGTAGCCGACCGGCGCCGACCACGGGGCGACCGACCATTGCGAACTGTTGGCGGCATTGAGTGCCGCAGCCACCGCCCACCAGATCCCCCCGATCGCGTACGACGCAGCGGCGGCAATGCCGAGGACCGCGAGCAGACGTCCGGCCGTGGCGTCGACCGTCACGTCGAGACCGGCGACGGTCATATGACCGCGGCGCTCGAGCAACACCACCCAGGCGGGCAGGCTGAGGCCAAGCAGCAGCGCGGCCAGCACCATCGCCCGCGGCAACAGCGTGTGGTGGAAGCTGGTGCGTTCGGCCCCGCCCTGTTCCCCTCGCGCCGCCCGCTGTTGCACGGCCTGCTCGAACTCGTCCGCCACCGACTTGGCACGCGGGTCGACCCCGGTGATGCGCATCCGGCACTCGCGGTCCCACCCTGCCATCGCCTGATAGCTCTCGACCACCAACCACAGCGAGACGGCCCCCACCATCGGCAGACCGAATACGGCACCGGGTTCGTACACCGCAAGGACCGCCACCACACCGCCGAGCAGCGGTAACCACCCGACGAGCGAGAAGTGGGCGTCGATGTCACCAGCTTCAGCAGCCGTGGCCCGATACATCGAGCTGAGCAGCGCGTGCAGCAGCAAGACCCCGCCCAGCCATGCCGCAAAGGCGCGGGTGCGATCGCTCTCCACCAAGCGGTCGACAGCGAACCACGACCCGGCCTGCAACGCCACCACCAGCGGCGCCGCCAGCCAGTGAACCACGTTGCGCAGCCCAGCTCGGCGGGCATTGAGCGCGCCGAGCACGCACCAGGCGGCACCGCCACCCGCGGCCACCGCCGCCGCCCACGCGGCGCGGATGTCGAGATCGGGGCGCGCTTGCTCCCAGTCGCTCGCCCGCAGCGCGTCGAGCGTGGCCGACCCTACGATGAGCACCACCGCGAGCAGCCCGCCGGTGGCCAGCAGCCGAGCCCACGCGGTGGGGAATGGCCGGCGTGAGCGCAACTCGCGCTCGGGGTTGAAGTCGGACGCCAGCAAGCTGTCCGCGAGGCGCCGGTCAGGCGGCGACCCGGTCGGCATCCCGGTCGGCATCCCGGTCGGCATCAACGTCATGCGTCGATTATCGCCTGCCGCCACCAGGGTTCTGAACCACCCGCCGCGACTACGGTTGTCGACCATGAGCGACATCGTCAGCGTCATCGGCCGCGAGATCCTCGATTCGCGCGGCAATCCCACCGTCGAGGTCGAGGTTGTGCTCGAGAGTGGTGCCAGCGGGCGGGCGGCGGTGCCCTCCGGCGCGTCGACCGGCGAGCACGAAGCGGTCGAACTGCGCGACGGCGGCAGTCGCTACCTGGGCAAAGGCGTGGGCACCGCCGTCGGCTTCGTCAACGGCGAGATCGCCGAACTGCTCACCGGTGTGGAGGTGTACGAGCAGCGCTACATCGACGGCGAGCTCAACGCGCTCGACGGCACCGACAACAAGGCCCGCCTGGGGGCCAACGCGATCCTCGGCACCAGCCTGGCGGTGGCCCGCGCCGCGGCCGACGACCTGGGCATGCCGCTGTACCGCTACCTCGGTGGTCCCAACGCGCACGTGCTGCCGGTGCCGATGATGAACGTCGTCAACGGCGGCGTGCATGCCGACAACACCATCGACATGCAGGAGTTCATGGTCATGCCGGTGGGCGCGCCGAGCTTCTCGGAAGCATTGCGGTGGGGCACCGAGACCTACCACGCGCTGAAGAAGGTGCTCCACGACCGGGGTCTTTCGACAGCGGTGGGCGATGAGGGTGGCTTCGCTCCCAACCTGGCCACCAACGAAGACGCGATCAAGATCCTGTTGGTGGCCATCGAGCAGGCCGGCTACCGGCCCGGCGACGACATCGCCATCGCCATGGACCCGGCGATGAGCGAGCTGTACAAGGACGGCGCCTACCACCTGCACGGTGAGGGCAAGGTGCTCACCTCGGCCGAGATGGTCGCCTACTGGCAGCGCATCATCGACACCTACCCGGTGGTGAGCATCGAGGACGGCATGCACGAGGACGACTGGGACGGCTGGCGGGCGCTCACCGAGGCCATCGGCAGCAAGGTGCAACTGGTGGGCGACGACCTGTTCGTCACCAATGTCACCCGGCTGCGCATGGGCATCGAGCGCAAGGTGGCCAACGCCGTGCTGGTGAAGGTGAACCAGATCGGCAGCCTGTCGGAGACGTTCGACACGGTCGAGCTGGCCACCCGCCACGCGTACAGCAGCGTGATGAGCCACCGCAGCGGCGAGACCGAGGACGCCACCATCGCCGACCTGGCGGTGGCCACCAACTGCGGCCAGATCAAGACCGGCGCGCCGGCACGCAGCGACCGCGTCGCCAAGTACAACCAGCTGCTGCGCATCGAAGAGCAGCTCGGCGAGTCGGCCGCGTTTCGCGGCCGAGCCGCGCTCAGTCCGCGCTGACCAGAGCAAGTCGAGGTGAACTGCGGGTGACGACACCTGCGGTCAGCTCCCTGCGAGACTGGGAACAATGAGCCGGTCGTCCACGCGTAGCTCCGCGGGTCACAAGACCTCGTCGATCCCGCGCCCCAAGGGCGCGACGCGCGGTCGCGACGACAGCCGCTTCGGCGATTTCACCCGGCCGATCCCCCGCGACAAGCAGCTCGTTCGCGGCCGCGGCAAGCGGGGGGTGATCGCGCTGGCGGCGACGGTGATCACTGCTGCGCTCGTCGCCGCCCTGTTCGTGCTGCCGGTGAAGGCCTACCTGCGCCAGCAGGACGACATCGACGACAAGCGCGCCGAACTGGCTTCGTTGCAGGAGGCCAATGCGCGTCTGGCGGAAGAAGTCGCCCGGCTGCGCACCCCGGCGGGCATCGAGGAGGCCGCCCGCGAGGAGATCGGCTACGTCAAGCGCGGCGAGATCCGCCTCACCGTGCTGCCCGCGCCCGAGGCTCCGGTGACGATGCCCGACGGCTGGCCCTACGACGCAGTGGCCGCGATCGTCACCGTGCGCTCCGGGGGAACGGTCAACCCCTGACCTCGCTCTGCGAGCGAATCGTGCGTAATCAGCACGTTCGGCGAAGGATTCGCTCGTGATAGCGTCGCTCGGCATGATCGATCGGCAACGCCTGGCCGCCTGCCATGCGGCCGAGGAGCAACTCTTCGAAGTCAGCCACCCGCGTTCGGCGCAACTGGCCGGCGAGGCCCGCCGCAGCCTGCTCGGTGGTGTACCGATGGCATGGATGACCCGCTGGCCGGGGGCTTTCCCCCTGTTCTTCGACGAGGCCCACGGGGCCCGCTTCACCGACGTCGACGGCCAGGAGTACGTCGACTTCTGCCTCGGTGACACCGGGGCGATGACCGGCCACGGGCTGGCACAGGTGGCTGACGCGTTGTACCGCCAGGCCGGTCGGGGCATCACCACCATGCTGCCCAGTGCCGACGCAGCCTGGGTGGGTGAAGAGCTCACCCGCCGCTTCGGCCTACCCGCGTGGCAGATGGCGATGACCGCCACCGACGCCAACCGCTTCGTGCTGCGCTTCGCCCGCTTTCTCACCGGTCGCTCGCGGGTGTTGGTGTTCGACTGGTGCTACCACGGCAGCGTCGACGAAACACTCGTCACGTGCGATCCCTCCGGGCGCACGGTGCCGCGCGGAGGCAACATCGGTCCACAGGTCGACCCCGCGCTCACCACTGTGGTGGTGCCGTTCAACGACATCGACGCGCTCGAAGCCGCCCTCGCCACCAGGGAGATCGCGGTGGTTCTGGCCGAACCGGCACTCACCAACATCGGCATCGTGTTGCCCGACCCCGGCTTCCACGACGCACTACGCGCCTTGTGCACGCGGTACGACACGCTGCTGGCGATCGACGAGACACACACGATCTGCGTCGGCCCGGGCGGGGCCACACGAGAGTGGGGCCTCGCACCCGACTTCTTCGTCATCGGCAAGACGATCGGCGGGGGCATGCCGGTGGCCGCTTACGGCTGCACGGCCGAACTGGCCGGCCGCATCAACGAACTGCTGGCCGACAAGAGCATCGACACCAGTGGCGTGGGCGGCACGCTCACCGGCAATGCGCTCGCGCTGGCCGCAACGCGAGCGACCTTGTCGAGCACACTGCGCGAGGACGACTTCGCACACATGATCCCGCTGGCCACCGCATGGACCGAGGGCGTACAGCTCACGATCGATACGCACCCGCTGCCCTGGAATGTGCAACAGCTGGGTGCTCGCGCCGAGTACTGGTTCTGCCCACCGCCACGCGACGGTGCGGCAGCAGCGGCAGCGGTCGATGCCGAACTCGATGCCTTCATGCACCTGTTCGCGCTCAACCGCGGCATCCTGCTGACACCGTTCCACAACATGGCCCTCATGTCGCCGCATCACACGCTCGAGGATGTGCATCGGCACACCGCCGTGTTCGCCGAGGCAGTGGCGGCGTTGGTCCTGTGAACCTCCACGGCCAGGTTGCTTTGATCACCGGCGCCGGCAGCCCGCTGGGTATCGGCTTCGCCTGCGCGTTGCGGTTGGCGGCCGACGGGGCCAGGGTCGTGTTGTCGTCAACCACCCCCCGCGTGCACGAGCGGGTGGAAGAGTTGCGCGGGGCAGGACATACCGCGACCGGAGTGGTGTGCGACCTGATGCATGCCGGGGCAGCCGACCACCTGGCGGATGCCGCACTGGCCTTGGGGGGCGGGATCGACATCTGTGTTAACAACGCGGGGATGGTTGCCGTCGGCCAGTCGCCGACCGAAGCCATGCTGGCCGACACCACCGACGACACGTGGAACGACGGGCTGCACCGCAATCTCACCACCTGCTTCGCCGTCACCCGCGCCGTGCTGCCCACCATGCAGACAGCCGGGTACGGCAGGGTGGTGAACATCGCCAGCACGTCCGGGGCAGTTCAGGCGTTCGTGGGTGATGTCGCCTATCACGCGGCGAAGGCAGGCATCGTCGGCCTCACCCGCGCGGTCGCGCTCGAAGTGGCCCGCGCCGGCGTCACCGTCAATGCCGTCGCCCCCGGCTGGATCCACACCGCCTCCTCGCTCGAGCAGGAGTTGGCCGCCGCGGCACTCACGCCCGTCGGGCGCCCTGGCACGCCGGCGGAAGTGGCCGCCGCCGTGCGCTTCCTCGCCGACCCGCTCGCCTCGTACATCACCGGGCAACTGATCGTGGTCGACGGCGGCAACGCCCTCGGCGAAGATCGGGCCTGGCGACCATGACTGCGTCCACCGCCGGGGCGGCGGGCTACCCGCCCCAACCGCCCCTCGACCCGATCGATCGTCAGCTGATCGACGCACTGCAGCGCGATGGCCGGGCGAGTTACGCCGACCTCGCCACACTCTCCGGGTTGTCGCCGGCAGCCACCAGACTGCGAGTGCAGCGCCTGCTCGATGCCGGTGTGGTGCAGGTTGTGGGTGTCACCGACCCGCTCGCGCTGGGCTATCCGGTGATGGCCGCGTTGGGCGTACGGGTCGACCGCAACGTGCGCGCCGTGGCCGATCGCATCGCCACGATCGAGGGCGTGATCTACGTGGTGTTCACATCCGGCTCGTTCGACCTGCTGGTGGAGGTGCTCTGCGCCGACTCGGCGCGGCTGCTGGCGGTGATCGACGACGAGATCCGCGCCATCGCCGACGTGCGCAGCGTGGAGAGTTTCACCTACTTCGGCATCCACACTCACCGCTTCGTCTGGGGCACGCGTTAGCCGACTGCCCCACCCGTACACTGAGTGCACGACCGACAACCGATCTCCGAGGCCGGCCGGATGAACCCACACCCAGACGCCGACGGTCCGGCGGTGACCGAGATCGACCATCGCGCGCTCCTTGACGCGCTGCCCGACACGGTGCTGGTGGTCGACAAGTCGATGTGCCTGCGCTACGCCAACCCGGCCGGCCCCGACATCTTCGGCTGGGATCCCCGCGAGCGCATCGGCCTGCCGATGGCGGATCTGGTGCACCCCGATGACCTGCCGCACGTGATCTCGTCGATGGGCACCGTGCAGGGCAAACGCAGCGGCACACCGGTCGAGATCCGCGTGCGCACCGTCGACGGATCGTGGCGCTGGGTCGAGTTCGTCGGCGCCGACGCGCAATCGGTGGAGGGAGTGCACGGGATCGTCGTGGTCGTGCGCGACATCACTCAACGGCGCATCTGGGAGGTCGCCGCCGACGACACCGAGGTGTTTCGCCACCTGGTCCAGCACGGCTCGTCGATCATCCTCCTGCTCGACGGCGCCGGACGCATCACGAGCGTGAACGCGGCCTTCACCCGCCTGCTCGGCCACGACCCGTCGCTCACCATCGGGAGGCTGCTCACCGGATTCTGCACCACCGGTGAAGGTGACATGCTCGAAGCCGCCCTGGCCCGGTCACGGGAGGGCGACTCACCGCTGGCGATCGAGGTGCAGATGCGCCAGGTGACGCCGGACGCCCCACCGCGGCCGATCCGCTTCGAAATCGTCAACCTGCTCGACGACCCGGTGTTGGCCGGGTTTGTCGTCACCGGCCAGGATGTCAGCGATCTGCACCTTGCTCGCCAGTCGCTCGAGCATCTCGCCCGCCACGACGCGCTCACCGGTTTGGCCAACCGGTCGGTGCTGCTCGAGCGGCTCGAACATGTGGTCGAGCAGCGCGAACCGGCGGCGGCAGTGTTCATCGACCTCGATCGGTTCAAGCCGGTGAACGACCTGTTCGGCCACGATGCCGGAGACGAGGTGCTGCGCCAGGTGGGCACGCGCCTCACAGAACTCGTGCGCCCGGACGACCTGGTCGCCCGCGTCGGCGGTGACGAGTTCGTGGTGCTCATCGCCGGCCTCCAAGACCGGGCGGTGGCCAAGAACCTGTGCAAGCGGATCGACGCCGCGCTGTCCGAGCCCTACATGCTCGCTGCCGGACCGGCGCGTGTGGGGGCCAGCGTGGGGCTGGCGATGACCAGCGGCGACTCCTCCGTCACCGGCCTGCTCGCCGACGCCGACCGGGCGATGTACGAGGCCAAGGCGGAGCGCCGCGGCGAGCCCCTCCGGCGCGACCCGGTGAGCCCGCGCACCGCCAGCGAGCGGCGCTTGCTCGCCGATGAACTCGCAACCGGACTGCAGCGCGGCGAGATCGTCGCCCACCTGCAGCCGGTGATCGCTCTCGACCGCGACAGGCCGGTCGGGGTGGAGGCGCTGGCCCGTTGGAACCACCCCCGCCTCGGGATTCTCGGACCAACCGCGTTCTTGTCGCTGGCCGAGGACGCGGGCCTCGACCTCGTGCTCGGCGACGTGGTGGTGCAGCATGCCTGCGAAGCGGTGGCCGCGCTCGACCGCCCGCTGCGGCTGTCGGTGAACCTCTCCGTCGCGCAACTCGCCGACCGCGGCATGTGCAGCCGGCTGGCGGCGATCATCGCCACGGCCGGGCTCACCCCCGATTGGGTGACCGTGGAGGTGACCGAGCACGAGATGCTCTCCCGGCGGGCCGGGCCGGGACGAGCCGCGCCCGAAGGAACCCTGCTCGAGCTGAGCGAGTTGGGCATGAGGTTGGTGCTCGACGACTTCGGCACCGGCTACTCCTCGCTCACCCACGTGCGCCGCTTCCCACTGGCGGGCATCAAGATCGACCGCTCGTTCGTTGCCGGTGCTGCCGAACACGCCGAGGATCGCGCGGTGATCGCCGCCATCCTCGGCATGGCCGCCGCGCTCGACCTGGTGGTGGTGGCCGAAGGTGTGGAGCGCCGCGAGCAGTACGAGGTGCTCGCCGAGCTGGGCTGCGAGTACGCGCAGGGTTACTACCTGGCGCGACCGATGCCGGCCGGCGAGCTGCAGGCCTGGCTCAGCGCCTGGGTCGGCACTGGCGGCACAGGCCGCGCACGTCGAACACGTGGCTGATGACCTCGCAGCCGTGCTGCGCCGCCAGTTCTTCCACCTCGCGGGAGATCAACCGCTCCAGCTGAGGGCTGGGGGCGAAGTCGGTGACGATGCCGCACTCGATGCACATCAGGTGGTGGTGGTGACTGTGGTCGGAGAACTGTTCTGCGAGCTCGAAGCAGTCGATACCCCCGGTGCTGACGCGGGCGACCACGCCTGCGGCGGCGAGTTCGGCCAGGTTGCGGTAGGCGCTCGACAGGGCGACACCGGCGCTTCCGGCCAGTTCGTCGGCAGTGAGCGGGCGCGTCGCCTTGTCGAGCGCGGCCAGCAACGCGCGACGGTTGGCCGTCAGCCGCAGCTCGCCCGGTGCGAGCACGCTGGCCACCGCAGCCTCGATGGGCGTGGGAGCAGCGGCGGGTCGGCTGGTGCGGCGCACGCATGCAGGCTATTGGCGCCGACCGCCAACTAGCGTTCGCCCGATGGGTGCGCACGGCCATCACGGCCAGAACGGCGACGGCGACTGGATGCCGAGCGCGAAGATCACCCGCGGGCTGTGGGCGGCGGTGGCGATATGGGCGGCGCTGGCGCTGGTCGGTCTGATCACCCTCTGGCCAGGTGCTGTCACCGACTCGGGCTACACCGCCGGCGAGACGGCCGAGGGCTACGTCGAACGCATCGATGTGGGGCCGTGCACGGGCACCGTCGAATCGGACGGGATGTCGTGCCGCTTGCTCACGGTCGTGCTCACCAGCGGCCCCGATGCCGGCAGCCGCACACAGATCGAGCACTTCGTCTCCGAGACCAAGGTGCGCGCACCCCAGGTGGAGGATGAGCTGATCCTCACCATCACACCCACCGAGGCCGGCAACGTCTATCAGTTCGCCGACTACCAACGCTCGGGGGCGATGCTGCTGCTGGTCGCGCTGTTCGCAGTCGCCGTACTACTGCTCGGACGGTGGCGCGGGCTGGGCGCCCTGGCCGGGCTGGCGATCAGCATCGTCGTGTTGCTCGCCTTCGTGCTGCCCGCGTTGTTGGAAGGCACCGACCCCGTATTGGTCGCGCTCGTCGGTGCCTCGGCAATCGCCTTCGTCTCGCTGTACCTCGCCCATGGCGTCGGCCCGGCCACCAATGTCGCATTGCTCAGCACGCTGGCCGCGCTGACGATCACCGGGCTGTTGGCCTGGCTGTTCGTCGGCCTGTGCAACATCACCGGCCTGGCCGACGAGAACGCCGGCTTTCTCACTGCTCTCGGCGTGACCGTCGATCCGCGCGGCCTGCTACTGGCCGGGGTGGTGCTCGGCTCACTCGGCGTACTCGACGACGTAACCGTCACCCAAGTGTCGGCGGTCGGTGAACTTCACCGATCTATGCCCGACGCGACCTTCGCCGAGCTCTACCGTTCGGCGCTGGTGATCGGCCGCGACCACGTGTCGAGCACGGTGAACACCTTGTTCCTTGCCTACGCCGGTGCGGCGCTGCCATTGCTGTTGTTGTTCACCACCGCCAGCCAACCGTTGGCCACGACGGCCACCAGCGAGATCGTCGCGGTGGAGATCGTGCGCGCCTTGGTGGGCAGCATCGGCATCGTCGCCTCGGTGCCACTCGCCACCGGCCTGGCAGCGGTGCTGCTGGCGCCGCGGCGCAAACATCCTGTTGAGAATGATTCTCAAGACTGATACGATCGCAGTGTGCCTCGTCGTCGCGCCGCCCGCGTTCTACTGGTCTCCACGCTCGCCGTCACTGCCTGCGCCGACGACCCTGGAAGTGAGCGCACCGGCGACTCGCGACCGGTGATCGGTGCCGCCTTCTACCCGCTGGCCGCGATCGTCGAGGCCGTCGGCGGCGACGCGGTGCGGGTGGAAACGATCGTGCCGGCCGGTGAGGAAGCGCACGAGTTCGAACCCACGCCCGGGCAGATCACAGCACTCGAGCAGGTCGAGATCGTGTTCCACCTCGCCGGCTTCCAACCTGCGGTCGACGAGGTGATCGACGTGCTCGGGGCGCGTGCTGTCGACTTGCTCGCCGGGTTGCCGCTGGAAAATGTAGGCGACGAGGTCGATCCGCACGTGTGGCTCGACCCGCAACTGCTGGCGGCGATGACCCGCGAGGTCGGCCAGGTGCTGGCCGCGGAACTGCCGGCCGAGGCGGTCGGGTTCACCACCCGCGCCGACGACTTCATCGACCGCCTCGACGCGCTCGACACAGAGATGGCCGATGGCCTCGCGGCCTGCGCCGGCAGGTTGCTGGTGACCACCCACGAGGCATTCGGCTACCTCGCCCGCGCCTACGGGCTCGAACAGATGGCGATCTCCGGCATCTCGCCGAGCGACGAGCCATCGGCCAAGACGCTCACCGAACTCGCCGACCTGGTGCGCGACCAGGGCGTAACCACCGTGTTCGCCGAGGAGGGTCTGCCCGCCGACCTGGCCCGCACCCTTGCCGACGAGACGGGCGCGGGCAGCGCCACGCTGCACACGATCGAGTCGCCTGCTGCCGACCTGCTCGCCGCCGGCGACGATTACTTCTCGCTGATGCGGGCCAATCTCGCCACGCTGCGCGCCGGGCTCGGCTGTTGATGAGCCCGACCGCGCCGATCCTGCGTGTCGCCGGACTCGGCGTGCGCTACGGCGAACAGGTTGCGCTGCACGATGTGTCGTTCGCCGTCGACCGCGGTGAGTTGATCGCCGTCGTCGGCCCCAACGGCGCGGGCAAGAGCACGATGTTCAAGGCGGTGTGCGGGCTGGTGAACCACAGCGGGGTGGTGGAGGTGAACGGCGTGCACTGCCACGACCGCACCGACCGGATGGATCTGGCCTACATCCCCCAGCGGCACGACAACGACTTGCACTTCCCGATAACCGTCGGCGAGATGGTGCTCGCCGGGCGTCGCCGCTTCCGGCGCTGGTGGCAGCGGCCCCGCGCCGCCGACCGCGAGGTCGCCGCCGCCCGCCTGGCGAAGGGGCAACTCGGCGGGTCGTGTGACAAGGCGCTGGCCGAGTTGTCGGGCGGTGAACTGCAGCGGGCCTACGTCGCTCGCGCCCTGGCGCAGAAGGCATCGGTGGTGCTGCTCGACGAGGCACTGTCCGGGGTCGACAGCCCCTCGACGCGCGAGTTGATGGGCGTGTTCCGTCAACTGGCCGAGGGCGGCACCACATTGCTCGTGGCCACCCACGACCTCGCCCTGGCGCGGCGCAGCTTCGACCGCTGCCTGGCGGTTAACGGCACGTTGCGCGCCGACGGTCGGCCGACGGAAGTGCTCTCCGACCGGGTGCTCGAGACCGTCTTCGGCAGCGCCGGCACAGAGGGGGTCGACGATGCACTGGCTGACTGACCCGTTCCAGGCCGAGTTCATGCGCCGCGCGTTCCTCGCCGCGATCGTCGTCGGAGCGGTCGCGCCGGTAGTTGGTACCTGGGTGGTGCTGCGCCGGATGGCCAACCTCGGCGACGCGATGTCGCACGGCACGCTGGCCGGTGTGGGCCTCGCCTACGCGGCGGGGATCGACGTGTTGTTCGGCGCGATGGGCGCCGGGCTGGTGATCGCCGCGCTGTTGCTGCTGTTCTCGTCCAACCGCCGCCTCGGGCAGGAGACACTGATCGCGGTGTTCGGCACCGCCTTCTTCGCGCTCGGGGTGGTGGTGATCTCGCGCCTCGACACCGGCGCCGAACTGACCCACTTCCTGTTCGGCCGGCTGCTCACCGTCGGCTGGGGCGACCTGTGGTTGAACATCGGGCTCGGCGGCGGTGCGGTGCTGGTGGTGCTGGCATTGTTCGGCGAGCTGCGCCTGTCGACCTTCGACCACGTACAAGCCGAGCAGGTGGGCGTGCACGTCGAACTGGTGCAGGGCATCCTCGTCGTGCTGCTCGCCGCGGTCACCGTCATCAGCCTGCGCACGGTGGGCACGGTGATGTCGGTGACGATGCTGGTCACCCCCGCGGCAACTTCTCGCCTGTTCGCCCGCACGCTGGCGCGGATGACCGGCTGGGGGGTTGTGCTCGGCGTGAGCGAGGCCGTGTTCGGGCTGATCCTCAGCTACCACCTCGACGCTGCGCCGGGGGCGACGATCGGCCTCGTCGCCGCCGCAGTGTTCGCCGTCACCTACCTCGTCACTCTGCCGCGGCGCATGCCGCACCACCACCGCCCGCTGGAGTGAACGCGGCCCGCGGTGGCCGCGCGGGTTAGCCTGTCGGCCGACAAGGTGGTGAGAACCATGTCGTTGATCGATGACGACGAAAGCCCGTACAAGTCGTTCCACCTGGACGCGATCGCCGACGCCGACCCGTACCCCTACTGGTACGACGATGCCGACGAACCCGACTCGAACCCCACGCTGGTACGCACCGAGAACTGCGACCTGTGCATCGTCGGCGGCGGTTACAACGGGCTGTGGACCGCGATCCTGGCCAAAGAGCGCGACCCCAGCCGCGACGTGATCGTGATCGAGGCCCACGAGGTGGGATCGGCGGCCAGCGGCCGCAACGGCGGGTTCATGGAGGCCAGCCTCACCCACGGTGTGGCCAACGGGCAGGAGCGGTTCCCCAAGGAGTTGGCGCTGCTGGAGGAGTTGGGGCTGGAGAACCTCAACGCGATCGAAGCCGCCATCGAGCGGTACGCGATCGACTGCGACTACGAGCGCACCGGCGTGATCGACATCGCCACCACCTTCCACGCCCCCAGCTACCTCGACGAACTGCGCGACGACTACACCCAACTGCGCACCCTCGGCCAGAAGGTGGAATGGCTCGACGAGGCAGCGATGCGGGCGAAGGTGAACTCGCCCACCTACACCGGCGGCCTGTGGCGCAAGGAGCGCGCCGCGCTGGTCGATCCGGCACGCCTTGCGTGGGGATTGAAGCGCGCGGCGATGTCGCTCGGCGTGCGCATCTACGAAGACACCAAGGCCACCGGCATCGAGCGCGACGGCGTAGGGGTGCTGGTCACCACTCCCCTCGGGCGCATCCGCGCCGGACGCGTCGCGCTGGCCACCAACGCGTTCAAGCCCCTCCTCAAACGGGTTGGGCATTACATCGCGCCGGTCTACGACTACTGCATGGTCACCGAGCCGCTCACCAAGGCACAACTGGCCGAGATCGGGTGGGACGAGCGGCAGGGGCTGAGCGACATCAGCAATCAGTTCCACTACTACCGACTGACCCAGGACAACCGCATCCTGTGGGGCGGCTACGACGTCATCTACTACTGGGGCGGCAAGGTGAACACCGAGTTCGAGAGCCGCCCCGAGACCTGGGCCAAGCTCAGCGGGCACTTCTTCGACACCTTCCCCCAGCTCGAGGGGTTGAAGTTCACCCACACCTGGGGCGGTGTGATCGACACGTGCAGCCGCTTCTGTGTGTTCTGGGGCACGGCGATGAAGGGCCGGGTGGCGTACTCGGTGGGCTACACCGGCCTCGGCGTGGCCAGCACCCGCTTCGGCGCGGAGGTGATGCTCGACATGCTCGACGGCAAGCGCTCGAAGGCCACCGACACCGAGTTCGTCAAGAGCAAGCCGCTGCCCTTCCCGCCCGAGCCGTTCCGCTTCCTCGGCATCCAGGCCACCCGCTGGTCGCTCAATCGCGAGGACAAGACCGGCAGGCGCAACTGGTGGCTGCGTATCCTCGATCGTTTCGGCCTCGGCTTCGACAGCTGACGGTCAGCGGCGCAACACGAGGCACGACCGGGGCGGCACGCGCCAGCGATCATCGTCGGTGGGCCGAGCGTCGGCCGTGCTCAGCGCCAGCTTCCACTCCCCCGGCTCGTGCACCCCGAAGGTGAGCGGCTGCCACCACGCGTTCACCATCACGTAGAGGTCGCCCGCACACCAGGCCAGCGAACGCGACTCGAACGTGTCATCCACCTCCGCGCCGACCCCGTGGAAGCGGAAGTCGCCGGGTGGATGGGCACGCCTCAGCGCCACCAGCGCCCGCACGTGGTCGGTCAGTTCGCAGCCGCGCTCGGCCGCGGTCCAGTCGACCCAGGTGAGCGGGCCGTCGACGTCGTAGGGGTTGTCGTGGCCGTGCTGGGTGCGCGCGAACTCGTCGCCCATCACCCACATCGGAGTACCGGCCGACAACAGCAGCAGGGTGAAGTAGTTCTTCATCTGCTGCATGCGCAGATCGCCGCCGGTGTCCCACGAGCGATGCCGATCGCTGGTGTAGGCGGTCAGATCGTGCATCGTCAGCCCGTCGTGGGCGGTGACGAAGTTGAGGCTCGGCGTGGGTGTGCCGGTGCCGAACAGATCGGGGCTGCCCTGCACGCGTTCGCGGATCGCGGGCACCAGGCCCGGTTCACCACGCAGGAAGCCGCGCACGTCGTCGCGGAAGCGGTCGTTCCACTGCAACCAGTCGGCCGGCCAGCGCGGCGAACCGACCTCGTACGCAGCCAGGTCCCACGGCTCGGCGATCAGCCGCACGCCTCGCGCGCGGCCCCATTCGCCGATCAGCTCCACCAGCCCACCGCCGTCGCGGGTGAGCAGCGAGGCGAGATCGAAGCGGAAGCCGTCGATCCCCAGGTCGGCGAAGCGCTCGAGCGCCTCCAACACCAGGCGACGTACGAAGGGGTGGGTCGGGTCGACGTCGTTGCCGCAGCCGCTGTCGTCGGTGGGCCGCCCGTCGGGGGTGTGGCGGTACAAGCCGCGGCGGTCGAGCCCGCGGAGCGTGTAGGTGGGCAGGGTGGGGTCGCCCTCGCCCGTGTGGTTGAACACCACGTCGAGCCACACGTGCATGCCGCGCGCGTGCGCCGCGGCCACCAACTCGGCCAGTTCCTCGGCCGCTCGCTCGGGCCGTTCGGCGTACTCGCGGTGCACCGCGCCCCACACCACTGGCATGTACCCCCAGTAGTTGACGCGCGAATCGAAGGGGTGCACCGGCATCAGCTCGATCACGTTGGCGCCGGTGGAGGCGACGTGGTCGAGGTGCTCGATGCAGCCGCGGAAGGTGCGCCCGAAGCCGCGCACGTGCAGTTCGTACACCACCGGGGCGTGGGCCAGCGGCGCTGCCTGCGGGCAGATCGGCCACGGGGCGCGCACGACGCTGCGCGGACCGGCCGCGGTCCACGCCAGGTCGCGGCAGCCGGGGTCGACCAGCGGCTGGCCGCCGTCGACGGTGAGCCAGTAGTGCTCACCGGGTGTGGCCGACGTCTGGGCCCACCACAGGTCGCCATCGGGCTCGGCGACCACCGTGCGGTCGGCGAGGTGCAGCACCACTTGCGTCGCTCCCGGCGCGGGAACGGCGATGCGCAACTGCTGTGGCGACATGACCCACCCAGCCTGCCACGCAAGTCGGCGTTGGGGCAGGCTGCGGCCCCGACTCACCGCCGACTTGGCCCCACCACCACGCAAGTCGGCGTTGGGGCAGGCCGTGGCCCCGACTCACCGCCGACTTGGGGGCACCTGGGTCTAGGGTTGGGGTGATGGCCGTGATGCCGATCTCGCCCGCCGACGTGGCCAGTGCGTTGACGATGCACGGCTACATCCCCGACGACGGTCTGGCCACCGCCGTCTATCTCTCGATGACCCTGCGCCGGCCGCTGCTGCTCGAGGGCGAGGCCGGGGTGGGCAAGACGGAAGTGGCCAAGGTGCTCAGCCGCTGGACAGGCGGCGAGTTGATCCGCCTGCAGTGCTACGAGGGCATCGACGTGTCACAGGCCGTGTACGACTGGGACTACGGCCGGCAACTGCTGCACCTGCGCGCCGCGGAGGCCACCGGCGAGTCGCGGTCGCTCACCACCAGCGCACTCGAGGCGCAGTTGTATCAGGAGCAGTTCCTGCTACAGCGCGCCCTGCTGCAGGCCGTCTCCCACCAAGGCGACGTAGCGCCGGTGCTGCTGATCGACGAGATCGACCGCGCCGACGACGAGTTCGAGGCCTACCTGCTGGAGGTGCTGTCCGAGTACGCGATCACCGTCCCCGAACTGGGCCGCTTCGCCGCCACCCGCCCGCCGCTGGTGGTGCTCACCTCCAACCGCACCCGCGACGTGCACGACGCACTCAAGCGGCGCTGCCTCTACCACTGGGTGCAGCACCCCGACTTCGAGCGCGAGGTGCAGATCGTGCGCCTGCGCGTGCCGCAGGTGCTCGACCGTCTCGCCCGCCAGGTGGCCGCGGCTGCCGAGACGATGCGCTCGCTCAACCTGTACAAGCCGCCGGGGGTGGCAGAGACGATCGACTGGGCGCAGGCCCTGGCCGCCCTCGGGCGCAGCGACATCGACGAGCATGTGGTTGAGGCCACCCTCGGCGCGGTGCTGAAGTATCGGGAGGATCAGGACCGCGTGCGCCAGCACGGGGTGGCCACGCTCGTGCGTCACGCCCTCGAGCGCGGCGCGGTTGGGTGATGACACCGGCCGAGCGGATGGCCGTGGCCTTCGCCCGTGTGCTGCGCGGGGCGGCGCTGAAGGTGCCCACCGACAGTGTGCTGGCCTTCGTCGAGGCCCTCGGCACCCTCGGCGTCGAACAGCGCGCCGATGTCTACTGGGCCGGGCGGGCCACGCTGGTGCGCCACCCGGAGGACATCGCCCTGTACGACACCGCGTTCGCGGCCTTCTGGGACGAGATGCGCGACGCGCCGGTGCCCGTCGACCGGGAGCAGGTCGATCTCGCCGCCGACCTGGCCGACGACAGCGACAACGACGACGGCGACGACGACGATGTGGCTGGCGACCGGCCCGAGCGCCCGACCGTCGCCCTGCGCTGGTCGACAGCCGAGGTGCTGCGCCACAAGGACTTCGCCACCTACACCGAGACCGAGTTGCGCGACGCGCAACTGCTGATGCAGGAGTTGCGCTTCATCGGCCCGCCGCGCCGCTCATACCGGCTGCGCCCCGACCGACGCGGCCGGCGCCCCGACCTGCGGGCCACGATGCGCGCCTCGCTACGCGCCGCCGGCGAGCCGATCGACCGCCGCTGGCGCGAGCCCGGCGACCGCCTGCGCCGCTTGGTGCTGCTGCTCGACATCAGTGGCTCGATGGAGCCCTACGCGCGGGCGATGCTGCGCTTCGCGCACGCGGCGGTGAGCGGCCGGCAGAAGGTGGAGGCGTTCGCCATCGGCACCCGCCTGACGCGGATGACCAAGGAGTTGGAGAGCCGCGATCCCGACACTGCGCTGGCGCGCGCCGGCACCCGAGTGCACGACTGGAGCGGGGGCACGCGCCTGGGCGAATGCCTGCGCACGTTCAACGATCAGTGGGGTGTGCGCGGCATGGCACGCGGGGCGATCGTGGTGATCCTCAGCGACGGCTGGGACCGCGGCGACCCGGAACTGCTCGCCGAACAGATGCGCCGCCTGCGCCGGGTGAGCCACCAGGTGGTGTGGGTCAACCCGCTGAAGGTGACGCCGGGCTACGCGCCCCTCGCCCGCGGCATGGCGGCGGCCCTACCCTTCGTCGACGATTTCGTCGAAGGCCACAGCCTGGCCGCGATGCAGGAACTGGCACGGGTGATCGCCGACAATCGGTCACGCGACCGCAGGCGGACACCGAAGTGAGAGAGCTACTCGACGACATCGACCGCTGGCAGGCGACGGGCAATCGCGTGGCCATCGCCCGCGTCGTCGACATCGAGGGGTCGGGGCCGCGTCTGCCGGGGGCGGCGATGGCCGTCAACGAGCAGGGTGAGGTGGCGGGCAGCGTCAGTGGTGGATGCGTGGAAGGGGCGGTGGTGGGCGAGGCGCTGGCCATCCTGCGCGGCGACGCGCCGCCGCGGGTGGTGAGCTTCGGCTACAGCGACGACGAAGCGTTCGCGGTCGGCCTCACCTGCGGGGGCACCATCCGCCTGTTCATCGAGCCCTACGCCGACTTTCCGGCGGCGTTGCGCGACGAGCGGCCGATGGCACTGGCGACGATCGTCGCCGGCCCGCAAGTGGGTAGCAAGCTGTTCGTCGCCCCCGGCGACGCGCCCGTCGGCTCACTCGGCGACCCCGAGCTCGACCGCATCGTCACCCGCGACATGGTCGCCGAACTCGATGCCGGGCGCAGCGGAGTGCGCCACTACGGACCGCACGGCGAGACGACGCCGGAAGACCTGCACGAGACCCCCATCATCAGCGTGTTCGTCGAGTCGTGGGCGCCCGCACCGCAGATGTGGATCTTCGGTGCGGTCGACTTCACCGCGGCGTTGGCCAAGGCGGCCAAACTGCTCGGGCATCGGGTGACGGTGTGCGACGCGCGCGAGGTGTTCGCCACCCGCCGTCGCTTCCCGATGGCCGACGAGGTGGTGGTGAGCTGGCCCGACGCACTGTTCGAGCGCCGTGGGGCAACGCTCGGCGAGCGCGACGCGGTGTGCATCCTCACCCACGACCCGAAGTTCGACGTGCCCGCGATCCGCGGCGCGCTGGCCACCGGCGTCGGGTACATCGGGGTGATGGGCAGCCGTCGCACCCACTCGACACGACTTGAGCGCCTGGCCGAGGTGGGCATCGACCGCCCCGAGCAACTGGCCCGCCTGCACGCCCCGATCGGCCTCGACATCGGCGCCCGTACCCCGGAGGAGACGGCGATCTCGATCTGTGCCGAGATGATCGCCCGGCGCACCGGACGCGCGGCCACGTCGTTGCGCGACACCGCCGGCCCGATCCACTCCTAGGCGGATGCGATGACCAGTCCGTCCGTCGCCGCCCTGCTCGCGGCCGGCGGCGGCACCCGCTTCGTCGGCCCCGAGCACAAACTGCTTACCGACATCGCCGGCCGTCCGCTGTGGCTGCATTCGCTGGCGGCGGTACTGCAGGCCGGCTTCGACCACGTCGTCGTCGTCACCGGCGCTGTGCCGCTCGACCTGCCGGCGGAGGTGATCGAGTGCCACAACCCGCACTGGGGGCGCGGGCAGGCGGGCTCGGTGCAAATGGCCGTGGCCGCCGCCCGCGAACTGGGCGCGCAGGCACTCACCATCGGCCTCGCCGACCAACCTTTCGTCGGCTCGGCCGCGTGGGCGACAGTGCGCGATGCCGATCCCGCGTGTCGGCTCGCCGTCGCCGTCTACAACGGCCGCCTCGGCCCCAACCCGGTGCGGCTGCGCGCCGACATGTGGCCGCTGCTGCCCGACAGCGGCGATGGCGGGGCCCGCGACCTGCTGCGCGACCACCCGCAGTGGGTGTGTCGCGTCGACTGCGTAGGCTCTGGGGACGACATCGACACCGTGGAGGATCTGGCGCGATGGAAGAACCGCTGAACGAATCCGCGGCGGAACCGATCGAGCTCGGCCAGGCCACCGGTGGCGGGGTGCTGAAGCGGCTGCTGCCCCTGCTGGCCGGGTTGGTGATCCTGCTGCTCGCACTGCGCCGCCCGCGCAAGTGACTGCGTCGTCGGCCGATTTCGAGGCCGTCGCCGCGCTGCTCGGTCGCTCGCCCCAGGGCGACTTCGACGTGGTGGTGCGCGATGCCGGTGGCGAACCGCTGGTGGTACGCAACGCGCCGCTGTTGCACGACGGCACGCCGATGCCCACCAGGTATTGGCTCACCGGACGCGAGGCTGTGCGCCGCGTCAGTCGGCTGGAAGCTGCCGGAGGCGTGCGCCGCGCCGAAGCGGAGGTGGTGGAGGTGGCGATCACCGCCGCCCATGACCGTTACGCGGCCGAGCGCGACGCCGCGCTGCCGCCCGGGTGGGAGGGGCCGCGCCCGCACGGCGGCGTGGGTGGCACGCGCACGGGCGTGAAGTGCCTGCATGCGCACTACGCCCATCACCTCGCCGGCGGCGACGACCCGGTGGGCAGGTGGGTGGCCGCCCAACTCGCCGGCGTTGTGTTGCAGGTGATGCTCGGCGAGCGCGAGATGCGCTTTCGCGCCGGCGAGCGCGAGTTCACCGTGCCCGTCGGCGCGATCACCCTGGCCGAGATGGTGGGCGGCGACCCGCCCGACCCGGCCGACCTCACCAATGCCATCGGCCTGCTGGCCGACCACCTCGACGACGTCGTGCGCGAACTGCCGGCAGCGGCGACGGCCGAGGAGGTCGAGATCTCCGGCCACGGCCTCGCCACTGTTGCCGCGGTGGAGGTGGGCGGTGCTGCGCGGCTGCCGTTCGTGCTCGGCCGCCGGCAGGCCGAGGAGGTTTTCCGCACCCTTGCCACCGAGACCCGCGCCGACCGGCAGCACAACCCGGGGCTGCCCGCGGCCGAAGTACACGAGGTGCTCGGCGTGTGCTGCGCGGTGGTGGCCTTGCTGCGCCGCCTCGACCGACCGGCGGTGAGGATCGTCGGCGTCGACGGTGGCGTGCGATGAGCAGCCGCAGCCGCGAGCATCCCTCGGCCTACGGCGCGCCGGTGATGCTGCGCGGCAGACGTGTGCTGCTGCGCGCCCTCACCGGCGCCGACTGGGGCGAGTGGCGCGACGTGCGCGACCGCAACGTCGAGTGGCTCACGCCATGGGAACCGATGCGCCCGGCCAATCTGCCCGACCCCACCCGCGACCGCGAGGCCTTCGTCGCCCGCTGCACAGCGCGCGAACGCGACCGGCAGTCAGGCGTGGCCCACGGCTTCGGCCTGTTCGTCGCCGGGACGCTGGGCGACGCGCTGGCCGGCGAGGTCAACCTCAACGGCATCGTCCGCGGCGCGCAGCAGACGGCGACGATCGGCTACTGGATCGATCGGGCGCGCGCCGGCCACCGCTACGTGGCGGAGGGGGTGGTGGTGGTGCTGCGCCACGCGTTCGAGCAACTGCACCTGCACCGGGTGGAGATCTGCATCGTGCCGCGCAACGACCGGAGCCGGCGCGTGATGGACAAGCTGGCGATCCGCGACGAAGGCACGGCGCAGCGCTACCTGGAGATCAACGGGACGTGGGAGGACCACGTGCGGTACGCGATCACGGTCGAGGAATGGGTGACGCGGCGCGACGACCTCCTCGGCCAATGGGTTGAACACCGCCACGACCTCGTCTGAGCACCCGCGCTCAGACGAGGTCGTCGTGTGCGTCGATCAGGAACCCACCATCCGCAACTCTTCGGCGCGTTGCTGGCGCAACAGGGTGCGGCGCTTCCACATCTTCGTCTTCCAATGCCGCTTGGACCGATTGCGCTTGGCAATCTTGAGCTTGGCCACTTCGGCGTCTCGACGATGGAGCGGCTTCCACGCGGCACCTGGCTCGTGCAGATCTTCAGGATCCGAGCCGGCACTCACCTCCTGAGCGACGCTCTGGAGTTCCACGTGGATTCGGTGCCGCTCCGAGTGAGCGTGGGCACGCAGTTCCACCTTGGGCTGCAACGGCACCTCTTGGGTGCGGTTCCGTTGGCTCATTGCTACCTCCTGCTTCGTGGCCGGACGGCCACAGTGGTTTCGGTGCTTGCGGGGTTCACCGTAGCCGACGCGGCGCGGTGGTGTGCTCGTGGTGTGTAACGATCGTGCGCGATTTCAAG
>CAUJEE010000066.1 GCA_963169215.1 Actinomycetota bacterium
CGAGAAGCCGTTGAAGTCCTCTCCCTGGATGCTGAACCAATTGAGCACCGAGCCGAGGATCAACAGCGCGCCTCCGGCCAGGCACAGATAGCCGGCGATCGGCACGGCGGGTCGCGGTGGCTTGGCCGCCACTTGCGGGTAGGTGCCGTAACCGGGCGGCGGGGCGTACCCCGGCGCGGGCGGTGCCGGGGCGGCCGGCGGCGGAGGAGGTGGAACCTGTGGGTCGGAGTTGAAGTCGCTCATGGCGGCGACTCTAGACCTTGCGCTCTCAGGCGCCGAGCACCCCCGCACCGGTCGGCCAGCGGCGGCGCTTGGCGAGCGTTGCGATCGCGCCGGCGAGCGACGCCACAGCGCCGACCAGCAGCACCCACAACCCCGGCCCGAGGGTGAGGGTTGCGTCGGAGAGCAGATCGCCGATGTTGTCCTTGCGCTCCGAGGTGAGGGCCCACTCACCGAGCCACACGATGAGAGCCACGGACGCGAACACCACCGCGATGATTGCCACCGAGAGCACTCGCTTGGCGAACAATTGGGCGATCCCGAAGCCGGCAGAGACGATGGCGAACATCATGAACGCAGCACCGGTGTTGGTGACCGTCTCGAATGTCTCCGGGTCGAACGTGTCGTCGTAGCCGTTGATGTCGACGCCGTCGCCGACGAAGGTCGACTCGAACGTGTACCAGTTGAGGAACGTGGCCACAGCCATCGCGACACCACCCACGATCAGCAGCCAGGCACCCACCGGCACGGCCGGACGCGGCGGCTTGGCCGCCACCGTTGGGTAGCCGCCGTACCCCGGCGGGGCGATGTAGCCGGGCGGGGGCGGAACCGCTCCAGCTGGCGGTGGAGGGGGAACCGGTGCGTTGCTGTTGAAGTCGCTCACGGCGGCGACTCTAGACCGGGCGCGGTCAGGCGCCGAGCACCCACTTCGACGCGACCGCCTGATCGCGTACACGCTCGCCCAGCTCGGCCGCGATGCGGTGCACCTGTTCGGCCAGCGACCGCGAGTGCGCGGCCAGCCCGCACTCGGGGGTGACGATCGCCTGTTGGCGCAACAACACCGGGTCGGCACCGTGCTGCACCAGTTCGCACCACATGCCCGACAGTTGCCGCCACGGCCGTTCGACGGTGGTGGCCATCGGCCCGACGGTGGGAACCACGCCCCAGGCGACGATGCCGCCGCGCTCCATGAACCGCATCAGGTAGCCGGTCGAATCGACCACCTGCGGATGCACCGGCACGCAGAGGATCGCCGGACCAGCGGCCAACTGCGACGGGATGTCGCCCAGCCCGCATACGTGCAGCCCGGACACCGCCGATGTCTCCACTGCCGCGAGCGCGCCCGAGACGAGGTCGATCGCGGTGTCGGGGGCCAGCGGGAAGCCGGCCTCCATCATCCCCGCCAACGCCGGCTCCTCCAGGATCACCACCTGGATGACACCGGGCAGGGCCGCGTCGACCGCGGCGATCAGGTGCTCGAGCCGCTCGCGCACGCAACGCACGGCCGCCTCGAAAGCGACGCTCATCGCCACACCGGCCCGCATCAGGGCGATACCGAAGGTGACCGGGCCGACGAACTGCCACTTCACCGGGCCGGTGAAGCGCCCCTCGCGGCGGGCCACCGCGGCCCGCTCGAGGAAGGTGCGAAAGCCGACGAACGCATCGTCGGCCAGATCGGTGACCACACCAGCCAGCGGGTCGAGGCGTTGCACGTCGATGGCGATGCTGCCGTACTGCCCGACGGTGACGCCGCGCATGCCGACCATCGCCTTGTTGACGTAGCTCTCCGCCGGTGAACGGCGTGGCAGGGTGGGGATCGCCGGAATGCCCATCACGTCGAGCACGAAGTCGGCCGCCTCGCCGGCATCGAGGTGCGGCAACCCGCCGATGCCGGTGGAGGCGCCACTGGCGATCGAGCGCAGCAGGGTGCTGGTGGAGACCGGCGACATCGGGTTGACCTCCTTTCCGGCTACGTCTGTTGTCGGAGCCAATAGTCGCACGGCGTGGTCGCTGACCACGAAGCGAGACATTGGGTGGTGGGTTGGACGGATGGTGCCGACACTCGCCGGCGGCGATACGTTGGCCCGATGCGGTGCCGATCGGCAAATCTGTTGTGATGCCGATCGACAAGGCGCTCGACCCGCGCACCGCCCTGTGGGCGCTGCGCGCCGCACTGGCAGGCACCGCCGCATTGGTGGGGCCCGCCCTCGCCTCGGCCGGCGACGGGCGCGCCGACCGCGCCGCGTGGCCCGCAGCGGCGCTGTGGTGGGCGCTGGTGGCAGCGCAAGTGGTGGCAGTGGTGGTGCCCGGGGCGATGGGGCTCACCGCGCTGCGCATCCTCACACCAGCGGGGGTGGTCGCCGCCGGGGGCGCGCTGGTCGGTGGCGCAGCGACCGGCGTCGGGGTCGCTGCACTGGCCACCGCGATGGTCGCCACCGCGATCGCTTTCTCGGCCGAGGCCGGCGAAGCGCTGGTGCAGGGTGCCGCCTACGGCCACGAGCGCCGCCTGCCGTTGCGCCTGCCGGTCGCCTATCTACCGGCCGCGGTGGTGGCATGGATCGTGTGGTGCGCGGCGCTGGTGTCGGCGGTGGTGCTGCTCGGCGCACACCAGTGGGCGCCCGGGACGGCAATCGCCGCAGTGGCGGTCGGTCTCACCTGGCTGCTCGCGCGCAGGCTGCACCGCTTCTCGCGCCGCTGGCTGGTGCTCGTGCCCGCGGGGATGGTGCTGCACGACCACGTGGTTCTCGGCGAGACGCTGATGGTGCCCAAGGCCAACGTGCACCGCGTCGCGCTCGCCTATGCCGACACCCAGGCTCTCGATCTCACCGGCCCGGCCGCGGGGCACGCGCTGCAGGTGACCGTCAGCGAAATGGTGACCATCCTGCTGGCCGCGACACGGGGCGAACCGAAGGGCAAGGCGGTGCACGCCGGCGCGTTCCTGATCGCCCCTTCGCGGCCCGGTCGGGCGCTCACCGCGCTCGGCGCGGCCGGCCTGCCGGTGGCCTGAGCCGCGGCACCCGTCACACGGCGATGCCGCCGCCGAGCACGAACGCGTCGGTGGGGTCGTAGAACACCACGCTCTGGCCGGGGGCCACCCGCCGCTGCGGCGCGTGCCAGCGCACTTCGCAGGATGTGCCGCCGAAATCGTCGGCGGTGAGCGTCGCCGCGGTCGTCGCCCCGTGGGCGCTGCACTGCACCCGCATCTCGGCACCGTTGCGGGGTGGGTCGTTGACCCACACGACATCACGTACCGTCATCGCTTCGCGCTGTAGCAGGGCTTCGTCGCCCACCATCACCGTCGGCGCCGGGTCGATGTGCACCACATACTGCTTCGGGCCACCCCCCGGCAGGTGCAGCCCACGTCGCTGGCCGAGGGTGACCATCTCCACCGCCGGTACCTCGCCCACCACACTTCCCTCGCTGTCGACCACCCGCGCCCGGCGGAACTCGATGCGCTCGCCGAGGAACGCCGCCCGACCGCCGTGGTCGGTGATGAAGCACACGTCCTGGCTGTCGGGCTTGGCCGCGGTGCGCAGCCCGAGCGCGGCCGCCCGTTCGCGCACCTGTGCCTTGGTCATCGCCCCGATCGGGAACAGTGTGCGCGCCAAGTCGATGCCGGTGAGCATGTGCACCACATAGCTCTGGTCCTTGGCCGCGTCGTGGCCGCGGCCCACCCAGCACTTGCCATCGCGCTCGACGACCGTGGCGTGGTGACCAGTGGCAACCGCGTCGAAGCCGAGCAGGTCGGCGCGCTCGCTGAGGCGATGGAACTTGATGTGCCGGTTGCACTCGATGCACGGGTTGGGTGTGAGGCCCACCCGGTGGGCGTCGACGTAGGGCGTAACCACATGCTGTTCGAAGTCGTCGGTGAAGTTGAACACGAGGTGGTCGATGCCCAGTTGCTGGGCGACGCGCCGCGCGTCGTCGACGTCGGCGATCGAGCAGCAGCCGGTGTCGCTCTCGCCACCCCACAAGCGCATGGTGATGCCCACCACCTCGTGCCCGGCGGCGAGCAGTTCGGCGGCAGCCACCGAAGAGTCGACCCCGCCGCTGAGGGCCACCAGCACCTTCATGTAGGCCGCCGCAGCCGACGCACGGCGGCCACCACCGCCTCGACGCCACGCTCGACGTCGGCCGCGGTAGTGGTGTGACCGAGGGTGAGACGCAGCGAGCCGACGGCGAGCGCGGTGGGCACCCCCATCGCGGCCAGCACGTGCGAGGGTTCCATCGCCCCGGCCGCGCAGGCCGAAGCCGCACTCGCGCACACGGCTGCTTCGTCGAGCATGTACAGCAGTGCCTCGTTCTCGATGCCCTCGATGCACAGGTGCGCCGAGCCGGCCACCTTGTGCGCGCGGCCGACTGTTTCGCGAACGCCGGGCAACGCGTCGATGATGCCGTCGACGAGCGCGTCGCGCAGGTGGCGCAGGCGGGCGACCTCGTCGACGCGCTCGACGTCGGTGAGGCGCAGGGCCTCTGCCAGAGCGACGATGCCGGCCACGTTGTGCGTGCCACTGCGCCGCTCGCGTTCTTGGCCGCCGCCGATCAACAACGGGCGGAAGGCGACGCTGTTGCGGGCGAACAGCACGCCGACACCCTTGGGACCACCGAACTTGTGCGCCGACAACGAGAGGAAATCGACGTGTGGGGTGATCGTGCGCAGATCGAGCCATGAGGCTGCCTGCACCGCGTCGGTGTGCAGCACCGCCTTCGGGGCGTGGCGGCGCACCACCGTTGCGACGGCGGCGATGTCGTTCACCGTGCCCACCTCGTTGTTCACCGTCATCACGCTCACCACTACCGGCCGACCATCCAGCGCGTCGAGCGCGGCCGCCAGTGCGGCGAGGTCGACCGCGCCGGTGGCGGTGGTGGGCACCACCACCCCGTCGACCTTGTGCACACATTCGAGCACGGCATGGTGCTCTGCTGCCGGACAGACCGCCACTGCCCCCGGTCGGACGGCCAGCGAGCCGAGCACGGCCGTGTTGTCGGCCTCGGTGCCGCTGCCGGTGAACACCACCTCGCCGGGGCCGCAGCCGAGCACCTCCGCCACCACGTCGCGCGCCTCGTCCACGGCCTGGCGCGTCGCGCGGGCGAAGCGGTGCGACCCCGACGGATTGGCGAAGCGCTCGGTGAGGAACGGCAGCATTGCCGCCACCGCCTCGGCACGCATCGGCGTCGTCGCCGCATGATCGAGATAGGTGAAGCCGGCCATTGCACTCAGGCTACGGATCAGGCGACCGATCGCGGATCAACGGGCGCATGGCGTGGCTCTGTCGGCATCGCTAGTGGATCTGATACTGGTATCCGCGTGAAACGGATATCGACTTCTGCGTGATTGTAGTATTATCCCAGCATGTCGCCTACCTCGCAGAAGTACCTTTCGCGCCTTCTCGATCAGGCCTTGGCGGAGGCGATGGGCGCGTTCGCGGCCGTGATGGTGGTGGGACCACGGGCAGTCGGGAAGACAACGACCGCGGCCCGACTGGCGGCTCAGGTCGACCGCCTGGACGTGCCCGATACCGCCGAGACCTATCAAGCCGATCCTGACGCCGCGCTTCGGCGCGCCTCTCGCCCACTGCTGATCGACGAGTGGCAAGAGGTGCCCGAGGTGTTGGCCGCAGTAAAGCGGGCCGTCGACCGCGACCGGTCGCCTGGACAGTTCATCCTCACCGGAAGCATCAGGGCGACTACCGACGTCTCTACGTGGGCGGGGACGGGCCGAGTGGTGCGGCTCGCGATGGCCCCGCTGGCCGAACGCGAACTCGCGGGCACCGCCGATCTTGCGCCGTTCGTCACGCGGGCGTCACAACAGTGGCTCGACGCCGTCCCGCGCCGGCTACCCGAGCTCGACATTGATGGCTACATGCGACTTGCCACGCGTGGCTCGTTTCCCGATCTCGCGCTCCGCTCGTTTACCGACCGACAGCGCGCGCTGTGGTTGGCCAGCTACCTCGACGACCTCGTCACCCGCGACATCGAGATGGTCGATGCACCGCGCGATCCCGCCCGCCTGAGGCGGTACGTCTCTGCGCTGGCGCTCAATCTGGCCGGCCAACCGAGCGACGTCACGCTGGCCCGCGACGCCTCGGTCACGGTGAAGACCGCTTCTGCGTACGAACGAGCGCTGCGCAACCTTGCCGTTCTCGAGGTGGTGCCCGCATGGACGAGCAACCGCCTCAAGCGACTCACCAAGGCAGGCAAGCGATACCTCGTCGACACCGCGCTCGCCGCCGCTGCAGCCGGCGTGACGAGCTTCGACCTATTACGCGAGTCGAACCTGCGCGGTCGATGGTTCGATGCGTTCGCCACAATGCAGGTTCGCGCCGAGTTGGCCGCGGCGTCACCGACGCCTGCCCTGCACCACCTACGCGTGGAGAGCGGTCGCCACGAGGTCGACCTGCTCATCGATCTCGGAGGGGGCCGAGTGTTCGGCCTTGAGTTCAAGGCCGGTGCTGCGCCGACCACGCGCGACGCACAGCACCTGATCTGGTTGCGCGACCAGTTGGGCAGCGCCTTTCTCGGTGGCATGGTGCTCCACGCCGGCCAGGCTGTCACCGAGCTCGGTGATCGGATCGCCGCCGTGCCACTCAGCGCGTTGTGGACCGCTCCGTGACGACCGCCGTCATCGGCGAGCGAAGTTGGCTCGCTGGTAGCGGCTGATGACGCAGAGCAGGAAGCTCTCCGGGTGCACCTGCGGCGGCCGCTCGTGGCGCACCACCGCAGCGATGCGGCCGGCCAGGTCGAGGGCCAACGCATAACGCGCGTCGGGGCTCAGTTCGCGGTTGCGCACGAGGAACGAGCGGATGACGGTGTAGTGGCTGTCGGTCATTGCTGTCGGGTCGATGGTGGCCGCGTACTGTTCGAGGCCCGGCGGCACGGGGAACCACACCGCCTGCGGCAGGAACGAACGCCCTGGGTCGCGCACCACGATCGTGCCCGCGAGCAGGTCACCCACCCGCTGATGGCGGGAAGTGCCGAGCACGAACAGCACGCCGGTGACCCCGATCGGGGGCAGGTAGCGATCGACCAGGCCACCCATCATCCGCAACAGCACGTGGCGCAGCCGCACCGGTGCGCCCTCGACGGTGATCGCCCGCAGGCCCATCGCTCGCTTGCCGATCGTCTGCCCCCGCCACAGCGTTTCGAACAGCACCGGATAGCCCATGGTGATGAACGCGAGCATGATCGAGAAGGCGGTCAACGCCGACGCATCGAGCAAACCTGCCATCCCGATCACGATCGACCCCACTAGCAGCAGGCCGACCTGCACCGACAGGTCGATGATGCCCGCCAGGGCACGCGAGGCAACCCCGGCAGTCTCCAGGTCGAGCACCACCGCCTCGGGCGTGACGATGCCCTCGCTCGCCGCGGCGCCCATCCGCTCGCCCACCACGCCGTTCACCGCAGCCATCGTTCAACTACCCTACGCGGCGGTGGATCTCGACGCGTTCGTGGCAGCGCACCAGGGTGCCTGGTGGCGGCTGCAGCAACTCACCGAGAAGGCGCGCCACATCCACCAGATCGGGCCGGACGAGCTCGACGAGATGGTGCACCTGTACCAACGCACCGGCGCCAACCTGGCTCACGCGCGGGTCGAGTACGCGGCCGACGCGATGTTGGTGAACCGTCTCACGCTGCTGGTGGGTGATGCCCACGGCGTGCTCTACGGCCAACGCGATCCGGAGGTGAAGCGCAGCCTGCTGACCTTCGCCACCGTCACCTACCCGGCCGCGATCTACGCCCTGCGGCGCTACATCGTCGTCGCCGCGTTGCTCACCTTCGTGCCCTGGGCGGCGATGCAGGTGTGGCTGTCGGTGTCGCCGGAGGCCTTCGACGTGGTGGGCCCGGAGGCCGCCACCGAGCAGTACATCGAGCAGGACTTCGAGGACTACTACTCCAACCAGCCGTCGCAGGACTTCGCCACCCAAGTGTTCCTCAACAACATCCGCGTCGGTTTTCTCGCCTTCGCCGCGGGCATCCTGTTCTGCGTCGTCACCGCTGCTCTGCTCGCGTGGAATGGTGCCAACGGTGGCGTCGCCGGCGGTCTGTTCACCCACGTCGGTCAGAGCGACAAGTTCTGGGGGCTGATCCTGCCCCACGGCCTGCTCGAGTTGTCGGCCGTCGTGGTGGCCGGCGCGGCCGGGCTGCGCATCGGCTGGGCGATGATCGCGCCCGGCGACCGGCTGCGCTCACACGCACTCACCGAGGAGGCCCGCCGTACCGGCAGCGTGCTGGTGGGGTTGGTGGCCGCGTTCTTGCTGGCCGCGATCGTCGAGGGCTTCGTCACCGGCAAGCCGTGGCCCACCGAAGTGCGGGTGGGCATCGGCATCGGCGTGTTCTTGCTGTTCTGGGGCTGGACCATCGTCTACGTGGTGAAGGTGCGCCGCGCCGGCCGCGGCGATTTCACCGCTGACGCCCCCCTCTGATCCGCGCCGGTCGGCGCTGGCCACGGCCCGATACCCTTGCCGCATGGCAGTACGGGCGGCACAGGGCCGCGGTCGCACGCTGGTTTCGGCGATCGTTGCGGTCGTCGCCCCAGCCGTGCTCGTCCTCGCCGTGCCCCTCGCGGCCGGCGGCACACCCCCCGACCTGGCCGAGTCCGCTCCCCCCGCCGCCGACGACGACAAGCAGGCGACCGACGAGGCGACGCCGTACGTGCCGGGGCAGATCATCGTCACCTACCGCGAAGGGGTGACGGCTGCGCAGCGCGACGCGATGCTGTCAACCAAGCGCGCCCGCGGGCACACCACCATCTCGCGACGAGTCGGCCGCCATGCCCTCACCGAACTGGTGCGTCTGCCGACCGGGGTGAGCGTCGAGCAGGCCCTCAAGCAGTATTCGGCCGACCCGACCGTGGCCCATGCCGAGCCCGACTACCTGATCACCACCGACGTCGAAGCCGACGACACCTATGCCGTCTCCGGCGACCTGTGGGGCATGGGCGGCGACGCGATACCGCTCGGCACCTCCTACGGCAGCGGCGCCAACGAGGCGTGGGCGATGGGTCACGTCGGATCGGACAGCGTGTACGTGGGCATCGTCGACGAGGGGGTGCAGTTCGATCACCCCGACATCGCCGCCAACGTGTGGACCAACCCGTGGGACCCGGTCGACGGAGTCGACAACGATGGCAACGGCTACATCGACGACATTCATGGGTGGGACTTCGCCAACGGCGACAACGATGTGTTCGACGGAGACAGCAATCCCGACATCGACTCCCACGGCACCCATGTGGCGGGCACCATCGGCGGGGTCGGCGGCAACGGCCAGGGTGTGGCCGGCGTGAACTGGAACGTGACGATGATCCCGGCCAAGTTCCTCGGCCCCTCGGGGGGCTCCACCGCGAATGCCGTCGCCGCGCTCAACTACCTCACCGACCTGAAGGTGCGCCATGGCATCGATCTTGTGGCCACCAACAACTCGTGGAGCGGCGGGCCTTTCAGCTCGGTCCTGCTCGACGCGATCAACGAAGGGGGCGACGAAGACATCCTGTTCGTCACCGTGGCCGGCAACGACGGCATCAATAACGACTCGACGCCGAGCTTCCCGGGCAACTACCAGTGCACCAACGGTGGCACCCGCGGGTGGGACTGCGTGGTGTCGGTCGCGGCAATCGATGCGGCCGGGGCGCTGCCCGTCTTCTCGCAGTACGGCGCCACTACCGTCGACCTCGCTGCGCCCGGCGATGCGATCGTCAGCACCGTCCCCGACGACAGCTATGCCGCGTACAGCGGCACCTCGATGGCCGCCCCGCACGTCGCCGGCGCGGTGGCGCTGTGCGCGTCGATCAACCCCGCGCTCACCGCCGCCCAGTTGCGGGCCGCGATCGTCGACACCGTGCTGCCCACCGCATCGTTGAGCGGCAAGACGGTCACCGGTGGCCGCCTCGACGTGGGCACGATGGTGCAGGACTGCCTGGTGCCCTCCGCCGCGGTGAGCGGCAGCGTCGACACCCTGGCCACCGCCACCGTCGCCCGCACCTCGGTCGAACTGGTGTGGGACGATCAGGCCACCGGCGAGACACGCTTCGAGGTGCAGCGCGCACCGTTCTCGGGCACGTGCGGCACGTACGCCGCGATCGGCGACGCGCCGGCGGGCGGCGAGGCCTTCACCGCCGCCGGTCTGACCCCGGCCACCGCCTACTGCTTCCGTGTGCGGGCGGCCAGCGACTACGGCGGCGGTTCGTCGACCGGCTGGGCGGTGGTGAGCAACGTCACCACGCCCGACCCGCCCGAGCCCTACACCTGCGCGACCACCAGCTACCGCTGGCTCACACCTTCCGCCGTTTCGACGGCCGACTTCGGCGACGACAGCACCGTCGGCATCACAGTGCCGTTCACGCCGAGGCTGTACGACGTCGCCTTCCCCAACACATTCGCGCTCGCCGAGGTGCAGGTGTCGTCCAACGGCTACCTGCACTTCGGGTGGGGGTCGGCCGGCTTCTACGCCAACAGCAATCTGCCCAACTCGGCCCACCCGAACGGCATCGTCGCCGCGTGGTGGGACGACCTCGACCCCTACACCGCAGGATCGATCAGTTGGGGCACAATCGGCAGCGCCCCCACGCGCAGGTTCGTGGTCACATGGAGCAACGTGCCCCACGTCAGTAGCCCGAGCACCATGGTCACCTTCCAGATCGTGATCGAGGAGACCACCAACGCGTACGTGTTCAACTACCTCGACGCCACAACCGGTTCGGCCGGGTCAGACCTCGGTGCCGGGGCCACGGTGGGTATCGAGAGCGCCGATGGCTACGAGGCCAGCGTCATTTCGCACAACGCCGGCAACCTCGCCAACACGTCGGCCTACCGCTGCACGCCCTACGTCGAGCCCTTCACCGGCCCGATCAACGACCCTGCCGACGTGCTGGCCCCGGCCGTACGACTAGATGTCTGAGCCCGCCGACACCGGCGGCCGCGCTCACAGGCGGCCGCTGGCCTTCACCGCCAGGTAGCTGTCGACCAACTCCACCGCCAGGCGGCCGGGGGCGGCGTCGATGACGATCGCCCCGGCGGCGCGCAGGCGGGCCACTGCCCGGCGGCGCTGGTGCAGGTGGTTCACCGCCGCCGCCTCGCGGAACGCATCGCCCTCCCACTCGGCCTCGTCACCGGCGGCCCACTGCTGCACCTGCGGGTCGTGAACCGCGGCCACCACCACCAAGTGCCGCCGGGTGAGGATCGGCAGCGCAGGCAGGATCGCCTGCTCGACCGCGGCCTCCACCAGGTCGGTGAGCACCACGAACAGCGAGCGGCGGCGAAAGCGCGCCGTGGCCTGGTGAAAGGCATCGTGGTAAGCGCTCTCCGACAAGTCGGGGTCGAGGGCGAACATCGCCTCCGCGGCGCGGCCCACCTGGCTCTTCGCGCTGGACGGGGCGAGGATGCTGCGCACCTGGCGATCGAATGCCACCATCCCCACCCGGTCGCCGAGCGCGGTGGCGGCATGCACCAGCCCGAGCGCGGCATCCATCGCGTGCTCGACGCGTGGCGCGCCCGCGCCGGCGACTGAGCCTCCCACGACCCCGGCCATCACCCGCCCGTTGTCGAGCATCACCACCACGGTCTGGTTGCGCTCGGCGCGGTACTGCTTGACGATCGGACGCTGCAGGCGCACGGTGGCCGGCCAGTCGATACGCCGGAACTCGTCGTCGGGCAGGTAGTCGCGCAGCTGGTCGAACTCGCGCCCGCCGCCGCTGGTGCGGATGCTGCGCATGCCCACCTCCAGCACCCGCGGCATGCGCATGCGACGCAGCACCTCGTCGCGGCTCGGGTAGGCGGGCAACACACGCAACCCGCCGGGCAGGCGGCGCGTCGCCTGGCGCGACACCATCCGCAATGGCCCCTCCACGCGCACGGTGACGTCGGCGAGGGGAAATCGGCCGCGGCGAGTGGGCTGCAATGTGGCCCGCGCCCGCAACCGTGCCCCGCCGCGCAAACGGGCCGACACCCGCCTGCGTTCGGCCTGCAGGCTGGGCCACAGCGCGTCGGTGACGGTCACCTTGGCCGGTCGCCGGGCGGTGTTGTCGACCAGCCAGGTCACCTCGCCGCGCTCACCGAGGGTGATCGTCTCGGGCATCTCCCGCTGCACCGCGATGCGCCGCGGCGAAACGCAGGCCACCGCATCGCCGACCAACAGCAAACCCAGCAGCGCCTCCACCGCCCACAACGCCGACCAACTGCGCCCCGACCAGGCGAACAGGCCCAGCCCGGTGGCGGCCGCGAGCGCGGCGAACCACACCGTGGGCACCGGAAAGGCGGGACGCGACCTGGCCATCACGTGCTGTGGGGTCAGCGTGGCGTGGGGACGGTGGCGAGGATGCCTTCGAGCACCGCGTCGGCGGTGGTGCCCTCCAGCTCGAGCTCGGGGCGCACGATCACCCGGTGGCGCAGGCACGGCTTGGCCACCGCCTTCACCTCGTCGGGCGTCACGAACTGGCGCCCGCTGAGCCAGGCCCACGCCTTCGACGCGTGCAGCAGCCACGACGTGCCACGCGGTGACACGCCGAGCTGCAGCGAGGGCGATTCGCGCGTCGCCCGGCACAGCGACACGATGTACTCCTGCACCGCCGGCTCGACGCGGATGTCGCCGATCTCGGCTCGCCCGGCGGCCAGGTCGGCCGCAGTGGCAACCGTGCGCACCCCCGCGCCGCGCACGTCGTGCGGGTTGAGTCCCGCGTCGTGGCGCAACACCATCGTCAGTTCCTGCGCGGCCGACGGGTAGGGCACCTGCAGCTTGAACAGGAAGCGGTCGATCTGCGCCTCCGGCAACGGGTAGGTGCCCTCGTACTCGATCGGGTTCTGGGTGGCGATCACCAGGAACGGCGAGGGCAACTCGTAGGTGCGCCCGTCGAAGCTCACCTGGCGCTCTTCCATCGCCTCCAACAGCGCAGCCTGCGTCTTGGGCGGGGTGCGGTTGATCTCGTCGGCGAGCAGCAGGTTGGTGAACACCGGCCCTTCGCGGAACTGGAAGGCGAGATTGCCTCCGGGGTTCTGCGCCACCAACTGCTGGCCGATGACATCGCTCGGCATCAGGTCGGGGGTGAATTGCAGGCGGGTGAACTTGATGTCGAACGCCGCAGCCAGCGTCTTCGCGAGCAGGGTCTTGGCCACGCCGGGTACACCCTCGAGCAGCACATGGCCGTTCACCAAGAGGGCCGCGATCGCGCCGCTGACCACTCCTTCTTGGCCCACCACCACCTTGCCCACCTCGTCGCGCACGGCGAGCATCGCTTGCAGGGGCGGGCGCGCCTCGCGGTCGGATTGCTGATCGGTCACGTTTGTTCTCCTTGTGGCGGGTGGGGATCAAGTGTTGTCGGTTGTGCAGTGGCGTCGCGACGCAGGGCGCGCAGTTCGCGGCTGAGGCGCAGCAGTTCGCCCGGCGAGTGCACCTCGCGGGTGAGCAGTTCGGTCGCTGTGCCCGCGGGCACTGCCGTGTGCGCGACCACCATCGCGTCGAGCCTGGCCAGGTCGGTGGTGGGCGGCAGGTGGAACTCGTCGCACAGCCGGCGGTGGGTCTCGCTGCGCAACCACAGCCCGGCGCGCGACGAGTGCCCGGCGCGTTGCATCAGCCGGCCGTTGGCCACCACCAGTTCGCTGCCCGCCAGCGGCACCGGGCGCGGCTCGCGCACAGGGCGCCCGGGGCGGATGCCGACGGCGACGGCGAGCACCACGAACGCCAGCGCGAGTTGGGCGAGGGCCATCCACACCCCCGGCCGCACCAGGTCGACCAGGGTGGTTTCCTCGGTCACCTCGGCCCGCTCGCGGACAGGCGCGCGACCTTCGCCGAGCAGGATCTCCACCTGCGCGCCGCGCTCGGGCACGAGCAGCGCTGTCGCCAGCGGCCCATTGTCGGCGTAGGGCAGGTAGCGGTTGGTGAACCCCTCGTTGTCGCCGAGGCGGATCACCCAGCCGGCGCTGTGCGGGGCGGCGACCGCGAACGAGCCACCAGTGGAGTCGCCGAAGCAGGTGAGCGAGCCGCTGTTCGCGCCAAGCAACTCGCCCGACGGAGCGAGCAGGGCGCGCAAGTGGGTGAGCGCACCGATCGAGCACTCGCCGAGCGGCACGTTCGAGTCGCCCCACGAGGGGCTCCAATCGACCGTCGGCAGACCGGCGACAGCATCGGGCTCGGTGAACAGATCTGCCGCCGGATCGGCCCACACCACCACCCCACCGTCGGCGACGAAGGCGCGCAGGTCTTCTGCCTGGCGGTCGCTGAGGTCGGCACGCAGCACCAGCACGCGGCGACCGTCAGCTTCCGCAGGTGCGTCGTCGACGATCGACACCTCGCCGCCGGCGTAGCCGAGCAGCAACGCCAGCCCGCGAGTGCCCGAGGGGCCACCACTGCGCGGGTCGAACGGCTCGGCCGAGGGCGTGGCGCGGGCCAACAACATCATCCCCAACGCCACCGCCACCAGCAACAGCGCGGTGAGGCCGGCGCGGCCGCCGCCACCCGCGTTCGTGCCGTCACCGGCACTCCGGGGGGTCACCGGCGGGTCTCCCGCGTCTGTGCCAACACCTGTGCGTCGAGCGCGGCGAAGCGGTCGTCGTCGCCTTCGTCGACGTCGTAGTGCCCGTACCACGCCCCGTCGAACAGCTCGGCGGCGCTGTCGAAGGTGGCCGCCACCGCGGGGGTGACCTCGTGCACCTGCCGACGGTGCTCGCCGGTGGTGCGGCCAGGGATCTCGTCGATCAGGCCGCGGCGGGCGAGATCGCCCACCAGCGCCCGGTAGCGACAGCGCAGCGCCTCGCGTATGCGCCCCGCAGCGCGGTGCTGTTCGGCCTCCTTGCGCCAGTCGGTGGGCTCGCGCGAGCGGTCGACGAACACCGCCCCGTCGGCGATCACCTCGTCGGCGTCGTCATCGTCGTCGTCGTCGCCTTCGTCGGCGCGCCGCTTGCCCGCCAGCCGCGCCCACATGTCGGTGCGGCGCACGAGCAACACGATCACCGCCACCACCGCGGCGGCGAGCAGCAGCCACAGCAGCAACGTGAGGAAACTGAGGTCGAGGCCGCCACCGCCACCGCCCGACGAGTTGTCGACCGGCCGCGGTGGCTGAGTGGTGGGCACGCAGTCCGACTGGTCGAGCAGGTCGCAGGCCTCGCGGCGGATGTCGTCGGGGTCTTGGTCGACCGGCGGGAACGGCTCGCCACCGGGTGGCGCCGAAGCCCGCACGGCCGATCGCGCCCCGACGGCGACGAGCCGAGCCGCGAGCGTGACCGTTACGGCCGCGATCACCGCCGGCCCCCGAACGCGGCGTCGGCGGCGAGGGTGATGTCGAGGCCTTCCACATGCACCCGGGTCTGCAGGTACATCTGCGCGGTGGCGACGGCCGAGAAGGGGGCGACGATCAGCAGCGCCATCTGCGCGGCCACACCCTCGAGCACGCCACGGGCATCGCCGAGCACCACCAGGCCGGTGCCCTCCGCTGCGGCGGGCAGAACGGCGATGCTGAAGGTGAGCACGCCGCCGATGAGCAGGTTGAGCCACACGAATCCGTAGGCCGCTCCGAACCGACCGCGTACGAGGCGCGTCGCGCGGCGCAGGGCACCGCGCACACCCTCCACCATCACCACCGGGGCGACGAACAGCGTGAGCGCGCCGAACAGCACCGCCACCGGGGCGGCGAGCACGGCGAGTGCGGTGAGCACCTCCAGATCGCCTTCCAGGTAGGCGAGCACCCCCAGCGCCAGCCACGAGTGGCTCACCGTCCAGGTGGCGAGCAGCACGGGTGTGCGGCGCAGCACGGCGCGCACGAGCGGCCACGGGCGCGGATCGCCACCGAGCTGGTAGCGCACCACATAGGCCGCCGCATAGGCACCCACCAGGTGCGCGGCCAGTGATTGCACGACGAAGGTGAGCACTGCCGCGCCGCGTTCGGCGCCGAGGTAGCCGCTGTCGCCGAGCAGACCTTGGAAGTCGTCGAAGCGCGCCCAGGCCATCGTCGACACCAGCAGTTGCAGGGCGGCCATCGGCAACAAGAACACCGCCGAGCCGAGCAGCAGGTGGCGGGCGCGGCGCTGCAGCAGGTGGGCGCCGGCATCCATCGAGCCGATCACCAGCCGCTCGCTGCGTCGCAGGCGCAAGGTGCGCGACGCAGCCCGCCCAGCCGTGGCGTCCGGGCCGGCAGCGGCGCGGCGAAGCGGGTCGGCACCCGACTCGATCCCCGCCCACTGCGTCACGCCCGCCATTGTGGCCCAACAGTACGGGGTTGGCGGCCTCACCGCAGGTGGGCATGATGGCTGGGTGCAGGGCTACGGCGACGCCACCTATGGGGATGCCTTCGCCGACGTGTACGACGAGTGGTACTCCGATCTCGCCGAGGGTGATGCCTGCGTCGAGTCGCTGGCGCAGTTGGCCTCTGAGACGAACGATCACGCCGGCGGGGTGGCCGTGTGCCGGGTGCTCGAGCTGGGTGTGGGCACCGGACGGCTGGCCATCCCCCTCGCTACCCGCCTGGCGAGCACGGCGGGCATGAAGGCTGGCGCGCAGGTGCACGGCATCGACACCAGCGCCCTGATGCTGGCGCAGATGGCCGCCAAGCCAGGGGGCGCGGCCGTGCACGCGCACCTCGGCGACATGGCCGGCGATCTTCCCGACGGGCCCTTCATGCTCGTGTTCGCGGCCTACAACACGCTGTTCAACCTGCCCGACGAGCAGCGCCAAGCCGCCTGCATCGCCGCCGCGGCTCACCGCCTGGTGCCCGGCGGGCGGCTGGTGGTGGAGGCCTTCGTGCCCGCCGACGACACCCCTGGCGCGGCCACCGACACGGTGCGCGTGCGCACGCTGGCCGCCGACCGGGTGGTGCTGGCGGTGAGTCGCACCGACCCCACGGCCCAGCGCGTGGAGGGCCAGTACGTGGAACTCACCGCCACCGGGGGTGTGCGCCTGCGCCCGTGGAGCGTGCGCTGGGCGACGCCCGGGCAACTCGACGCGATGGCGGCCGCGGCGGGGTTGACGCTCGAGTCGCGCTGGGGCGGGTGGTCGGGCCAGCCGTTCGCCGCCGACAGCACCCGGCACGTGTCGGTCTACTTGCGCCCGATGTGAATTTCGTTGCCGTTCCACCCGTGACGGTGACGACGGTCGTAGGCTGAAAGCACTGTGAGTCGTCTACGTCTCAACCCCCTCACCGGTCGTTGGGTCACGATCGTCGCCGATCGGGCCGAGCGCCCCAGCGACTTCGCCCCGCGCACCGCGCAGGTCGAGGCCGAACCCGGTCGCCCCTGCCCGTTCTGCCCCGGCAACGAAGAGGCCACGCTCCCCGCGCTGGAGACACTCGACGACGGTGGGCAGTGGCGCATGCGGGTGATCCCCAACCTGTATCCAGCCTTCGACGGCGACGAGCCGTTCGCCGTGCACCACCTCGGGCCGGTGCACGTCGAGGCCAACGCCAGCGGCATCCACGAGGTGTTCGTCTTCACCCCCCGCCACGACGGCGGTGTGCATCTCGCCTCCGACGACGACGCCGGCGAGGTGATGCTGCTGCTCAAGCGTCGCCTGCGCGATCACGCGGCCAAGTCGCACGTGCGCTACACCCAGGCGATCATCAACCACGGCCGCGAGGCGGGGGCATCGCTGGCCCACCCGCACGGGCAGCTGCTCGGGCTGCCGTTCGTGCCCGGCGAGATGATCGACGAGGAGCGGGCCTTCACTCGCTTCGAGGGCGGCTGCATCCTGTGCGTCACGATCGAGGCCGAGTTGGCCGACGGCAAGCGCGTGCTGTTCGCCAACGACCAGGTCGTGTCGCTCAGCCCGTTCTGGGCCGGAGTGCCGTACGAGCTGCTGATCATCCCGCGCAGCCACGACCTGCACCTCACCGACAGCGACGACGCCACCCTGCGCGGGGTGGGCATCGCCATCCGCGATTCGCTGCTGGCACTGCGCGAGGTGCATGGCGACCTGTCGTACAACCTCGTGTTCCACACCGCCCCGCACCACTACAACGGCACCTACCACTGGCACGTGCACCTGTTCCCCAAGCTGGTCACCACCGCCGGCTTCGAACGCGGCACCGGCGTGATGATCAACATCGTGCCGCCCGAGGACGCCGCCGCGCAGTTGCGCAAGGTCGCGGTCAAGGCCTGACCGGCCCGCTAACGGGGTAGCGAGGTAGCGATGGCCCGGATTCGTGTGGGAGTGGAGATCGATGCACCGCCGGCGCGGGTGTGGGAGGTGGTCGAGCCGGTCGAGCGCCACGTCGACTGGATGCACGACGCGGTGGCGATCACCTTCCAAGGCGAGCAGACCCGTGGTGTGGGCACCCGTTTCGTGTGCGACACCAAGGTCGGCCCGCTGCGTCTCGCCGATCGAATGGAGATCACCGAGTGGGTGCCGGGTGAGGCGATGGGTGTGCGCCACGCCGGCCTGGTCACCGGCTCGGGTCGCTTCACGCTCGAGGGCATCGACGCGCCGCAGGGCGAGGCCCGCCGCACTCGCTTCACGTGGGAGGAGACGCTGCGCTTCCCGTGGTGGATGGGCGGCCCGCTCGGCGCGCTGGTGGGCGGCAAGGTGGTGCTCGCCGCCATCTGGCGCCGCAACCTGAAGGCCCTGCGCGCGCAGATCGAACAGGTCGCCGGCCTGGCCTGATTCTGCGGGCCGGGCGGGCGGGTACGGCCTCGTCTTCCTTGTGACACCCCTGTGGTTGAGTGGGGGTATGAGTTTGGTGGTGCCTTCGGTGGATGAGTTGGCGGCGATGTCGCCGGCGGAGGTGGAGGCGGTGTTGCGCGAGTTGGATGGGGCGCGGCGGGCGGCGGAGGTGGCGGTGGCGGAGTTGGTTGGTCGGGTCGAACGCGCGGGTGTGTTCCGTGCTGATGGTCATCGCACGCCGCGGGCGTGGGGGATGGCGGCGGCGAATTGGTCATGGGCGCAGGCGGGGCGGGTGGTGCAGGTGGCGCACATGTTGCAGGTGTGGCCGTCGGCGGCGGGTGTGGGTGTGGCGCAGTTGCATGCGTTGGCGGGGGTGGTGGCCAACCCGCGCGTGCGGCCGTTGTTGGCTGATGCCGAGGAGTTGCTGGTCGGTTGGGCGCGAACTCTCGATTTCGATGACTTCGTGTCGGCGTTGATGCGTTAGCTGGCCACTGTCGACCCGGATGGTTCGGCCGATGCGTTCGAGCGGGCGCATCGTGAGCGTGACGCGAAAGTCGCGGCGGTCGGTGAGCAAACCTTTCTCGATGCCCGTTGTGCCAACGCGCAGGGTGCGCAGATCGCCGAAGTGTTCGCCGCCTATTGCGACAGCGAGTTCATGGCCGATTGGCAAACAGCCATGGTGCAGCACGGTGAAGACACCGACACCAGCAAGCTGGCCCGCACGCCGGCCCAGCGTCGCGCTGACGCGTTGCATGCCGTGTTCATCGCTGCTGCCGCTGCCCGCCACAGCGGCGAGGAGAGCACGCCGACTGTCGGGGTGGTGGTCGACGCGGAGACCTTCGAGCATCACCTCGCCGCCGCTGCTGGTGGTAGCCCGGCGCCGCTCGACGCGAACGGCAACCATTTCTGTCGCACCGCCGCCGGTGTCGCTGTCGACCCACGCGATGCGATCGTGGCCGCGCTCGCCGGGCAGGTGCGTCGGGTGGTTATCGATTCGACGGGTGTGATCGTCAACATGGGTCGCCGGCAACGCCTGTTCACCGGCGCGGTACGCGACGCGATCTTGGCGTTGCAGCCGTGGTGCATGTGGACCGGCTGTCGGGCCCGTAGCCGGCAGGTCGATCACTTGTTGCCGTGGGCCCGTGGCGGGCTCACCGACACCGCCAACGCGGGCGGGGTGTGTGGCCATCACAACCGGTGGCGCACCCGCGGCTATCGCACCTGCCGCGGCCCCGACGGCGAATGGCACCACTACCGCCCCGACGGCACCGAAATCGGCTGGCGCGACGGCCACCTCACCCGCCTCCGCCCACCCGCAGCGTGAACCGCAAGCCCCGGCGCGGGCCGCGCTGCGGTCGACTACCGGTGCCGAGCGAGCGGAGCTGACACCGCACGACTACCGATTCGCCAGCTGCCGATGGGCCTCGTTGGGGCCGCGTGCGGGCTGGAGGCGAGTGATTCGCTAGGTTGCGGATGTGATCGAGTACTCAGACGCGTCTCGCTTGATGTCTCGTTCGAAATTGGAAGTCATGCTGTTGGCTGCGATTCGTGAGCGCTACCCGGAGACAGCAAGTCGCGACGTGGACCTGATACTTGAAGGATTCCCCAATGATGCCCCGCAGCTTGACATTGCAGCTCATTCGTGGCGTTCGGTCTTATGCATTGCCGATAGAGACAAGCTTGACCCCGCGACTGCCCAACATCTCCAGGAGTTCTTCGCCGCCCTTTCCTTCAGTGACAGGTTGTGCGCTCGACTGAGAGAACACAACGTGGAGTTCCAAGTCGAAGTGAACGCTTCCGCGTACCTTCTCCTCAGAGCCTTGGCACGTCTCGCTGTGACGTCGCCTCAGCTGTCCTACGAGGACCTACATCTCACTGCTGACGATCTTCGACGCAAAAACATACCTCGATGGTCTGTTCCACGGTCACCACTAGCGGCCCTTGTCGCGGACTTGGAACAAGCAATCGGCCTACCTTCGAGAAGATGACAACTATCGGCTGTACAACTACCGTGGCCGGGTGACCTAGATGGGCGGCACGACCTCGATTGATCGACTAGAGCTTGTCTTGGAGGCTTCGGACGACTATTTCGAGTCGGTCGTCGCGATCCTGGAGGCGGAGATCACGGACGCGACACGGGCTGGTCAGATGCGCTCCAGCGTGTGGCGCATCAGGCGTCTGCGTGGGCGGCAACAGGCGTGGGCTCTTGCCGAGATCGGGGATCGCCGCTTCCCCGCCACCTTCAGCGGCGGGGGTCCGCGAGTTGTTGCTGCCTTGCTTGTCCTGTATCGCCAGGCGCGGCCGACTGGCGACCTGTCGGACCGCATCTGGTCCGCCGTGAGAGATGCGGAGATCTCTTCAGGCGAGATTGTCGAGGGCTGCACTCTCGCAAGCAGGCTGACCGGGTGGAAGCGGATGCATGCCATTGTTGTGATGAGTACCCCACACTGGCTGCGGCGAGGCTGGAAGCACGTGGAGCAGCCAGTCAGGCGGCGCGCACTAGGGCGGTGACGGCGGCGCCGACGACGATCACCACGATCAGCGGGGCCTTGCGCCACGCGGCCAGCACTGCCGCGCCCACTCCTGCGGCGCGGGCGTCGATCTGCAGGTGGCGGCCGTCGGCGAAGGTGTTCAGCACCACCAGCGCGGCGATCAGCGCCGCAGGGATCAACGACAGGCAGCGGTCGAGCAACGGCGGCAGGGTGCGGTCGCCCACCAGCACCAGCCCGAGCACCTTGAACGCGTAGGCGGTTGCGGTGAGCGCCAGCACCAGCCCCCAGGTCATGCCCGCGCCTCGCGCGGCACGCCGACGAGGATGCCCGCCGCCGCGCACAGGATCGGCACCCCGACCGGGGTGAACGGGATCAGCGCGGCGCACACCACCGCCCCGATCGTCGCGGCTAGCGCGGCGCGGCGACCTTTCAGCAGCGGGAACAGCACGGCCACGAACGCCGCGGGGAAGGCCGCATCGAGGCCGTAGCGCTCGGGATCGATCGACGAGCCCACCAGCGCGCCGATCAGCGTGCCCAGGTTCCAGAACACGTACACGCTCACCCCGGTGATCCAGAACGCGGCCCGCCGGTGCTGCTCGTCGTCCTGCGCCGCGGCCATCGCCGTCGACTCGTCGATGGTGAGCTGCGCGGCCAACAGACGGATGGGCAACCGGCCCTTCATGTGCGGCGCCATCGCCAACCCGTACACCGCGTTGCGCGCGGCCAGCACCGCCGCGCCGCCGAATGCCGAGGAGCCCGAGCCACCGGAGGCGATCACACTGACCGCCGACACCTGCGACGCACCGGTGAACACCAACAGCGACAGCGCACACGTCTGCGCCACAGACGCCCCTGCGGCCACCGAGCTGACCCCGAACGACACGGCGAACACACCCACCGCCACCCCCAGCGTGACGCAGGCCGCGAACACCGAGCGCAGGCGCTCGTCGCGCCACAGATCGGTCACGGACGCGCGGCCCCCAGCCACACCATCGCCAGCGGGGGCACGTCGAGCTCGACCGAGTACGACTGCCCCTGCCACGGCATGTCGTGCGCCACCCGCGTCGCGCCGCCCACGTCGAAGCCCGAGTAGCCGCTGCCCGCGAATTGCGGTGAGTCGGTGTCGAGCAGCACCCTCCACTCCCCGCCCCACGGCACTCCCATGCGGTAGCCGCGGCGGGGCACGGGGGTGAAGTTGGCCGCACAGGCCACCGCCCGTCCACCGGCATAGCCCCACCGCAAGAAGGCGAACAGCGAGTGTTCGGCGTCGTCGGCGTCGAGCCACTGGAAACCGGTGGGCTCGTGATCGCGCTCGTGGAGCGCGGGCCATTCGCGATGCAGACGGTTGAGCTCGACGAGCAGGTCGTACACGCCCTTGTGCGGCGGGAACTCGAGCAGGTGCCAGGGCAAGCCCTGCCCCTCGCTCCACTCGGTGAACGGTGCCAACTCGCTACCCATGAACAGCAGCGGCGCGCCCGGCTGCGAATACATCCAGGCGTAGAGCGCACGCAGGTTGGCGAAGCGTTGCCAGTCGTCGCCGGGCATCTTCGCCAGCAGGCTGCCCTTGCCGTGCACCACCTCGTCGTGGCTGAACGGCAGCACGAAGCGCTCACTGAACGCGTACAGCATGCCGAAGGTCATCTCGCGGTGGTGCCAGCGACGGTGCACCGGCTCGTGGTGCACGTAGCCGAGCGTGTCGTTCATCCACCCCATGTTCCACTTGTGGGTGAACCCGAGGCCGCCGCGCTCCACCGGCTGGGTCACCTGCGGCCAGGCGGTGCTCTCCTCGGCGATCATCATCGCCGTCGGCACCTCGTCGCGCACAACCGTGTTCAGCTCGCGCAGGAACGAGATCGCGTCGAGGTTCTCGCGGCCACCCTCGCGGTTGGGCACCCAGCCCCCCGACGGGCGCGAGTAGTCGAGATACAGCATGCTCGCCACGGCATCCACGCGCAGGCCGTCGACGTGGAACTCGTGCAGCCAGTAGAGCGCGTTGGCCGTGAGGAAGTTGCGCACCTCGTTGCGGCCGTAGTTGAACACCAGCGTGCCCCAGTCGGGGTGTTCGCCCTGGCGTGGGTCGGCGTGCTCGTACAGCGCGGTGCCGTCGAAGTGGGCCAGGCTCCAGTCGTCCTTGGGGAAGTGCGCCGGCACCCAGTCGACGATCACCCCGATGCCGCGCCGGTGCAGCGTGTCGATGAGGGCCTGCAGATCGTGAGGCGTGCCGTAGCGGGCGGTCGGCGAGTAGTAGCCGGTGACCTGATAGCCCCACGACCCGCCGAAGGGATGCTCGGCCACGGGCATCAACTCCACATGGGTGAACCCGAGCGCGCCCACATGGTCGGCCAGTGCCTCGCCCAGCTCGCGGTAGCCGCCCACGCCCCAGCGCCACGACCCGAGATGCACCTCGTAGATACGCAACGGCGCGCCGACCGCAATGCTGCGCGCCCCCATCCACTCGCCGTCACCCCACTGGTAGGGCTCGGGCCACGGCACCACGCTGGCCGTCGCCGGCGGGCACTCGCTCTGGCGGGCCATCGGGTCGGCCTTCAGCGTGTGCACCCCGGCGCGGTCGGCGACGGAGTACTTGTAGCGGTGGCCGGGCACGGCCGCCGGGCAGTCGCCGGCCCAGATGCCCGAGCTGGCCTGGGGCGCCAGGCGCAGGCCCTCGCCCCAGTCGTTCCAGTCGCCGTGCACGTAGACCTCGCTCGCGTTGGGCGCCCACACCGCGAAGCGCACCCCGCCGTCGGGCAACGGCTGCGCGCCGAGCAACTGCCACAGACGCCGATGGGTGCCCTCGTTGAACAGGTGGAGGTCGAGGTCGGTCAGCACCACGCACCGATGGTAGGCCGCACCGGACGGCGCGCACGGGGTTGCCGCGCTACCTTCGCAGGCGTGCGCGTGCTGATGGTGTCGTGGGAGTACCCGCCGCTCGTCGTCGGCGGCATCGCCACCCACGTGGAAGGGCTGGCCACCGCGCTCGCCCGCGCCGGGCACGAGGTGGTGGTGTGCACCCTGCACCATCACCAGGCACCCGACGACGCGGTGGTCGACGGTGTGCGCGTGTTGCGCGCCGACACCGCGCTGCCGTGGCTGCCCGACGACGATCTGGTGGCCCGCATGGCCTCGGCCAATCACCAACTGGTGCAGCTCACCGCCCGGCTCGACGGGTGGCGTCCCGACGTGGTGCACGCCCACGACTGGCTCACCGCCTGGGCCGGCGACACGCTGCACACCCTGTTCGCGGTGCCGCTGGTGGCCACCGTGCACGCCACCGAACGCGGCCGACACGGCGGGCACCTGCCCCCTGGGCTGCCGGGCACGATCAACTCCGTCGAGTGGTGGCTCACCTACCAGGCCCACCAGATCATCGCCTGCTCGCGGTTCATGGTGCGCGAGGTGATCGGCGACTTCGAGCTGCCGGCGGAGAAGGTGCACCTGGTGCCCAACGGTGTCGATGTTGCCCGCTGGCGCGCTGACGGCAACGGCCCCCGCGAGCCACTGGTGGTGGCGTGGGGGCGCATTCAGTACGAGAAGGGATTCCACGTGCTGGCGCGGGCGATCGGCGAGCTACGCCAACGGGTGCCCGGCATCCGCGCCGTGATCGCCGGGCGGGGCAGCTATCTGCCCGAGTTGCAGACGGCGGTCGACATCGAAGGGGTGAGCGACATCGTGCAACTGGCCGGCTTCGTGCCCGACCCCGACCTGCACGCCCTGCTGCAGCGCGCCGCCTGCGTGGTGATCCCCTCGCTGTACGAGCCGTTCGGCATCGTCGCGCTGGAGGGCATGGCCGCCGGCGCGCCCACCGTCGTCGCCCGCACCGGCGGCCTGGCCGAGATAGTCGAGGGCACCGATGCCGCGCTGCTGTTCGAGCCCGGCAACCACCACGACCTGGCCCGCTGCGTCGAGCGCCTGATCGCCGATCCGGCGCTCGGCGAGTCGCTGCGCCGCCATTCGGCCGAACTGCTGGCGCGCACCTACACCTGGGACGCGATCGCCACCGCGACGGCCAACGTGTACAGCCGCGCCGTGGGCTGACCTCGGCCTGCGCCCCGGGCACCGGGGGTAGCCTCGACCCCCGTGCGTGCTGTGCGTGAGTTCAACGTCGTCCCGGCCATCCCCGAGCCCCTGCGCGGGTTGACCGAGCTGGCCGCCAACCTGCACTGGACCTGGGACCGCGACACGCAGGCGCTGTTCCGCTCGCTCGATCCCGTGCTGTGGGAGCAGAGCCACCACGATCCCCTGCGCCTACTGGCCGCGATCACCGCCGAGGGCTGGAACCGACTGGCGGCCGACAGCGCCACTGTGGCCGCTGTGGTGCAGGCGCTCGACCGCCTGCACGAGGCGATCGAGGCGCCGCGTTGGTTCCAGACCAAGGGCCACTCGCCGCTCACCGGGGTGGCCTACTTCAGCCCCGAGTTCGGCCTGTCGGAAACGCTGCCGCAGTACTCGGGTGGCCTCGGGGTGCTGTCCGGCGACCACCTCAAAGCAGCCAGCGACCTCGGCCTGCCGTTGGTGGGCATCGGCATCCTCTACGCCGAGGGCTACTTCCGCCAGCGGCTCAACGCCGACGGCATGCAGGAGGAGCGCTACCCGCCGCTCGACCCGCACGGCCTCGCCCTGCACCCCACCGGCGCACAGGTGCAGGTGCAGATCGGCGACGACGACGTGCGCATCAACGTGTGGCGGGTGCAGGTGGGCCGCGTGCCGCTGTACCTGCTCGACACCAACGTCGAGGGCAACAGCCCCGAGGCGCGGGCCATCACCGACCGCCTGTACGGCGGCGACAGCGAGCACCGCCTGCGCCAGGAGATGGTGCTCGGTATCGGCGGTGTGCGCGCCCTGCGTGCTCTCGGCCTGCAGCCGCAGGTGTTCCACACCAACGAGGGCCATGCCGGGTTCTTGTCGCTCGAGCGCATCCGCGAACTGGTCGGACGCGGCCTGCGCTTCGACGAAGCGGTCGAGTTCGTGCGCGCCGGAGGCGCGTTCACCACCCACACCCCGGTGCCCGCCGGCATCGACCGCTTCGGGCGCGAACTGATGGAGCAGTACTTCGCCGCTTTCGCCGGTGAGTGCGGAATCACCTTCGAACAGTTGATGGCGATCGGCCACCGCGACGACGAGCCCGACGGCAAGTTCAACATGGCGGTGATGGGGTTACGCCTGGCCGGGCGCAGCAACGGGGTGGCCAAGCTGCACGGTGCGGTGAGCCGCGAGATGTTCGCCGGCATGTGGCCCGACCTGCCGGTGGCGGAGGTGCCGATCGGCTCGATCACCAACGGCGTGCACGCGCACACCTGGGTGGGCGACCACATCGCCCCGTTGCTCGCCTCGGCGGTGGGCACGGTGTGGGACGGCGCCGACCGCGCCTCGTGGGCCGGCGTGCACAACCTCGACCACGCCGAGGTGTGGGCGGCGCGCTCGCGCGGCCGCGCCGAGCTGGTGTCGTTCGTGCGCTCGCGCCTCGGCGACACGGTGCTCGACCCGCGGGCACTCACCATCGGCTTCGGTCGCCGTTTCGCCACCTACAAGCGGGCCACGTTGCTGCTCTCGCAGCCCGACCGCCTGCGCCGCCTGTTGCTCGATGCCGAGCGGCCGGTGCAGTTCGTGTTCGCCGGCAAGGCGCATCCCGCCGACCACCCGGGCAAGGACATGATCCGCGACATCGAGCTGTTCGCCCGCCAGCTCGACGTCGGCCATCGCTTCGTGTTCGTGCCCGACTACGACATGGCCGTGGCGCGGGTGATGTACCACGGTTGCGACGTGTGGCTGAACAACCCCCGCCGCCCGCAGGAGGCGTGCGGCACCAGCGGGATGAAGGCCGCGCTCAACGGGGCGCTCAACTGCTCGATCCTCGATGGCTGGTGGGACGAATGCTTCGACGGCGACAACGGTTGGGCGATCAACTCCGCCGACGACGACCCCGACCTCGGCCGCCGCGACCAACGCGAGGCAACCAGCCTGTTCGGTCTGCTCGAGCGCGACATCGTGCCCCTGTTCCACGACCGCGCCGCCGACGGTGTGCCCCACGGCTGGGTGGGCAAGATGCTGCACAACTGGCACACGCTCGGCCCGTTCGTCACCGCCGCGCGGATGGTGCGCGACTACACCAGCGAGCTGTACGAGCCGGCGGCCGCGGGCTGCGAGCGGATGGCCGCCGACGACGGCGCGGCGGCACGCGAGCTGGCCGCGTGGAAGCGGCACGTGCTGTCGTCATGGCCCGCGGTGCGGGTGATCGACGTGCAGAGCGACACGGCCCCTGCGCACGAGGGCGACCGTCGCGCCGTGCGGGCGATGGTGGAGATCGACGGCCTCGGGGTCGGCGACCTGCTGGTGCAGGTGTTGCACGGCCCGGTCGACTCGGCGGGCGAGTTCGTCGGTCGGCCCACGGTGGTTGCGCTCGCGCATGCAGGCGACGGCGTGTTCGAGGGCGAGTACGAGGTCGGCGAGGCCGGCCCCTACGGGGTCACCGCGCGGGCCATCCCCTACCACCCGCACATGGTGCACCAGCTCGAGCTGGGCCTCATCGCCTGGGCCGGCTGATCACCTGCCGGTGAACTGCGCTTTGCCGGGGCCGTCGGCCTTGAACGACTCGACCCCGATCTGACTGTCGGCGGTGTCGAACACAGCGGCGAACAACTCGCGCTCCAGCGCCAGCCCTGCGGCTAGATCGCTCTCCACGCCCACGTCGACGGCCCGTTTGATCAGCGCCTGCGCCTGCACCGCCCCTGCGGCCAGTTCGGCCGCCAAGGTCAACGCCCGCGCGTGCAGATCGTCGTTGGGCACCACTTCGTCGGCCAGGCCGATGAGTAGCGCCTCGTCGGCGCGTACCTGGCGCCCGGTGGCCATCAGCATCTTCGCCGTCGCCGCACCAACCAGGCGCGCCAGGCGCTGCGTGCCGCCCCCACCGGGGATGATGCCGAGCAGCACCTCCGGCTGACCGAACACGGCTTTCTCGCCGGCGATGCGATAGTCGCAGGCCAGCGCCAACTCACAGCCGCCACCGAGGGCGAAGCCGCTGACCGCGGCGATCACCATCCGCGGGATGGCCGCCACCGCGTCGAGTGCGGTGTGGAAGGCCGCGCCGATGCGCTCTGCCTCGGCGCGACCGGCGAACTCGCCGATGTCGGCCCCGGCTGCGAACAGGCGCTCGCCACCGGTGATCACCACCGCGCCCGGGGGGTTGGCGGTGAGGTCGGCGGCCACGGCTGCCAGCTCGGCCAGCAACGCGGTGGACAACGCGTTCACCTTGGGGTTGTTCAGCGTCACCACGGCCACACCGTCGGCGCGCCGCTCCAGCAGTACCAGTTCGCCCATGGGGTCACCATAACCGCCGGTCAGGCACCCACCGACTTCAGCATCTCGTCAGCGGCCGACCACGGATCGGTGCTTCCCGCGAGCACGCCGAGCTGCAACTCGTCCCACCGCGGACCGGTGGCGATCTCGCGGGCGCGTTGTTCGAGGCGGCGGGCGACGATCTCGCGCAACTCTTCGCGCAGGCGCTGCTCGCGGCGTCGGGCCAGGTCGCCGTTGGCGGCGATGAACTGGCGATGGCGCGACACCTCGCCCCACAACTGCTCAATTCCCCGGCCCTCGGTGGCCACCGCAGTGACGATCGGCGGGCGCCACGCCTCGGGCGGCAGGTCGCTCATCTCCAACATGCCCTCCAGGTCGCTCCGCGTCTCCTCCACGCCCTTGCGGTCGGCCTTGTTGATCACGAACACGTCGGCGATCTCCATCAACCCGGCCTTGTTGGCCTGCACCGCGTCGCCCCACCCGGGGTTCACCACCACCACCGTCGTGTCGGCCTTGCCGGCGATCTCGACCTCGACCTGCCCGACGCCCACCGTCTCGACCAGTATCCACCGGCGGCCGACCGCGTCGAGCAGGCGCACCGCCTCCGGGGCGGCCAACGACAACCCGCCGAGATGCCCACGGGTGGCCATCGAGCGGATGAACACACCCGGATCGGTGGCGTGATCCTGCATGCGCACCCGGTCGCCGAGGATGGCGCCCCCGCTGAACGGCGACGAGGGGTCGATGGCCAGCACCGCCACCTCCTCGCCGCCGGCGCGCAGGTGGCTGATCAAGGCCGCGGTGAGGGTGCTCTTGCCCGCCCCCGGGGCACCGGTGAGGCCGATCGTGTAGGCCCCGCCCGACAGCGGGTAAGTGAGCCGACCGATGGTCCGCGCCTCGTCACCGCCGCGCTCGACCAGTGACAACAGCCGGGCCAGCGCGCCGCGCTCGCCGTCGCGGGCGGCGGCGAACAATTCGTCGACCGGTGGGCTGCGGCGGCTCATCGCGCGCGGCTCAGGCCGGTTCGAGATCGACGTTGACCACCTCGGTGACGCCGTCGATGCGGTCGCGCATGATCCGCTCGATGCCGGCCTTCAAGGTGTTGCTGCTCGCCGGGCAGGTGCCGCAGGCGCCGATCAGGGTGACCGAGACCACACCGGTGACCTCGTCGACGTCGCGCAGGATGATGTCGCCACCGTCGGCCTGCAGGGCCGGTCGGATCACTTCGATGGTCTCTTCGACTTGCTGGCGCATCTGGAACTCCCGCAGGCGATCGGGCGACCATTGAACCAGCGTCGACCGTAGGATTGCGACCCATGACCCGATTTCGCCTGGCGGCCGTGCTCGCCCACCAGGGCGGTTGGGACGAGATCCTGTTGGTGCTCGGTCCGATCGTGCTCGTCGGCGGCTTGCTGTGGCTGGCCAAGCGACGCATCGACCGGGCTACACCGCCACGCGACTGATGTCGGCACCGAGCGCGGCCAGGCGCCCGACGAGGTCGTCGTAACCGCGGTCGATGTGGTGCACCCCGGCGACGGTGGTGGTGCCCACCGCGGCCAGCCCGGCCACCACCAAGGCCGCTCCCGCACGTATGTCGGGGGCGCGCACCGGCGCGCCGCTCAGGTGCGGCACGCCGCGCACCACCGCGTGGTGCCCGGCGGAGTGGATGTCGGCGCCCAGGCGCTGCAACTCCTCCACGTAGCGGAAGCGCCCCGGGTAGAGGTTCTCGGTGACTATGCCGACCCCATCGGCGACGGCGAGCATGGTGACCACCAGCGGCTTGTAGTCGGTGGCGATCCCCGGGTAGGGCAAGGTGGCGACGTCGATGCTGCGCAGTCGGCCATCGGCGAACACCGCCAGCGTGTCGGCGCTGGCGTTCACCGTCAGCCCCATCTCGCGCAGGCGGCGCAGCAGCATCTCCATGTGCTCGGCTCGTGCCTCACGAAGTGTCACCTCGCCACCGCACACGGCCACCGCGGCCAGGTAGGTGGCGGCCTGGATACGGTCGGGCACCACCCGGTGGTCGGTGGCGCGCAGGCTGCCCGGCTCGCACCCGTGCACCACCAACCGTGACGAGCCGATGCCCTCGATCTCGGCCCCCATTCCCACCAAGAACGCGCACAGGTCGGCGATCTCCGGCTCGCGTGCGGCGTTGTCGATCACCGTCGTACCCTTGGCGTGGACGGCGGCGGTGAGCAGGTTCTCGGTGGCACCCACACTCGGATAGTCGAGGGTGAGTTCGGCCCCGTGCAGACGCTCGGCGCGAGCGTGCACCACCCCGTGGCGCAACTCGTACACTGCCCCCATCTGCTCGAGCCCGCGCAGGTGAATGTCGATCGGGCGACTGCCGAAGTCGTCACCGCCGGGCAGCGACAGCTCGACCCGGCCGTAGCGGCCGAGCAACGGCCCGAGCACGTTGATGCTGGCGCGGATGCGCTCGACCAGTTCGTACGGCGCGAACGGATCGACCTGTCCGCCGTTAACCAGCCGCCAGCACCCGCCACCGAGCGACTGCGACTGCACCCCGATCGCGGCCAGCAGGTCGGCCATGATGCCTACGTCGACGATGTCGGGCACATTGCTCAGCTCGTAAGTGCCCTCGGCCAGCAGTGTCGCGGCCATCAACTTGAGCGCCGAGTTCTTCGCCCCGGGCACCGTCACCTCGCCCACCAGCGGTCCGGCGCGGCGGATGACGATGCGCTCGCTGTCGGGCCCGGAATGCATCCGGCAAGTATGCCCGGCCGCCAACCGCCCCCGGTACGGCCGCGACGGGGGCCAGGTAGCCTCGCTCGGGTGCCACGGCGACCGACCAGCATCACTCAGGTCTGGCCGGCCGGCTCGCCGCGGGCACTGGCCGCCGAACAGGCACGCGACGACCTGCTGCGCGAGCGGCCCGACGGTGCAGACGCTTTCGAGCAGGCGCACGGTCCGTTTCGTCACTACCGGCGCACGCTGCACCGCGGGGCCGACGGCGCGGTGACCGAGCACATCGAGTACCGGCTGGTGGTGCCGTGGTGGGGCTGGGTGTTCCAGAAGCCCTTCCGCAAGGCGTTGGCCGAGCCGCGCCCGCCGGGCAGCGCCAGCCCGTGGTGGGCACCGCCCGACCAGCTCACCGCCCGGCAGGCCAATTCGCTCGGGCTGCTGGCCGCGGCCGCGATGATGTCGGCCTTCGTCAACACCATCTACGGCCAGACCGCCACCTTCGCCACCGACACCTTCGGCATCGACGACCAGGGCCTCAGCTTCGGCGGGGCGATCGTGCGCATCGGGGTGGTGATCGCGCTGCCGTTCGCGATCCTCGCCGACCGTGTGGGCCGCCGGCGGATGATCGTGCTGCTCGCCTGGCTCACCCCGCTGTGCTGCGCGCTGGGAGCGGCGGCGCCCAACTTCTGGGTGCTCACCGCCACCCAGACAGTGGCCCGGCCGCTGGGCCTCGGGCTGTCGCTATTGGCCGGGGTGGCCGCGGTGGAGGACATGCCCAAGAACAGCCGCGCCTACGCGCTGAGCATGATGGCGATGGCCGCCGGCCTGGGCGCGGGGCTGCCCGTCGCCGGGCTGAAGCTGGCCGAACTGGGCAGCGAGGCGTGGCGGCTGGTGTATCTGCTCGCCCTCGTCTACCTGCCGGTGGCCGCGAGCCTCGGGCGGCGGCTGGACGAGACCCGCCGCTACCAAGCGGTGCACCACATCGCACCGCCGCTCAACCGCCGCCGGCTGGGCCTGCTGGCACTGGTGGCGTTCATGTCGAACCTGTTCGTGGCCCCGGTGTCGTTCTTCCAGAACGACTTCCTGAAAGACGCCCGCGGCTACAGCCCAGGTGGCATCACCATGTTCACCCTGCTCACCGCCACACCGGCGTCGATCGGGCTGCTCTTCGGCGGGCGACTGGCCGACATCAACGGTCGGCGGCGGGTGATCATCCTGTGCACGCCGCTGTCGGCGGTGGCGATCGCCTCGGTCTACTCACTGTCCGGCGCCCCGATGTGGATCGCCGCCCTCGGCGGTGGCCTGCTGGCCACCACTGCCTACCCCGCGCTGGCCGTCTATCGCGCCGAGCTGTTCCCCACCGGCAGCCGCGGCGCGGCCAACGCGCTGGTCACCACCACAGCGCTGTTGTCGGGCAGCCTGGCCATCCTGCTCGTCGGCGCGCTGCGCGACCGCGACGTGGGCTACGCGCCGGTGATGACCGCACTCGCTGCGGCGCAGGTGGTGAGCGCGCTCATCGCGTGGCGCTACTACCCCGAGAGCGCGCACCTCGAGTTGGAGCAACTCAACCCGCAAGACCCGGTGCTCGCGCCGGAAGACTAGGCCTGCTCGGCGGCCGCGCCAGCGGGCAGGGCGAGCACCCACGTCGTCACCACCGCGGCCACCTCCTCGTCGGCACGCTTCAGGTCGTGGCCCTTGCCCTGCACCCAATGGTGGGTGACCGGGCCGGGGATGGTGGCGGTCCAGTGGGTGAGTTCGTCTGGGGTGGCGAAGGTGTCACGCGTGCCCGACACGAACAGGCACGGCACGCGCAGACGCGGGAAGTGCTCGACGCGCAACTTGTCGGGCTTGCCCGGCGGGTGCAGGGGGTAGGAGATCAGTACCAGCCCGGCGGCGGCGAGCGGCGCGTCGGCGTCGGCGACGGCCAGCGAACAGATGCGCCCGCCCATCGACCGCCCTCCCAGCACCAACGATTCGGTGGCCAGCGGCGCGGCCGCGTCGCGCACCGCCTGCAGTAGCACCGGAGGGCGATCGGGGGCCCGCCGCCCGGCTAGGCGATAGGGGAAGTCGGCGCGCACCGTGCTGAGTGTTCCGGCCCTGTGTCCAGCGCCTGCGGCCGCGAGGGCGGCCTCGATCGCCACCAGCCCGGGGTGCTCGGCACCCGAGCCGGCACCGGGGAACAACAGCACGGTGGTCATCGCCCGAGCAGGATTCGGCGCGCTTCACCGAGACGTTCGATCAGGTGCGCGGCCACATCGTCGTCACCACCGTGGTCGGGGTGGGCGGCGCGCACGCCGGCACGGTAGCGGGTCATCACCTCACGCCGTGTCACCTTGGCCGTGTCGTGGGCGAAGCCGAGCAGGTCGAGGGCCCACACCCGCGGGTCGGTGACGCCCACCAGGTCGGCTCGATCGATGCCGGCGATGTCGGCCACGAACGACGGGCCGATCGGACCCTGCCAGCGCATCGCCCGATGCAGCAGCGGCGCGATCGAGGCCCGCGCCTCGGGGCGCAGCCGCTCGAGTGCGTAGACCGCGCCGAGTACCTGCACCAGCGGCCGCCCGAGCGCGTGCAGATCGAACTCGACGTGGTCGGCGTCGCCGCGCAACTGATGCACGCTGGTGGCCAAACCGTGGCGGTCGATCTGGTAGCGGTGGCGCAGGCGCGGCTGCACCACCCGCTGCCCGGCAGTGACCTCGTCGATCAGCCGCCCGACGTCGGGCCACAGGTCGTCCGGCACCGCCGGCAGGTAGGCGGCCACCACCGCGGCCAGCAACACCCCGCCCAGGCCCGGCGGCGGGTCGGTGGGCAGCACCAGGTGCCCCAGCGCCAACCGGCGAGTGGGCGTGGTGGGGCGGGTGTGCCAGATCTGCAGTTCGGCGAGCAGCACGCGGACCCGACCGTTCAGATGAACGGCCGCAGCAGGTCGTGCAGATCGGCGGCGGCCTGCTGGGCGACTTCCGCGTCGGGTTGCTCGTCGCCGGCCAGCGCGTCGGCCAGCGCCTCGGCCAGCGCGCACGTGCGGTGCCACAGTCGCACGTCGACGCCGTAGGGCGGGTGAGCGGGATCGGCGACCTCGATCGCTTCCAACAGCTGCTCGAGGCCGTCGGCGTCGAACGGGTTGCGCTGCAGCCGCTCACCGGCGAGGAAGAAGGTGGTGAGCGTCTCGAACGGCAACTCGTCGTCGGCACCGTCGCCGTCGCCGTCGAGCGCCAGTTCGTCGTCGCCCACGCCGTACTGGCCGTTCTCGATCATGTCGAGCAACGCCTCGACCACCGCCTCCTGGGTGGTGGGCACCACCAGCACGTCGTCCTCCCAGGCGTAGGGGATGCGCTGCGAGACCAGGGCGCGGGTGACGGCCTGCATGTCGGCCTCCGGCCACTCTTCCAACCCGTACTCGGTGGTGGGCTCGCCGGCGGGGATGTCGATCGGCTCCACCCCCGGCGCGTCACCCCAGTCGTCGCCGTCGCCGCTGAGTTCGGTGCCGGCGTCGTAGCGGATGCCGAGCCGCTCCTCCAGCTGCGAGATGATCGTGTCGGCCTGCGCCTCGCGGGACTCGGGCACCACCAGCTCGGAACCCTCCCAGGTGTGCGGCACCTCCGCCTCGGCCAGCTCGGCGGCCAGCTCGGCCTGCTGGTCGAAGCTCCAGCCGTCGAGGTCGTAGAGCACCCGCGTCGCGTCGGGGTCGTTCGGGTTCCAGTCGTCGCTCACGGCTGCGACCCTATCGGCACGTGGCGCGCGAGGAACTCGCCGATACGGGCGTACTCGTCGAGCTGGTTGGAGGGCTGGCGAAAGCCGTGGCCCTCGCCCGCGTACACGTGCAGCTCGGCGCGACCACCGGCAGCGTTCACCCGCTCGGCCAGCACCTGGCTCTGTTCGAGCGGCACCACCGCGTCGAGGTCGCCGTGCAGGATCAACAGCGGCGTCGCTGTGAGACGGTCGACGTGCAGCACCGGCGAGCGCTGCTCGTAGGCGGCACGGGCCGCGGGCAACGGGCCGACCAGGCTGTCGGTGTAGTGGCGCTCGAAACGATGGCTGCGTTCGACCATGTCGACCAGGTCGGTCACCGGGTAGAGCAGCACGGCCGCGGCGTAGAGCCCGCCTCGGCGGGCGAGCGCGCCGAGAGCGGTGAACCCGCCGGCCGAGCCGCCGATGATCGCCGTACGCGCCGGCGCGCCCCACCCGTGCCGATGTGCCGCCTCGGTCACGGCCACCGTGTCGTCGACATCGACAATCCCCCACTGTCCGCGCAGAGCCTGCTGGTAGTCGCGGCCGTGGCCGGTGCTGCCGCGATGGTCGGGCACCAGCACGCTCCAGCCCCGCGAGCGCCAGTAGGCCAGGCGGGGCATGAACGCCACCTGCCACTGGTCGGTGGGGCCGCCGTGCAGCCACACGATCAGGCGACCGTCGGGCTCGTCGGCCGCGTACAGCCGGGCATGCAGCACTGCTCCGTCAGCGGCGGCCACCTCGACTGCCAGCGGCTCGGCCAGGTGGTGCTCGCCCCACCCCGCGGCCGGGCCCTGGGCCACCACCGTGCGTTCCCAGGTTTGCGTGTCGTACAGCACCACCTCGGTGGGCGTGCGCGCCCCGCTGCGCACGGCAGCGACCCGCTCCCCCTCCCACGACAACTGACCGTGCACGCCGCGGGCCACCTCGCGCACCGTGCCGATGGTGCGCTCGACCACGCACAGCCGACCAAAGCCGCGCTCGTTGCGGGTGAAGGCCACCCGCCCGCCGTCGGGCGACCACGCGTATGAGCGCTGTCCCGGCCCCCAGGTGGGGCCGGCGTGCTCGTACGGTTCGCCGCCCGCACCCAGCAGCGGCTGGTCGTCGAGCCACACGTTCAGCCACCCGCTGTCGTCGCGCACCGCCAGTCGCGTGCCGTCGGGCATCTGCCGCGGCTGCTGCACACCGGCGGCGCCGGGCCACGCCCCCGTGGCCGACGAGTGCAGGTCGGCCCACTGCACGCGGGCGTGATCCCACGGCATGTCGGGCACGTTCCAGGCCATCCACTGCACGGTGCCGTCGGCGGCCACCCACGGGTCGAGGCAGAAGTCGGCGCTGCCGTCGTCGAGGCGGCGGGCCGCTCCCGTGTGCATGTCGAGCGCCCACACCTCGGCCTGGTCGACGACGTGCACCAGCCAGCGACCGTCGGCCGCCACCTGCGGCCCCGACGCGGCCCGTTCGGGGCCGTGAGCGGTGAGCGGCACCGCGGCCCCACCGGTGACCGGTTGGCGCCACACGTTGCCGTCGGCACCCACGTAGATCACCGCCTGTGCGTCGGGCGTGAAGCACCACGCGCCCCCGCCCAGGCCACGCCCGGCGCGCACCCCGGTCGCTGTGCCCAGGATCGCCCCCGACGTCAACTCGATCGCCGCCTCCCCCGCGTGCGCCACCACCCACCCGAGCAGTTCGCCGCCGGGGGTGAGGCGCGGTTCGGTGAGATCGCGTCCGGCGATGCACAGTTCCGCCGGAATCGGTGCCACGAAGGGCCAAGGTAGCCGACCCGCGGCCGACGACGTAGCCGGCGACTGGCCGGCGTCGCTCGCCGACGAACTACCGTGGGGGTCGATGACCGCCACCCAGAAGCCCGACCGCAACATGGCCCTCGAACTAGTTCGGGTCACCGAGTCTGCCGCCCTCGCCGCCTCGCGTTGGGTGGGGCGCGGCGACAAGATCGGCGCCGACGGCGCGGCCGTCGACGCGATGCGCACCGTGCTGCAGACCGTGCCGATGGACGGCATCGTGGTCATCGGAGAGGGCGAGAAGGACGAGGCGCCGATGCTGTACAACGGCGAGCGGGTCGGCGACGGCACCGCGCCGCTCACCGACGTGGCCGTCGACCCGATCGACGGCACCACCCTCACCGCCTACGGCAGGGCCAATGCGATCGCGGTGATCGCGGTGAGCGAGCGGGGCACGATGTACAACCCCGGCCCCTGCGTGTACATGCACAAGATCGCCGTCGGTCCCGACGCAGTGGGTGCCATCGACATCACCGCCTCGCCCACGCAGAACCTGCGCTGGATCGCCAAGGCCAAGGGCGAAGAGGTGCGCGACCTCACCGCTGTGATCCTCGACCGCGATCGCCACAAGGAGCTGATCGCCGAAGTGCGCGCCGCCGGCGCGCGCGTGAAGTTGATCTCCGACGGCGACATCTTCGGCGCGATCGCCACCTCCTGGCCGGACGCGGGTGTCGACGTGCTGTTCGGTGTGGGTGGCACCCCCGAGGGCGTCACCTCCGCCGCTGCGCTGAAGTGCATGGGTGGCGAGATCCAAGGCCTGCTCGCGCCGCGAAACGAGGCCGAGCGCGATGCAGCCATCGCCGCCGGCTACGACCTCACCGCGGTGCTCACCACCGACGACCTGGTGCGCGGCGACAACTGCTTCTTCGCCGCCACCGGGGTGACCGACGGCGAGCTGCTGCGCGGCGTGCGCTACCAGCACGGCCGGGCGATCACGCAGAGCCTGGTGATGCGCTCGCGCAGCGGCACGGTGCGGATGATCGACGCGCAACACCGCATCGACAAGCTGAGCACCTTCGCCAGCGTCGAGTACTGACCGGTCAGCGGCGCAGCACCATCGCCCCGAGGCGGCGGGTGACGCCGCGCGGGGTCACCCCGCCGGCGGCGATCATGCCCTTGTACACCCAGCCCGGTATCGACAGGCACTTGCCCTTCACCACGTCGGTGAGGCCGCTCTTGGCCACCAGCTCGACCGAGGTCCACAGGATGCGTGGGTACTTGGCCGCTTCGTCATTCGAGCTGCTCACACTCTGGAACTCGGTGGGCGTCAGTCCGGGGCACAGGGTGGTCACGTGCACACCGGTGCCGCGCACCTCCTCGTGCAGGCTCTCGCCGAGGCTGGTGACGTAGGCCTTGGTGGCCGCGTAGACGGCCAGGTTGGGCGCCGACTGGAAGCTGGCCGCGCTCGACACGTTGAGCAGATAGCCGCGCCCGTTGGGCACCATCGCCGCCAGCGCGGCGTGGCTGATGCGGGTGACGGCCGCGACGTTGAGCGCGATCTCGCGGGCCAGCCGCTCGGCAGCGACCGACACGAACGGGCCGGAGCTGCCGAAGCCGGCGTTGTTCACCACCAGGTCGACCTGCCCGGCGCGGGCGGCGACGCGCTCGAGCCCGTCAGCGGTGGTGAGGTCGGCGGCCAACACCTCCAGGCTCGGGTAGCGCTCGGCGAGTTCGCGCAGGCGGTCTTCACGGCGAGCGACGATCACCGTCGGCACCCCCGCCGCGCCGAGCAATTCGGCGAACCCGGCGCCGATGCCGCTGGACGCGCCGGTGACGAGGGCGGATGTGAACGGGTAGGAGCTCATGCGCCCAGGCTAGGGCCGCGGCGGTCAGTGCGAGGCTTGCGGGGTGCCGGCCAGGCCGCCGGTGGCCGCGAGGCGGGCGTGGGCCCGGCTGAGCGCCGACACGGCCTCCGCGTCGTGCTCCTTGCGCAACATCTCCTCCGCCGCTTCCTTGGCCCGCAGGGCGCGAGCGCGGTCGATGTCGACCGCCAGCTCGGCGATGTCGCTGAGGATGCTGACCGTGTTGCCGCTCACCTGCACGAAACCGCCGTGCACGGCGACGTCGAGCACATTGCCGTCGGCGAGGGTGATGCGCGTGTGGTTCTCGACCAGCGCGGCGAGGAATGGCGCATGGCCGGGCAAGAACGCGATCTCGCCACCGCCCAGGGTGCGGGTGATCACCTGCGTGGCTTCACCGGAAAAGATCACCTTCTCCGGCGACACCAACTCGACCTGCATTGTGTTAGCTGACATTCAAGTCTCCTAGAGCGGTGGCGACGGAAGCGCCAGCGACGAGCCACACGGAGGGAGCGGCCAAAGCGAAGCGGAGGCCGGTCCCGACCATCAAATCAGCCTGCGCCTTCCTGCAGCGACTTGGCCTTGGCCAGCACCTGCTCGACGCCACCGACGTTCAAGAAGGCCTGCTCGGGCACTTCGTCGAGCTCGCCGTTGACGATCGCCTCGAAGCTCTCCACCGTCTCGGCCACGGGCACGGTCTCGCCCGACACACCGGTGAACACTTCGGCCACGTAGAACGGCTGGCTGAGGAAGCGCTGCACCTTGCGGGCGCGAGCGACGGTGAGGCGATCCTCCTCCGACAGTTCGTCGAGACCGAGGATGGCGATGATGTCCTGCAGTTCCTTGTAGCGCTGGAGGATCTCCTGCACCCGGCGGGCTACGTCGTAGTGACGCTGACCGACGACCTCGGGCTGGAGGATGGTGGATGTCGACGCCAGCGGATCCACCGCCGGGTAGATGCCGAGCGAGGCGATCTGCCGGCTCAGCTCGGTGGTGGCGTCGAGGAAGGTGAAGGTGGTGAACGGGGCTGGGTCGGTGTAGTCGTCGGCGGGCACGTACACGGCCTGCAGCGACGTGATCGAACGGCCGCGGGTGGACGTGATGCGCTCCTGCAACTGGCCCATCTCGTCGGCCAAGGTCGGCTGGTAGCCCACCGCCGACGGCATACGGCCGAGAAGGGTCGACACCTCCGAGCCGGCCTGCACGAAGCGGAAGATGTTGTCGACGAACAACAACACGTCCTGGTTCTGCACGTCGCGGAAGTACTCGGCCATGGTGAGCGCCGACAGGGCGACGCGCAGGCGCACGCCCGGCGGCTCGTCCATCTGCCCGAACACCAGGGCGGCCTTCTCGAACACGCCCGACTCTTCCATCTCCAGACGCAGGTCGGTTCCCTCACGGGTGCGCTCGCCCACACCGGCGAACACCGACACACCACCGTGGTTCTGCGCCACACGACGGATCATCTCGGTGATCAACACCGTCTTGCCCACACCCGCGCCGCCGAACAGGCCGATCTTGCCACCGGCCACGTAAGGGGTGAGCAGGTCGATCACCTTGATGCCGGTCTCGAACAGGCGCTTGCTCGGTTCGAGGGCCGCGAAATCGGGGGCCGGACGGTGGATCTCCCACCGCTCGATGTCGGCGAAGTCGGCGTTGTCGGCGTCGAGCACGTCGCCCCACACGTTCCACACATGGCCGAGCGTGCGGTCGCCCACCGGCACGGTGATGCCGCGGCCGGTGTCGCGCACCGCGGTGCCACGAGTGAGGCCGTCGGTGGGCTTGAGGCACACCGCCCGCACGCGGCTGTTGCCCAGCTGCTGGGCCACCTCGGCGAGCACGGTCACCGGCTTGCCGTCGACGGTGATGGTGAACTCGAGCGCCCGGTTGAGCTCGGGCAACGAGCCGGGCTGGAACTCGACGTCGATCACCGGGCCGGCGATGCCGACCACACGGCCGTCCTTGCGATCAGTCTCTGTCATCGTCATGGGAGTTGCTTCCTTGGTGCTTGCGCCGGGCTAGTTGCTGGAGCCGACCGCGGTGATGTCACCGAGGTCGACGATCTGGACGTTCTTCTTGCCACCCGACAGGGCCTCGGCACCGCCGACGATCTCCATGATCTCGGTGGTGATGCTGTCCTGGCGGGCACGGTTCATGATGCGGCTGAGGTTCTTGATCAGTTCCTCGGCGTTGTCGGTGGCGCTCTTCATCGCCCGCTGCCGGAAGGCATGTTCGCTGGCGGCCGCGTTGAGCAGCGCGGCGTAGATACGGGCCTCGACGTAGCGCGGCAACAGCGTGTCGAGGATGGTCGCCGGATCGGGTTCGAACTCGTAGTCGGCCGGGGTGCCGGCCGCGTCGGGGGCCTTGCCGTCGCCACCCTGCACGACCTCGCGATCAAGCGGCACCAGCGGACGCAGCACCACTTCCTGCGAGCCGGCGCTGATGAAGCGGGTGTAGACCAACTCGACCCGGTCGAACTCGCCGGCCAGATAGCGGGCCACCACGTCCTCACCGATCGCACGCGCCTGGGCATAGGTGGGGCTGTCGCTGAACCCGCCGTAGACGGCGGCGATGTTGTAGCCGCGGAAGCGGAAGTAGCCCTCCGCCTTGCGCCCGACGGTGACCAGCGCGTACTGCTTGCCGTCGAGCACGTCGGCCTTCACCTCGCCCTCGGCGGCGCGCTGCACACCGGCGTTGTAGCCACCGCACAAGCCGCGGTCGGCGGAGATCACCACATAGGCGGTGGTGCGCACCTGCTCGCGCGACTTCAACAGCGGCGACTGCGAACTCATGCCACCGGCCGCGGCGAGATCCTTCACCACCTCGGTGATCTGCTCGCTGTACGGCACGGCGGCAGCAACCCGCTGCTGGGCCTTGACGATGCGCGAGGCGGCGATCAGTTCCATCGCGCGCGTGATCTTCTTCGTCGCCTGGACGCTACGAATGCGCCCCCGAAGAATCCGTTCCTGACCCCCAGCCATTTAGCTACTCCGTCGCGAGGGTCTTGGGGCTGTGGGCTTCGCCCACTTCGGCGGCGTCGGTGGCGGTGGGGTCGGCGGCCTTGGCCGCGGCGGAAGCGGCGACGAACTGTTCCTTGAAGGAGGCGATGATGTCGCCCAGTTCGGCGGGCACGTCGGCCTTCGGGTTGCCGCGGATGGCCGAGAGCAGGCCACCGTGCACGCTGCGCATGTGCTCGAGCAGCTCGCTCTCGAAGCGGCGCACATCGCCCACCGGCAGGCTGTCGAGGTAGCCCTTGGTGCCGGCGAAGATCGACACGATCTGCTCCTCCACCGGCAGCGGACTGTTCAGCGGCTGCTTGAGCAGTTCCACCAGGCGGTAGCCACGCTCGAGCTGGGCCTTGGAGATCGCGTCGAGTTCGGAGCCGAAGGTGGCGAACGCCTCCAACTCGCGGAACTGGGCCAGGTCGAGCTTGAGCGTGCCCGACACACTCTTCATCGCCTTCACCTGCGCGGCGCCACCCACGCGCGACACCGAGATGCCCACGTCGACGGCCGGACGCACACCCGACTTGAACAGGTTGTCCTGCAGGTACACCTGACCGTCGGTGATCGAGATCACGTTGGTGGGGATGTAGGCCGACACGTCGCCGGCCTTGGTCTCGATCACCGGCAACGCGGTGAGCGAGCCCGCGCCGCGCTCGTCGGAGAGCTTGGCGGCACGTTCGAGCAGGCGGCTGTGTAGGTAGAACACGTCGCCGGGGTAGGCCTCGCGGCCCGGCGGGCGGCGCAGCAGCAGCGACACCTGGCGGTAGGCCTCGGCCTGCTTCGACAGGTCGTCGTAGACGATGAGCGCGCGCTCGCCGTTCTCCATCCAGTGCTGGCCCATCGCGCACCCGCCGTAGGGGGCGAGGTACTTGAACGGCGCCGGGTCGCTGGCCGGGGCCGACACGACCACGGTGTACTCCATCGCGCCGTACTGGCGCAGCGTCTCCACCGTCTGGGCGACGGTCGAGCCCTTCTGGCCGATCGCGACGTAGATGCACTTCACGCCCAGGCCGCGCTGGTTGATGATCGTGTCGATCGCCACCGTGGTCTTGCCCGTCTTGCGGTCGCCGATGATCAGCTCGCGCTGGCCGCGGCCGATCGGGGTCATCGAGTCGATGGCCTTGATGCCCGTCTGCAGCGGTTCGTGCACCGGCTTGCGGCCCATGATGCCCGGGGCCTGGATCTCGACACGGCGCTGGATGCCGCCGACGATGTCGCCCTTGCCGTCGATCGGCTGGCCGAGGGCATTGACCACCCGGCCGAGCATCGCGTCGCCGACGGGCACCGACAGGATGTTGCCGGTGGCCTTCACCGTCTGGCCCTCTTCGATGTCGAAGCCTTCACCGAGCACCACCGCGCCGATCGAGTCCTCGTCGAGGTTCAGTGCGAGGCCGACGGTGCCGTCCTCGAACTCGAGCAGTTCGTTCACCGCACAGTCGGGCAGGCCCGACACGCGGGCGATGCCGTCGCCCACCTGGGTGACGCGGCCCACGGTGCGGGCCTCCAGCGAGGGAGTGAAACCCTCCAGGTTCTTCTTCAGCGCGGCGGCGATGTCGCCGGCGCTCAGGGTGAGTTCAGCCATGGTTGTTCGTTGCTCCGGTTCGGCCTACAGGCGGGACTTCAACTGTTCGATGCGGGTACGGACGCTGCCGTCGATGACGGTGTCGCCGACGGTGGCCACGACGCCGCCGAGTACCGACGGGTCGACCACCACTTTCAGGTTCACCTGCTTGCCGGTGGCCTTCACCAGCGCGGCCTCGAGGCGCTTGTGCTGATCGGCGGTGAGCGCGACGGCGGTGCGCACCTCGGCGAATTCCTGATGCTTGACCGTGCTCGCCCGCTTCACCAGGCTGTCGACGATCTTGGGCAGGTCGCGGCCGCGACCGGCGCCGATCACCATCGAGATCAGCTGGGTGGTGGTCGAGTCGGCCTTGCCGCCGAGCAGGTCTTCGACGATCGCCTGACGCTTGGCCGGTGGGATGAGGTCGTCGGTGAGCGCCTTGCGCAGCGCGTCGTTGCCCTCATAGGCGCGGGCGAAACGGTAGAGCTCGTTCTCGACGGTGTCGAGCGTGCCCTCGGCGCGGGCGATCTCGAACAGGCCGCGTGCGTAGCCCTCGATGCGGTTGTCGCTCATGCCGATGCCCCTACGGTCTTGATGAAGCTCTCGATCAGCTCCTGGTGGGTGGCGTCGTCGAGCGAGCCGCTCACCACGTGGTCGACCGCGGCCGCCGACAGGCTGGCGATCTCGGCACGCAGCTCGTCGCCCACCCGGCCCTCGGCACCGGCGATGTCGGCCACCGCCTTGGCCTCGAGTTCGGCCACCTCCTGCGCCAGCCGGGCCCGGCCGTCGGCCAACACAGCCTCGGCCTGCGCGCGCGCCTCTGAGAGGATGCGTGCCTTCTCCGACTCGATATCGCCCTTCGCGCGGCGGATCTCGGCCGCCTCCTCGGCAGCCATCGCCGTGTCGGCCGCGGCCGCGTCGAGTTCTTTCTGGATCCGCTCGGTGCGGGCCGCCATCGCCTTCTTGATGGCTGGGCCGGCGAACTTCCACAAGGCGGCGAAGATCAACAGCGAGGCGATGCCGCCGTAGATGATCTCGGCTGTCTCGGGGAGCAGCCAGTGGTGAGTGATCACCTCACCGTTTTCGTCGAGGTGGATCTCCTCCTCGGCCATGATGCGCCCAGCCGTACCGGCGAGGCCGCCGGTGAAGCGGCCGGCGATGATGCCCAGAACGCTCATCGTGCCATCACCTCGCTCACCACTCGCTCGACCACCTTGGCCGAAGGACGACGGCCAGTGGCCAGTTCGCCGGCGCGTCCGGCGACATCGCCGACGGCCGCCGCGATCTGGTCGCGGGCGGCAAGCTTGGCCGCCTCCACCTGCGCCATGGCTGCCGCGCGGCGCTCGCCGATGGCGGCGTTCACCGCGGCCAGCTTGGCCTGGCGTTCGGCCTCCAGGGAGGTGCGCGCGGCCTCGACCAGGCGTGCCGCCTCGGCCTTCACCCCGGCCAGCTGCGCCTCGTACTCGGCCACCTCGGCGCGAGCAGCGGAGCGCTCGGCGTCGGCCGACTCGTGCGCGTCGCGGATGCCGTTGTAGCGGGCATCCATGCCCTTCTTCACCTTCGGGAAGAGGACGAAACGCATGAGCACGGCGAGGACGATGAACGAGCCTCCGCCCCAGTACAGCTCTTTCATTTCGGGGAGGATGGGGCCTGGATCCTTGGGGCACACGACACCGGTCTCGCCGCCACAGGTGTGGGGCTCGGATTCGTCGTGTGTCTCGGATTCCTGGAGATGTATGACGGCGGACTGCACGTCAGCTCCTTCGGATAGGTCGGACAGGTTTCGGTGGGTGGTGGTTCAACGGCCGAGGCCGATCAGGCGCAGATCAGCGGCCGATCAGAGGCCGATCAGGATGAACACCACGAAGCCGATGAGGGCGAGGGCCTCGGTGAAGGCGATGCCGAGGAACATGGTGGTACGCACCATGCCCGCGGCCTCGGGCTGGCGGGCCATGGCCTCCACCGACTTGCCGACGAGATAGCCGATGCCGATGCCGGGGCCGATGGCGGCCAGGCCGTAGGCGAAACCGGCCGACGATGCCGCGGCCGCAGCCTTCTGGTCGTCGGCAGTGATCACCGGCTCAGCGGCGGCGACGAGGCGGGCGAGTGCTTCCATGTTGTGATTCTCCTGGTGAGGTGTTCTGGGTAGTTGGAGATTGCGTTGACCGAGCGATCAGTGCTCGGGGTGGGCCGAGCCACCGATGTACACGGCGGTGAGGATGGTGAAGATGTAGGCCTGCAAGAAGGCCACCAGCACTTCGAATGCCGTGAGGAACACGAGCATGAAGAAGGGCAGGATCGCCATCGGCTTGAGCATCCACACCTTGGTCTCGGCGGTCACCAGCGAGCTGGTGAGCAGCGCGAAGGTGACCAGCAGGATGTGGCCGGCGAGCATGTTGGCGAAAAGTCGCACCGTCAGCGAGAAGGGGCGCACGAAGTAGTTGGAGATCAGTTCGATCACACCCACCAGCGGCTTCAGCGCGGTGGGTACGCCGGGGGGCCAGATGGTGTGGGTGAGGTACTTGATGCCCTGGTGCTTGAACCCGACGCCCATGTAGATGACCCACACGACGACCGCGAGGAACATCGGGATGGCCATGCGGGCGGTGGCCGGCATCTGCAGGAAGGGGATGATGCCCGGCACGTTGCACAGGTAGATGAACAAGAACAGGCTGAGCAGGAATGGCGTCCAGCCGAGGCCGTCCTTGCCCATCGTCTGCATGACGATGCCGTTCTCGATGAACTCGACCGAGGTCTCGGCCAGGTTGCGCACACCCTTGGGCGCCTTCGACGCGTCCTTGGCGCCGGCGAGGATGAAGATCAGCATGCTGATCACGGTGGCGGCCACGGCGATCAGGGCGATCTTGTTGAAGGTTTCGAAGATGTCCTTCCAACGCAAGATCGAGTTGATCTCCGGGAATTTGAAGGATTCAGCGATCACGGCGTGTTCCTGTGCGTGGTGGGTCGGGACGGGTGGCGAGAGGCGTTACTGGCGGGCGGGCTTGAGGCCCGGGTGGGCCAGAGAGAGAGCGACGTACTTCATCTCCCACACGAGGAGACCGAGGTGCGTCACGATGATTGTCGCTCCCAGGGCCGGAAGTGAAATCCAGCCGGCGTCCTTCACGAGCAGGACGGCGAGCAGGATCAGCCCCAGGCGGATGAGGTAGCCGAACAGTACCCCACCCATCATCAGCCCGAGGCTGATGCGCGCGGTGCCGGCGACGATGGCTGCCGCGAGGGCGAAGTTGACGAGTACCAGCGCGATTCCGTAGGCGCTGCTGTACGCGCCGTCGATGCCCCACACGAAGCCGCACACCAGGATCAGCACGGGGGCGACGATCAGACCGCGGCGCACCATGTCGCGGGTGACCTTCACCTCCGGCGCGTCGCCGGGCAGGGCGGTGGTCATCGCGGTGGCGGCGACGTCGGCGGGGTCGTGCACCATCGTCACCGCGTCCCGCCTGCGATCTGGTCTGCGATCTGGTCGCGCGTCGCCCGTGGTGCGCCGGTCCGTCGGGCGGCGAGTTCGGCCTCGTGCACCTTCATCTCCGCGGTGTACTCGTAGTACATCTTCACGAACTGACCCACCATGCTGAGCACCACCATGCCCACCATGAACGCCGGGCGGGTGTCGAGCCAGCGGTCGAGGCCGTAGCCGATGCCGAGGAACACGAGCACGACCAACGCGAAGTCCATGCCACGCCCGAGCGTCTTGCCGGTCTGGGTGCGGTCGATCGGACGCCGCGGGGCGAGCAGTTTCACGGGAAGGTGCGGGTTACCTCGGTCGCGCGCCGGGAACGACGTTGTGCCCGGGCTTGTGAACGCGCACACAATCTAGCCGCGCGTCACCGCCCCGGCGCAACCCCAGTGTGACGATCCGGTATCGGTTCCCCCGCCCGCCCCCTCCCCCACCCGCCCCCGCCACGTTTGAAGCCGCAACCGCTCCCGCCGCGGCCCAGCCTTCAAACGCAGCCTCAGCCGCCGCGACGTTTGAAGCCGCACCCGCTCCCGCCGCGGCCCAGCCTTCAAACGCAGCCTCAACCCTTCTGGGCGCGGATGTGGGGGTGGAAGACGGTGTACAGCACCAGGCCGAGCATCGCCGCGCCGATCGGCACGTAGCTGACCCCACTGCCGGTGAACACCGGGTAGAGCACGAAAGCCGACAGCAGCGCGGTCCAGGTCCACAGGATCAGCACCGCCCGCCGCTGGCCGTGACCCATCTCGATCAGACGGTGGTGGAGGTGGCCCTTGTCGGCCGAGGCGACGCCCTGGCGGCGCACAGCACGGCGCAAGATGGCGAACAGCGTGTCGATGATCGGCACCCCGAGGATGAGCAGCGGAATGAACAACGGGGCGAGGAAGAAGTAGGTCTGGCCGATGTAGCGCTGGTTGTTGGGGTCGGCGCGACCACCCACCACGCTGGTGCTCACCGCCATCAACAGGCCCAGCAGCAACGCCCCGCCGTCGCCCATGAAGATGCGCGCCGGGTTGAAGTTGTGCGGCAGGAAGCCGAGGCAGATGCCCACCGCCAGCACGGCCACCAGCGGCCCCAGGTTGGGTTGCGTGAGCATCCCCACCGACGGGTCGCCGAGGTGCTGCGCGTACAGGAAGAACGCGCCGCCGGCGATGGCGACGATGCCCGCGGCCAGGCCGTCGAGGCCGTCGATGAAGTTGATCGCGCTGGTCATCCCCACCAGCCACAGCACGGTGATCAGCGGCACCCACTCGTCGCTGAGGATGTACACGTCGACGAACGGGATGCGGAAGTAGAACATCGTCACGCCGTACACCACCAGCACGACGCCCACCAGCACCGTGCCGATCATCTTCGCCGGCGCGGAGATCTCGCGGATGTCGTCGATGAACCCGACGGCGAACATCAAGCAGGCGGCGATGATCACGCCGCGGGGCTCGGAGTTGCGGGCGAAGAGCGGGTCGAAGGTGTCCATCAGGCGGGCCACGCCCATCGCCACCAGGAACCCGAGCAGCATCGCGATGCCGCCCACGTCGGGGGTGGCGATCTTGTGGATGCGCCGCTCGTCGGGCTGCACCACCCAGCCCATGCGGCGGGCAACCCTCACCACCACAGGGGTGGCGACGAAGGTGACGACCGCGGCGATCGCCCCCAACAGCAGGTAGGCGCGCGTGCCCGGCATCAGCCTGCCCGGCCCGAGTGTTCGCCGCGGCGGATGTCGTGGAAGCCGCGCCGCCCGAACCACGCCCCCGCCACCAGCGCCAACACGCCGTACGCCGGCACGCCCGGGCCCTTGGCGAACGCGTGCCCGATGACTTCACCCATCCAGTCGAGGTAGGGCACCAGCGGAATCTCGGCCGAGTCGCCGGCGTCGGCGAACCACCGCCCAACCAGGTAGCGCTCGATGTAGTACAGCGACAGTGCCCCCGAGGCCAGCGTGCACAGCACAGCGAGCAGCGCCGCCACGCCCCCCGGCCGATGCATGCCGGCGTACACCCCGTAGGCCGCGGCGAGGCCGATCACCGGGATCAGGTAGGTGGTCATCGACGAGGTGCCGATCACCACCGCGAACCACACCGCACCTGCCACCAGGCCACCGGCCAACCCGCCCGCGATCCCGCGCAGGAGGCTCGCCGGACGTGGCGCAGGCGCGGTGGCGGGGTCGTGGTCACTCACGGGTGGCAACTCTACCGACGACGCGAAATGGGGCTGAGCCGCCGCTCACCCGTAGGCGGGGAAGCGGGCGCACAGGGTTGCCACCTCCGCCCGGGCAGCAGCGATGGCCGCCTGGTCGGTGCGCTCGCGCAGCACGCGGACGATCAGCGCCGCCACTTGCGCCATCTCCGCCTGGCCCATCCCCTGGGTGGTCACCGCCGGGGTGCCGATGCGCACACCACTGGTCACGAACGGGCTGCGCGGGTCGTCGGGGATCGAGTTCTTGTTGAGCGTGATCCCGGCCAGGTCGAGCACCGCCTGGGCTTCCTTGCCGGTGAGGTCGGCATCGAAGGGGCGCAGGTCGACCACCATCATGTGGTTGTCGGTACCGCCGCTCACCAGGCGGAAGCCCTCCTGCACCAGTGCCTCGGCGAGCGCGGCGGCGTTGGCCACGATCTGCGCCGCATACTGCTTGAAGCTCGGCTGCGCGGCCTCGAAGAAGGCCACCGCCTTGCCGGCGATGACGTGCTCGAGCGGGCCACCCTGCCACCCGGGGAACACCGCCTTGTCGACCGCGGCGGCGTGCTCGGCCTTGGCCAGGATGCACCCGCCCCGCGGGCCGCGCAGGGTCTTGTGGGTGGTGAAGGTGACGATGTCGGCGTAGGGCACCGGATTGGGGTGCTGGCCGCCGGCGATCAGGCCGGCGATGTGCGCCGCGTCGAACAGGAACAGCGCGCCCACCTCGTCGGCGATCGCCTTGAACGGCTCGGGGTCGATGCGCCGGGTGTAGGCGGTGGTACCGGCGACGATCAGCTTCGGCCGGTGTTCGAGGGCCAGGTCGCGCACCTGGTCCATGTCGATGCGCTCGTCGCCGGGTGTCACCTTGTAGGCGACGAAGCGGTACAGCTTGCCGCTGGCGTTCACCGGCGAACCGTGGGTGAGGTGGCCGCCGTGGTCGAGCGACAGGCCAAGCACGGTGTCGCCCGGTTCGATGATCGCCTGGTAGGCGCACATGTTGGCGTTGGCCCCCGAGTGCGGCTGCACGTTGGCGTGGTCGGCGCCGAACAGGGCCTTCACCCGTTGGATGGCCAGCGCCTCGATCTCGTCGACCACCATGTTGCCGCCGTAGTAGCGCTTGCCGGGGTAGCCCTCGGCGTACTTGTTGGTGAGCACGCTGCCCACCGCCTTCATCACCGCCGGTGAGGTGAAGTTCTCGCTGGCGATCAGTTGCAGGCCGGTGACCTGGCGCTGCAACTCCTCGTCGATCAGGCGGAACACTTCCGTGTCGGGCGTGGCGTCGCTGGGGAAGGGCATGTCAGTTCTCCGGGGCGGTTTCGGGGGGTGGGGGTGGGGGCGGGCTGAGCGGGGTGGCAGCCACCATCGCGGCACGCGTTTCGTCGGTCTCGATGGCCATCAGCTGCTCAACCCGGCGGGCGTGACGGCCGCCCTCGAAGGAAGTGCCGATGAAGGTGGCGACGATCTCCTCGGCAAGGCCGACACCCACCACCCGAGCGCCGAGCGACAGCACGTTGGCGTCGTTGTGGGCGCGGGCCATGCGTGCGGTGTAGAGGTCGTTGCACAGTGCGGCACGCACGCCGTGCACCTTGTTGGCGGCCAGTTGTTCACCCTGGCCGCTGCCGCCGATGACGATGCCGAGGTGGGCGTCGCCATCGCGCACCGCGCGGCCGACGGCTGCGCAGATCGGCGGGTAGTCGCACGCCTCGGTGCTGTCGGTGCCCTTGTCGACGATGTCGTGCCCGTCGCGGGCGAGCACGGCGACGAGGTGTCGCTTCAGTTCGTACCCGGCGTGGTCGGCCCCGATCGCAATCCGTGACATCGGGTCGAGTGTAGGCGCCGCGGTCGGCGCGGAACCTGCCCGCTGCGCGCTGCGGTGCCGGGGTGCGGGCCGGCCGGGGCGGCTGAGGCAACTCATCGCGATCAGGCGACCGTTCGGCGCTAGCCTTTTCGAATGGGTCAGCGTCGGGATCTCGTCGAGGCGCGGCGAGATGAGATCTTCGCGGTCGTGCGCCGGCACCGTGGACGATCGGTATCGGTGTTCGGTTCGGTTGCTCGGGGTGACGACACTCCGACGAGCGACATCGACCTCCTCGTGGAGTTCGAGCCGGGCAGCTCCCTGTTCGATCTGTTGCACATCAGCGAGGAGCTTGAGGCGCTGCTGGGCGTGCCGGTTGACGTCGTGTCAGCCGGGGGTCTGAAGGAACGCGATGCCCATATTCGCCAGGAGGCGACGCCCTGTGAGCAGGAGCGACGACGAGCGCGTCGCTGACATCATCGACGCGGCACACGAGCTGGCATCAGTTGTGCAGGTCGGCATCGGCGAAGCGAGCGGCTCCCTCTCCGACAAGTTCAAGCAAGCGCACCCCGGGCGGCTGAGGCATGGATCTACGAATCCCCACCACACCGCGGGACGCATACGACGGAGGTAACGCTGCCTACCGTGCGCCGGGGATGATCAATCTGACGAGCAGGGCTCGGCCTCAGTGGCCAGCACCGTGATCACGCCAGGCATGAGAACGCTCTCGGCGATCTCGACTGCCGACATACCCTTGTAGGGCATGGGGACCCGCTCTGCATAGTCTGGCTCGTCAGCATCGACACGTAGGCACGGATCACCGCCGGACTTCAGCAGCATCGACATCACCGTCGCGGCGTCACGATCGTCACGTGATGCTGCGGCATGCAGCGGCGTTTCGCTCCGGCCGAGAACAGTGACGTTTGGGTTCGCTCCCCCCGCAAGCAAGGCGGCAACCGTCTCGACACGTCCCGATCGCGCCGCCGAGACAAGAACTGCCGGGTAATCGTTCGGATCCTGCCCACCGCGCAGCATCGACACCACGGCCGAAACGTCATCGCGTCCAACCGCCTGCTCGAAATCAGAGTAGGGGTTGCTTGAGCTGTCATCGCTGCAAGAGGCAAGTCCACTCAAAATGAGCACCAACGGCGCGAGGGACTTCACGAACATCGAACCGGAACCCCCATGGCTATACGGGTCGAACTCGACACTGCCCTGCACCGTGCCGGTCACCGGATCGAACGTCGCTGCCACATCACCATGACGATTCAACCCGACCGACACCGCCGCCCCCGACCCCACCTTGGCCGCCACCGGATCACCACCAGGCGAACGGGCAATCAACCCGTTCCCGTCCGACACCGGCTGCCTGCCCGACCACCGTCGACACCCTGCTGATCGTCTCCGACACGACGCCCGCGCTGTCATAGTCGTACACAGTACGAGGCTGCTCCGCCCCGTCACCGGTCAGGCCTCATCCGGGTCGCCGATGCCGCTGCTTGCCCGATCGGGGTGGTCACCGCCAGATAGCCGTCGGTCAGCGGAGTCGACACCGCCCACGCACCGGCACTCGGGTCATCGCGCCGCCCGAGCCGTCGACCGACGCAACAGACCGGCCGGTCCAGGCCACGCGGGTAGAATCTCCGGTATGGCCACCACTTGGAACGACATACGCGTGATGTGCCAGCGTCGCCAGGACGAGGCACTACGGGCAGCCGACCCGCTCGGACGATTGATCGCCGAGTGGCCACACCTGCCAGCCCCAGACCCTGCCGACCGTGTCACCCGTGATGGGTCGACGCTGGCCGTGTTGGACGAGCAGCAGTACCGCGCCAAGGTTGCCCTGAACCGTGCCGTCCTCAGCGCCCGAACCTGATCTTTCCTCACTGATCGCAACACTGGATCGCCACGGAGTCGATTACGTCCTGATCGGCGGGATGGCAGCTCGTGTGTACGGCTCGACGATGGCAACGCAAGATCTCGACATCCTCGCAAGCGATCTGCCGCAGAACATGGAGCGTCTGGCCGCAGCGCTGAACGAACTCGAAGCGCACTCCGACCTCGCCTCGACCGCGTCAGTCGATGGACTCTGGGGTATGAACACCTCATGGGACACAAAGGCCGGTGCCGTCGACGTGCTCGTCGTGGCAAGGGGGCCCGACGGGGGCACAGTGAACTGGCGCGCCATCAACGCCAACGCGAGGACGCTTCAGCAGGGCAGCCTGAGTGTGCGCATCGCGTCACTCGAGGATCTTCTGCTCATGAAGCTGGCGGCAGGCCGACCCCGCGACCTTGCCGTGGCCGAAGAGTTGGCGCCTGGCTCGACAGCAGCATTCCGAAACGGTCACCAACACTCAGCCGAACCGGCCGAGACACAAACCACCGAGCCTCTATGAAGCCCGGGGCGCTTCAGTTCCCGGGTGTCATGTCGATCATCGCCCGCCGCTCCAGATCAACCAGGCCGGTCACATACTTGGTCGCCACGCCCGGCCGGGCAGCCTGAAACGAGGTCTCGTCCACGCCCAGCTTGGTGACCGTGCCGACCCGATCCGGGTTGTCGACCAGCGGGGTGCCGTGCTCGATCACCGCGTTCATCACCGTCCACCAGCAGACCCCGAAGTCGCGGGCGACTGCTGCGACCGGGCGGGCCTGCTGGCCGACCTGGCGGCACGCCTCCGCGCCGGCCCGGCGGGTCAACACCGCGGTCGCGTCCAACTGCTCGACGTTCTCGGTCCACGTCTTGGTCGCACACCGCGCCTCGCGGCACCGCCACCGACGGCACCACACATCCAGCCGCACCGCCCGCCCGAAACACGACAGATCACGCACCGAACGGGTGGTGCGATCCTGCGCCTGAGCACGCGACCCGCACCCCGGGCACCACCCGATCGTCTCGGCCGTTTCAACCTTGATCACGAGCTCGTCGTCGCCCTCGGTCACCTCGAGCACGTTCATGCCGGGCAACCCCAACAACCTCTTCACCATCGCGATACCGTCCAACATGCCAGGGGTTCCTTCCGATTGCAGTCCTACAGAAACCGCAACCCTGATCGAACCCCTGGCAGCAAACGCGGATCACCCCTCCCCACCGCCACGCGGAGAGCCC
>CAUJEE010000067.1 GCA_963169215.1 Actinomycetota bacterium
CGGTCGCGCATGCGCACCGCGGCCTCGAAGGCGAACTCCTGGCGATCCTTGATCTCCGCGTCGGTCATCCCCTCGTAGGCCTCCTTCAGGCTGAGCACGCCGAAGGCCACATGGCGCGCCTCGTCACTCATCACATACCGCAGCAACTGCTTGAGGAGCGGCTCGGAGGTGGTCTGGTGCATCGCGCCGAACGCGGCCAGCGCGAGGCCCTCCACCATGATCTGCATGCCCAGGTAGGTCATGTCCCAGCGGCTGTCCTGCACGATGTCGTCGAGCAGAGTGCGCAGGTGCACGTTGACCTGGTACTTGCCACCCAGCTTTTCCTGCAGGTAACGGGCGAACACCTCCACGTGGCGGGCCTCGTCCATCACCTGCGTGCTGGCGTACATCTTCGCGTCGTACCAGGGCACGGTCTCGACGATCTTCGCCGTGCAGATCAGCGCCCCCTGCTCACCGTGCAGGAACTGGCTGAGCATCCAGTTGCGGCTCTCGATACCAAGATCCAACCACTCCTTGTCGCCCCACTTCTCGAGCGGGGTGCCGATGTAGCGGGCCGGGTCGAGTCCGGCGCCGATCACCGCCTGGTCGGCGGCCACCACCTTTTCCACGTCGACGTCGGTGTCCCAGTCGAGGTCGGTGGTGCCGTTCCACTGGCCGGTCTTGGCCTTCTCGTAGAGCTTGTGCAGTGGAGCTCGGGCGTTGGAGTAGTCCCACGTGAAGATCGACTCGCAGTTGTTCTTCAGCGCGTGCTCGACCTCGGTTGGGTCGACGAGAGGTGTGGAGAGGATCGCGTCGACATCGTCGATGAACGCGCGGCCGATGATCTCTTCGTTGGAAGAATGGGTGACACTCATCTTGTCTTTCAGCTCCTGGTGAGGACGGGGGTGTGGGCGGGGGTGTGGGCGAGGGTGTGGGCGGGAATGTAGGCAGGGAGGAAGGTGCGCACGAAGTGCCGCGCCGAGGCCGTGTCGCCGAAGTCGACCACGTCGGAGGGTGCGAGGAAGTAGGAGATGACCAGCCGCGAGAGCACCTCCACGATCTGTACCGACTGGCGGCGGGGCAGGTACTGCTCGACCAGCGGGACGAGGAACTGCGAAGCGACGTGCACGATGCGCGGGATGCCGGCAACTGTGAGCTGCGAGAGTGTTTCGCCCGGCTCGGCAGCGAGCATCAGCGCGAGGTGCCGGTCGTCGCGCAACTCGCGGGTGGCGGCCACCACCATCCGCACGAGCAGCGTCTCCAGGTCGGCGTGCCCGTCGATGTCGGCGCTCATGCGGGTGAAGAAGTCCTCCAGCTCGCGCAGCCGCAACGCGTCGAAGAGCACGTCCTTGCCACCTGGAAACAGGCGATACAACGTCGCCCGGCTCACACCGGCATCGGTGGCGATGTCGTCGATCGTCACCTTCTGCACGCCCCACCGCTCGCAGCAACGCTTGGCCGCGTCGAGCACGCGGTCCTCCGCCTCCCGCGACGGGTCGCGCAATGGCTCGCGTGCTGCTTCGCGTGTTGTGTCCCGTGCCCCCGGAGTCACGGAGTGAGACACTAAGACACCCCACGTCTCAATGTCAAGCGTGCCTCACATCAGGCCCGGCCACCGCTGTTGCTAGCCTTGGCGGCCATGAACAAGACCCTCATCACCACCGTCGCGCTGGCCGGCCTGCTGCTTGCGGCCTGCGGCGACGACGACAAGTCGTCCGACTCGGCCGACACCACCGCCGCCACGATCGCGCCCGGCGAGTTCGACCTGGCCTCGGTGCCGGTCGACCAAGAGGCACAACAGTGCGCTGCGGGCAAGACCCTGGAGGAAGGCAAGCTGGTGCTCGCCACCGGCGACCCGGCCTTCCCGCCGTACATGCTCGATGACGATCCCTCGTCCGGTCAGGGCTTCGAGTCGGCGCTGGCACTGGCGGTGGCCAAGACCATGGGCTTCGACGGCGACACCGTGTCGTGGATCCGCACCTCGTTCGACACCGCCGCCGCCGGCAGCGACACCGGCTTCGACTTCAACCTGCAGCAGTTCACGATCACCGAGGAGCGCAAGCAAGTGGTGTCGTTCAGCGACCCGTACTACACCGCCAACCAGGCAGTGCTCGGCTACGCCGACGGTGCCGGAGCCGACGTGACCAAACTGAGTGATCTCAAGTCGCTCAAGCTCGGCGCGGCCGCCGGCACCACCAGCCTGCAGTTCATCGAGGACGTGATCCAGCCCGACGCCGAGCCGTTCGCCTACAACAGCAACGCCGACGCCAAGGCCGCGCTCGATGCCAAGCAGATCGACGCGATCATCACCGACCTGCCCACCGGCTTGTACCTGTCGGCGGTCGAGATCGAGGGCACGGTCGTGTTCGGTCAATTCCCGGTCGATGCCGGGGGCGCCGGCGACCAGTGGGGCCTGCTGTTCCCCAAGGACAGCGCGCTGGTCGAGTGCGTGAACATGGCGCTGGCCGCGCTCGCCGAGTCGGGTGCCACGGCCGCCATCACCCAGGAGTGGATGGCCGACTGGACCGAGGCTCCCACCCTGTCCAAGGACTGAGATGACGACACCGACCCGGCGTCAGCTGTGGCTACGGCGACAGCGGCGCCGGGCGGTGCTCATCGCCACCGTGTCGACGGTGGCGACGGCCACCGGCCTGTGGCTGCTGATCACCAGCGCCAGCGGGTGGCCCAGCTTCCGCGCCCTGTTCTTCGACGGCGAACGCTTCCGCAACGACTTCCCCGAGCTGCTCGGGTACCTGTGGATCGACGTCAAGCTGTTCTTGCAGTGCGCGCCGTTCATCCTGTTGTGGGGTCTTGTGCTCGCGCTCTGCCGAAACACGCGCAACCCGGCGCTGTTCCCGGTGAGGGTGTTCGCTGCCGCCTACACCGACTTCTTCCGTGGCGTGCCGGTGATCCTCACCATCTACCTGGTGGGCTTCGGCATGCCCAAGTTCACCAAGGAGTGGGGCGAGTTCCACATTCTCGGCTTCGGCGGCGCCTGGAACTCGCCCTACCTGTGGGGGCCGATCGCGCTGATCCTGGCCTACAGCGCCTACGTCGGTGAGGTGTTCCGCAGCGGCATCGAAGGAGTGCACGAGAGCCAACGCGCCGGCGCCCGCTCGTTGGGGCTGTCGCACGGGCAGACGATGCGCTTCGTGGTGCTCCCCCAGGCCGGCCGGCGGGTCGTCCCGCCGCTGATGAACGACATGCTCTCGTTGCAGAAGGACGTCGCGCTGTTGTCGCTGCTCGGCCCGATCGAGGTGTTCCGCCGGGCCACGTCGATCAAGGACCGCACGCTCAACTTCACTCCGTTGGTCGCCGCCGCGCTGATCTTCCTACTGCTGACCATCCCCGAGACACGGCTGGTCGATTGGTATGCCGCCCGCCAGCGGCGCCGTACCAGCGGGTCGGTGGTCGCATGACCGGGCCCAAGCTGTCGGTGCGCAACGTGCGCAAGACGTTCGGCGCACACACCGTGCTCGACGACGTGTCGGTCGACGTCGGCGAACACGAGGTGGTGTGCCTCATCGGCGCCAGTGGGTCGGGCAAGAGCACGCT
>CAUJEE010000068.1 GCA_963169215.1 Actinomycetota bacterium
GTCGGTCACGAGCACATCGGGAATCTCACCGGTGGGCGGCGCGGTCCAGTGCGGCAGCGGCTCGGCGTCGTGGTCGCCGAAGGAAATCGCACCGCCACCGCCGTCGGCGCCGCGGCGAGGACGGCGCGGGGCATCACCGCCGGCCCCACCCAGGTCGTCGCCGAACAATGGACCACCGAACTCGTCTTCGGTGTCGTCATGACCTCGCCGGCGCCACACATCGTCACTCATCGGTTGCCTCCTCAGTCGCGCGGATGGTGTTCGCTCCGTCCACTCAGACTTCCAGCAGTTCTTGTTCTTTGCGCCCCAGCGCCTTGTCGATCAGGTCGACGCTCTCGTGGGTGACCTTCTCCATCTCCTTCTCGGCGCGTTCGAGCTCGTCGGCGGACAGCTCCCCCGCCTTCTCCGCAGCTTCGAGATGCTTGCGGGCATCGCGGCGGATGTTGCGCACGGCGATGCGTCCTTCCTCGGCCATGTGCTTCACCACCTTGACATACTCCTTGCGCCGCTCCTCGGTGAGCGGCGGGAAGTTGAGGCGGATCACCACCCCATCGTTGCTGGGGTTGATGCCCAGATCGCTGTCGCGGATGGCCTTTTCGATGGCGGGCATCGTCGACCGGTCGTGCGGCTTCACCACCAGCTGGCGCGGCTCGGGCACCTGGAAACCGGCCAACTGCTGCAGCGGCACGTGCGACCCGTAGTACTCGACCAGCAGCTTCTCCACCAGCACGGGCGTGGCCCGGCCCGTGCGCACGGTGGTGAACTGGTTCTGCACATGCTCGACGGCCTTGTGCATCTTCTCCATCGCGTCGAGGATCGTCTCTTCGGTCACCCCGCCAGCGTACCGATCCTGACGCCCCAGGTCAGCGCATCCGTCTGCGGCGTGCCCCGGCGCTCCCCGGGTAGGCGGCGAGCTAGCGCACGATTGTGCCCACCGGCTCGCCGCGCAGGATGGCCTGCAGCGCGTCGGGGGACGACATGTCGAACACGACGATCGGGATCTTGTTGTCGCGGCAGAAGGCGATGGCGGTGGCATCCATCACCTTCAGATCCTTGGTCATCACCTCGATATAGCTCACCTCGGCGTACTTGGAGGCGGTGGGCACGTGCCGTGGGTCGGCGTCATAGACACCGTCGACGCCCGAGTGGGTGCCCTTCAGCAGCGCATCGGCGTCGATCTCCGCGGCTCGCAACGCGGCAGCGGTGTCGGTGGTGAAGAACGGGTTGCCTGTACCGGCGGCGAAGATCACCACCCGCCCCTTCTCCAGATGGCGCATCGCCCGGCGGCGGATGTAGGGCTCGGCGATACGGGGCATCTCGATCGCGCTCAGCACCCGCGTGACCTGGCCGTGGCGCTCGAGCGCGTCCTGCAGTGCGAGCGCGTTCATCACCGTGCCGAGCATGCCGATGTGATCGCTCTGGGTGGCGTCCATACCCTTCATCGCGCCCTGCCGGCCGCGCCAGAAGTTGCCACCACCTACGACCACAGCGACGTCGACGCCCATCTCGCGCACGGCGATGATCTCGCGCGCCGTCGCGTCGAGCGTGTCGCCGTCGAGGCCCTGCCCGGAAGGGCCGGCCAACGCCTCCCCCGACGGTTTGAAGACGATGCGCTTCCACCGCGGAGAGGTCATCGCCGTCAGCCGATCTCGACCTGTGCGTAGCGGACGATCGTGGCCGATCCGATGACCTGCTTGACCGACTGCTTGTCGTCCTTGGCGTAGGCCTGCTCGACCAGGCAGACATCCCTGAAGAAGCCGTTGAGCCGCCCCTCGACGATCTTCGGCAGGGCCGCCTCCGGCTTGCCCTCGTTGATGCTGAGCGCTTCGAGGGTGGCCCGCTCCTTCTCGACCACGTCGGCGGGCACGTCTTCGCGCGCCAGATAGCGCGGGCGGGCGAAGCCGATGTGCACCGCGATGTCGTGAGCCAGTTCCTGCGACGCCCCCGCCATCTCGACGAGCACTGCGTTCACGCCGCGGCCGCCCTGGATGTGGAGGTAGCTGTCGAGCACGTTCCCCGGCGCGGCCTCGACGCGCACCACTTCACCGAGCTCGATCTTCTCCTTGAGCACGATCCGCAAGTCTTCCAGCACAGCGTTGCGCTCGGCGACGGCGGCTTCGCCCTTGGCCGCGACCAACTCGGCGAGGGCCTGAGCCTCGGCCTTGAACTGCTCGCTGGAGGCAACGAAGTCGGTCTCCGACTTGAGTTTCACGATCGCGCCAACGTTGCCGGCGACCACGAGGGCCACCACGCCCTGCGCATTGTCGCGGTCGTCACGCTTGGCGCTGGCTGCCAGGCCCTTCTCGCGCAACCACTGCTTGGAAGCCTCCATGTCGCCGTCGTTGGCCTCCAGAGCCTTCTTCGCGTCCATCATGCCGGCGCCGGTTGCCTGGCGCAGGGCCTGTACGTCCTTGGCAGTGAATGACATCTCTCAGCTCTCTTGCACGGTGTCGGGGACGGCGTCGGCGGTGTCGGCGGTGTCGGCGGCGGCGGTGTCGGCAGCGGCATCAGAACCAGCCGCATCGTCGGGGGTGGCGTCGGCCGCGGCGGCGACGCGGGCATCGCGTTCGGCCTGCGCGGCTGCGGCCTGGCGGCGGGCGTCGGCCTGTGCGGCAGCGAAGGCCGCCTCTTCGTCGGCCGAGCGCGTGGCCGGCGCGGCCTGCGGGTTGCGCTTGTTGGCCACATAGCGGCCCTCGAGCACCGCCTCGGCCACCACGTGGCACATCAGCGCATTGGCGCGGATCGCGTCGTCGTTACCGGGAATCGGGAACTGCACCACGTCGGGATCGACGTTGGTGTCGACCACTGCGATCACCGGGATCTTCAACTTGTTCGCCTCGGTGACGGCGATGTGTTCCTTCTTCGTGTCGAGCACGAAGATCGCGTCGGGGCGGGCGTTCATGCCACGGATGCCACCAAGGTTCTTCTGCAGCTTCTCGAGCTCGCGGCTGAGCAGCAGCGCTTCCTTCTTCGGCATCGCGTCGAACTCCCCGGCAGTCCGCATGCGCTCGTACTCCTGCATCTTGGCGACGCGCTTGGAGATCGTCTCGAAGTTGGTGAGCATGCCGCCCAGCCAGCGTTCGTTCACATATGGCATTCCACACTTGTCGGCGTAGCTGCGCACCGGATCCTGCGCCTGCTTCTTGGTGCCGATCAACAGCACGCTGCCGCCCTTGGCCGCGAGGTCGCGTACGAAGCTGTAAGCGGCCTCGACCCGCTGCATCGTCTGGTCGAGGTCGATGATGTAGATGCCATTTCGCTCGCCGAAGATGAATCGCTTCATCTTCGGGTTCCAGCGCCGGGTCTGGTGCCCGAAGTGGACACCTGCCTCGAGCATCTGGCGCATCGTGACGACAGCCATGGTGTGGTCTCCTCTCCTGCGGTTGGTGGAACACGGACCCGGGCGCCGGGGCGACCGCAGGTGGGCACGTGCTGGTAGTGCGGGCCAAGCGGGCGCCTGGCCGTCGAGAGATGCTAGCGGGATGCGGCTGCCGCTGCACAGGTGCGCGTCGGGCGGCGCAGAGGCGCGGCTCCGTCGGTGGGCACCAGCCGGGCACGAGGGCGGCCCCCGGAGAGCAGAGGCGTGGGATCGACAGGCGCACCGTCGCGGCGCAAGCCGAAGTAGAGCCGCGCCGTACTCGCACCCACGACTGTCTCCGCCGCCACCCACTGCCCACGGCGCAAGGGCGACGATGCGAGCAGACCGTAGGTGGCGAGCATGCCGTCGGCATGGGCGATCACGACGTAGCGGGTGCCGACCACCACCCCAGCGAAGGTGACGACTCCCCCGGCCACGGCATGCACCGCGGCGCCCGGGGCGGGGTGATACTCCACGCCGCGGTGACCAGAACAGTAGGGGCACGAGGGCTGGCGGTAGGGAACCACGATCGGACCAGCCACCGGTGGGGTGAGGCACGCCGCCGGCCGCGCCATCGCTGCCGGCTGCGCCCTCGCCGCCTTGGCCATCACCGCCGGCGCGACGGCACCCAGCACCACCACCCACACGGCCGCCAAGGACAGCGCCGCCGTCCACCGCGCTGCCGTCCACCGCGCCGCCGTCACCGCGCCGGCCTGTTCACCGCGCCGGCCTGTTCAGGCGATACCGGCCGCCGACAGGCGGGCACGCAGGTGCAGCACCGCCTTGGTGTGGATCTGCGACACGCGACTCTCGGTGACCCCGAGGATCGAGCCGATCTCGGCCAACGTCAGCCCCTCGTCGTAGTACAGCGAGAGCACCAGCTTCTCCCGCTCGGGCAGACGCTTCAGCTCGCCGCGCACCAGCCGACGCACCTCGCTCTCCTCCACCACCATCGAGGGCGAGTCGGGCACGTCGCCGCCCAGCCCCCGCGGCTCGATACCTGCCGTCAGCGCTCGGTCGAGCGGGCCGACCGTGGTGGAGGCGATCGCCGCCAGCCACTTCTGGAACTCGCCGTTGCTGATCTTCAACTGGCGGGCCAGTTCGTCGTCGTTGGGTGAGCGGCCGAGTCGCCCCTCCAGTTCCTGGAACGCGTTCTCCACCTCGCGGGCGCGGCTGCGCACCGAGCGCGGCACCCAGTCGAGCGAGCGCAGGCCGTCGAACACCGCGCCGCGGATGCGGGGCACGGCGAAGGTCTCGAACTTCACCCCCCGCTCGGGATCGAAGCGCTCGACGGCGTCGATCAGGCCGAACACTCCCGCGCTCACCAGATCGCCGGGGTCGACGCTGCTCGGCAGGCCGGCGCCGACGCGACCGGCGACGAACTTGACCAACGGCGAGTAGTGCACGATCAACCGATCGCGGGCCACTGGATCGCGCCCGTCGAACCAGCGCTGCCACCACTGCTCGATACCGATCTCGCCCCTCATGCCCGCGGGTGCGCTTCTCGGTAGACCTCGCGCAGCCGGTGGTTGCTGACGTGCGTGTACCGCTGCGTGGTCGACACGTCGGCGTGGCCGAGCAACTCCTGCACCGCGCGCAGGTCGGCCCCGCCATCGAGCAGGTGGGTGGCGAAGGTGTGCCGCAGCGCATGGGGATGGGTCGGGGGCAGGTTCTGGGCGAGAGCGCGCCGGTCCAGGATGCGGCGCACGTCGCGCGGGGTGAGCCGCACACCCCGTTCGTTGGCGAACAACGCGGCGCCGGCCGTGGGCGGCACCACCTCGGCGCGCACCGCCAGCCAGCCGCGCAGCGCCTCCACTGCCGGAGCTCCGAGGGGAACGCGGCGCTGTTTGGCGCCCTTGCCCCACACCGTGGCCGCCCCGGCGGCGAGATCGAGCGCGTCGGTGTCGAGACCACACAACTCACCCACGCGCACCCCGGCGCCGTAGAGCAGTTCGAGCACGGCGTCGTCGCGCCGCCTGCGCCACGCCGGTTCGTCGGCCGCGACAGGGCCGTCGATGAGCCGCGACACGTCGTCGAGATCGAGCACCCGCGGCAGGCGCCCCTCGCCCGCCGGAGACCGCAACGCAGCCGCTGGATCGACCGCCACCACACCGGTGCGGCGCAGGTAGGCGAAGTAGCGCCGCAGCGCCGACACCTTGCGCGCCAGCGTGCGCTTGGCCCGGCCCTGCGCAGCGAGATCACCCAGGTAGCGGCGCAGCAGGGAGCGATCGACCGCCGTCGGCCCGGCCACACCGAACGCCTCCGCCCAGGTGACGAACTGCTCGACGTCGCTGCGATAGGCGCTGACGGTGTTGTCGGAGCTACTGGTGAGCGATGCAGCAAACGCCTCCAGACACCACGCCCGGTCGACGGGCGCGCTGCTGTCGGCCGTCGTCGCGACGGCGGGCACGGCGGCGGAGCGGGCGACCATTGCTCCCCAGGGTAAACCCTGCTGGTCATGGCAGGGGGGAACCGACGCACTCGAACCAACCATCGGCCTGGGCGATCCATCCACCGGCCTCCAAGCGGGCGAGGCTCATCGCCACTTCCATCAGCCCCCCACCAACGGCCAGCGCCACCCCGTCGAGAGTGCGCGGTTCTTGCCGCAGCAACCGATAGGCCGCGATGTCGCCGCGCCGGGGACGCACGCGCAGATCGAGATTGGGGGTGGGCGCGCGTTCGTGTTGGAACGCCAACTGGGCGAGTACGTCGTCGGCCTCGGTCACTGGGGCCGCGCCGTCGCGCAGCAACTGGTTGGTGCCCGCGCCCGCTCGGCGACCAACCGGGCCGGGCACCGCCATCACCGGGACGCCACGCGTGAGCGCGTCGTCGGCGGTGAGCAGCGAGCCGCCGCGCTCGCGCGACTCGACCACCACCACCACCTCGGCCAGCGCGGCGATGATGCGATTGCGCAGCGGAAAGCGGAACCCCAGCGGCGCGGTGCCGGGCGGACCCTCCGAGAGCAGCAAGCCGCAGTTGGCGACCGCCTCCCACAGGTCGCGGTGTTCGCGGGGATACACCACGTCGTGACCCGACGCCACCACCGCGATCGGCCGGCCCTCGCCTTCAGCCGACAGCACGCCACGGTGGGCACAGCCGTCGACACCGCGTGCCAGCCCCGATACGACGTGCACGCCGGCCGCAGCCAGATCGTGCCCCAGCACCTTGGCCGTGTGCCGCCCGGCGGCAGTGGCGTTGCGCGTACCCACCATCGCCACCCGCCGTCCGGCGAGCAGGGCGAGGTCGCCTTGCGTGAACAGCACCGGCGGCGGCAGCGGATCGTGCACCAGCAGCGCCGGGTAGTCGGCGTGGCCCCAGGGAATCACCCGCACCCCGAGATGCAGGCACAGGTCCCACACTTCGTGCGGGTCACGCTTCGTCGCGGCCGCGATCAGGGCGGCGCGCACCTCGCCCTGGGCGAACACGTTGGCGATCGGCCCTCGCGCCGGCACCCGGCCGCACACCACCTCCCACGCCTCGGCGGGTGGATGGTGCCGCAGCAATGCCGCGAGGCGGTGCACATTCATGCCCTCGACCCCGGCCAGGGCGGCTACGAAACCCTCGTCGGGAATCATGCTGCCCTCACCCGCGACGACACCGACAGGCGCACCCGCATCTGCATCGCCAGCGCGACCTGCTCGGCCGACACCAAGTCGTAGGCGCCAGCCAGGTCGGCCAGAGTGCGCGCGACGCGGCGTACGCGGTGGTAGCCGCGGCCTGTGAGCCGGTCGCCCTCCAGCTCGTTGCGCAGCAGCAGGCGGGCATCGGGGTGCAGCGGTGCCAACTCGTCGAGCCGCGCCGAGGGAATCTCGGAGTTGGTCACCCCGATGCGGTCGATCATCCGCTGCCGCGCGGTGGCCACTCGCGCGGCTACCAGCGCGGTGGGTTCGCCGCCACCCTCGGCGAGCAGATCGTCGACCGCCGGCCGCTCGACGCCGACGCGCAGGTCGAAGCGGTCGAGCAACGGACCCGACAGGCGGCGCAGGTAGCGCAACCGCGCCCCGTCGTCGCACTCGCACTGACCGGGGGCCCCGCCGCCGCACGGGCACGGATTGGTGGCCGCGACCAGCAAGAACCGCGCCGGTAGCGAGGCCGACACCTTGGCCCGGGCGAGGCGGATGACCCCCTCCTCGAGCGGTTGGCGCAACCCGTCGAGCACCACCGGCGCGAACTCGCCGAGCTCGTCGAGGAACAGCACCCCACCGTGGGCGAGCGAGATTTCGCCGGGGCGCAAGGTGGCGCTGCCACCACCCACCAGCGACACCATCGAACTGCTGTGGTGCGGCGCGCGGAACGGCGCCCTGCGTACGAGACCACCCACCGGCAGACGAACACCCGCCGCGGAGTGCACCATCGTCGCCGCCAACGATGTCGCCGGATCGAGCGCGGGCAGCAAGCCGGGCATGCGCTGGGCGAGCATCGTCTTGCCCGACCCCGGCGGGCCCACGAGCAGCAGGTGGTGGCCACCGGCGGCGGCTACCTCGAGAGCGAGACGCGCGATGCGCTGCCCGCGCACGTCGGCCAGGTCGGGCAGCGGCGGCTCGTCGTCGACCAGCTCGCCATCAGGTGGCTCGGGCCAGGGAGCTTCACCGACGAGCGCGGCGAACACCTCGCGCAGCGTGCCTGCCACCCGCGCCCGGCCACCCACCACGCCCTGTGCTTCGCGCCAGCTCTGCGCGGGCACCACCGGACGCAACTCGGGGCCATCGTCGATGCACATCGCGGCCAACATCGGAGCCACACCCGTTACCGCGCGCACCGTTCCGTCGAGGCCCAGTTCGCCGACGAAGCCGACCTCCCCGATCGCCTCCTCCGGCACCTGCCCGCTGGCGACGAGGAACCCGACGGCGATCGCCAGGTCGAGCCCGGAGCCGCCCTTGCGCTGACTGCTGGGGGCGAGGTTCACCGTGACCCGACACGAGCGCCACTCGAGCCCGCTCGACAGCACTGCGGCGCGCACACGGTCGCGCGACTCGCGGCACGCCTCGTCGGGCAGGCCGACGATCTGGAACGCGGGAAGGCCGCTGGAGACGTGCACTTCGACGGTGACGACACGGCCTTCGACACCGAACACAGTTGCCGAACGAACTGCGGCGAGCATGCGCCACCTCCGACGATCTCGCGGCGCACACGCGCCGGGGTTACGAGGGAGGGAACGCGAACCCGGTTCCCCGACGGTGAGGCGCAACATACCGCCGGGGTGCGCGATGGCAACCTGCCACCACCATTGCGGTCGGGCCTGGGAGAATCGACGGATGCCCCCCGTCGCCCCCCGCCGTGAACGCGCCCGGCGCAGGTTGGGGCCGCCGGACCGGCTGGGCCTCACCGCCGCCGCCGCGATCGCGGCCTCGATCGTGGCCTCGATCGGTCTCGCCGCTTGCGACCAGAACGCCGCGCAACGCACCGAGGAGAACTACTGCTCCACCGTCAGCGCACACCTCACCGACCTGAGCGCGCCGGTGATCGCCACCCAGGCCGACATCGACCGGGTGGTCGCCGCCTGGCGCGACGTCGCGGCCACCGCCCCGTTGGCAGTGCAAGAGGAGTGGGACGTGATCGTGGCCAATCTGGTGACGGCAGCCACCCTCGACCCCGCCGACGCCGAGGCCCTACAGCGCCTGGCCGACGCGGCGCGGGCCGCCGAGCCGGCAGCCGACCGGTTGATCACCTACACCCAGGCCACGTGTGGGATCACCATCGCCAGCCCGGCGGTGGGGCCGTGACCGGGCCGTGAGCCGGCGGGCCGTGAGCTAGTGGATCTCGCCGCGCTTGAGGATGACCTTGTCGACCAGCCCGTAGGCCTTGGCCTCCTCGGCGGTGAACCAGCGGTCGCGCTCGCTGTCGGCCTGGATCTTCTCCAACGGCTGGCCGGAGTGCTGGGCGATCAGTTCGGCCATGCGCCGCTTGGTGTAGGCCAACTGCTCGGCCTGGATGGCGATGTCGGTGGCCTGGCCACGTAGACCGGCCAGCGGCTGGTGCATCATGATGCGCGAGTTGGGCAGCGTGTAGCGCTTGCCCGGGGTGCCGGCGGTGAGCAGGAACTGGCCCATGCTGGCCGCCATTCCCATGCACACCGTGGCCACGTCGCAGCTGACGAACTGCATCGTGTCGTAGATCGCCATGCCGGCTGTGACCGACCCACCGGGGCTGTTGATGTACAGCCAGATGTCGGCCTTCGCGTCCTCGCCCTCGAGGTAGAGCAGCTGGGCGCAGATCTGGTTGGCGATGTCGTCGTTGACGTCGGTGCCGAGCATCACCACCCGGTTCTTGAGCAGACGGTTGAACACGTCGAGACGCGGGTCGAGCCCCGCGTCGAGCGCCATCGGGCGGGTGGTGTCACTCATGCTCGGCAGGCTACCGTCGCCCACAGCGATGACCGACGAACGTGACCAGCCGCCCTTCGTGCCCAACACCGACGAGTTGCTCGCCCACAACGCGCGCTACGTCGAACAGTTCGCCGACCACGATCTGTCACTACGCCCGCGGCGCCGCTTGGCGATCGTCGCCTGCATGGACAGCCGGATGGACATCTTCGAGATGCTCGGGCTGGCCCACGGCGACGCCCACATCGTGCGCAACGCCGGCGGGGTGGTGACCGACGATGTCATCCGTTCGCTCGTGCTGTCGCAGCGTCTGCTCGGCACCCGCGAGATCATCCTCGTGCACCACACCAACTGCGGGCTGGAAGCGATCGACGAGAACCACTTCAAGTCCGAGTTGGAGGCGGAGGTGGGCATCAAGCCGTGGTGGGCGCTGGAGGGTTTCGGCGATCCCTACACCGACACCCGCCAGAGCATCAATCGCCTGCGCCACAGCCCGTTCATCACCCACAAGGATCACATCCGCGGCTTCGTCTACGACGTCGCCGACGGCCGCCTGCACGAAGTGTGATGCGGGTGGGGTGTGTCGGCCGCGCCCTCCTTCGGTCCCTGTTCCGTTGGGCCGTGAGGCCCCTGTGAACCGCCTGCCCGTGCGGTCCCTGTGAACCGCCCACCCGTGCGGTCCCTGTGAACCGCTGCCCGTGCGGTCCCTGTGAACCGCTGCGCCGGCCGGGTGGGGTTCACCAGGTGGGGTAGTCGCCGAGTGTTCGTTGGAATTGTCCTGATGCGGTGTGGCGCCACGGGTCGACCCATGGTTGCGCGGCGAACAGGTAGGTGAGTGCCATGTCGAGGTCGAGCCGGTCGCCGATCCACCGGCAGCGGCCATCGTCGGGGCTGCGGCCGTGCGCGGCGACATCGTCGGGATGCCCGTCGACAGGCCTTGCGGTAGGGGGGATGACTCTTGCGTCGGGGAGGTGGAACTCGATGCCGTCGCCGGTGTGCACCGCGGTCCATCCGCCCTCGTGCAACAGGTGATGGTGGTAGCGGCAGGTGAGCATCAGATTGTCGACCTGGTTGGTGCCTCCCCGACCGCGGTGCACCATGTGGTGGATCTCCGCCCGACCCCGCCGCCCGCACCCGGGCACACGACAGATGCGATCACGGGCCTGGATCAGCCGGCGCAGCCTTCCTCGCACCACGCTCGCCCGCTGCGAGACAGCCACCACTTCCCCATCGGCATCGTGCACGACATGCTCGCCGTAGGCATCGCAACACAACCGCTCGGCCGTCGCCGCCGACACCGCCACAGGGGCATCGACCGCATCGCCCACACCCTCTACCTCACGCACCCCGTCACCCTCGTGCATGTGAACCAAGAACCGCGGCGCCGCCGACCCCAACACCTCGTCACCAGCAGCCACCGCCGCCTCGGCCATCGCCACCATCCCATCAGCCAGACGGGCATGACGAGCCACGATGCAACCATCGATATCGGCGACCGCGGGCGCCGCGAACACCTCAACCGCCGACAACACCGACACACCAGCCTCCACCGGCACAGTGAGCGTGATCGTCATCGTCGCGTTGTCGTTCAACCGATGGGTGAGCCCGCGCGCTGCCCACGCCCGCCGATCACGCTCATCGTCGTCACCCTCCCCACCATCCTCGCCGGGCGCCGCCCGCCGATACGCGGCCACGATCCGCTCGACATGATTGGTGGTGCCCGCCAACGCCATATCGACCAAACCCTGCTCGGTCTCGGCCACAACCACCCGCGTGATCGCCCGCACCTTCGAATACGACAAATGCCCGCAAGCCATCGCCGCCGACACCAGCGGGAACTGCACCAACGCCTTGGCAACACGCACCTTCTCACGCGCCGTACGCCCATCGAGACCCACCTGCCACACCAACCAATGAACACACGAATGACAACCCCACACCTCCCACCCACGACGACGCTCGAACTCGGCCAACTGCAACAACCAACCATGCTCCCCCGCCGTCAAATTGGCCGCCCCCCGACACAACTCGGCCTCCAACCGCTCCAACGGCATATCCGCCAACGACCCCGCCGCCACAGATGACAGGGTGCTGACGGGGTTGATGGCGCTGGCCGAGTCGGCGTGCGAAGCGGTTCCCATGAACCCCATCCTGACCAAGGGGTGTCATGAAGTTGGGCGAGGTTGCCGGTGCTGCCTCCGGGATCGGGGGCTGCCCCGGGGACCCACCGGGCCCGACCGACGATCTACCCGCGCACCCCTGCCCTCTCAAGGGTCGAACAGTTCAACCGGGTCGTCTGGCCAGCCGCACTCGACGCAGCCGCGCTCGGGTTGGCCGGGCCAGATGGTGCAACCCCCCAGCAGCACCTCACCCCGCTCGGCCATCTCGAACAACTCAGGTAAGGGCATGCCGTACACGATCGGCACGACGGCGAGTGCGCCGCAGCGCTGACAGCGCCGGTGCCGCGGGCCGGGCCGGGCCGGGCGGCTGGCGCTCATGCCGGCTCCGGAAGGAATTGCACCGATCCGATGGCGCGGAGGGCAAGCGCCGACGACAGCGAGCGGCGGCGCGACACCACGTCGACCGCGATGTCGGCGGCGCGCAACAGGTCGAGCGCGGCGAGGAAGATGCGGTCGCCGCTGCCGATCACCACCCGCCGGAAGCGCCCAACGCTCGCCGCCCACTCCGACTCTTCCAACAGCGCCATGTCGGCGCCGTCGGGCCCCGGGCGGCGACGATGACACGCCCCCGGCCAGGCCAACTCGACGCTGAGCACATGGCGCGAGTTGCACCCCGTGGCCACCACCACCTGGTCGCCGGCGGCATAAGAGGCGGCCGTGCGATAGGCGTCGAACACGGAGCGGATGTGCGCCGCGTCGGTGCAGTTGGGGTCGCCCAACAGGTTGTCGGCGTCGACCAGGTGCAGCGTGCGCCAACCCACTGCGGCCAACTGTTCGGCTTGCACCACCTGCCGACGACTGGGGTGGTTGCGGCCTCGTTGGTTACGGCCTCGTTCTGACTTGTTCATCGACCTGCCTTTCGACAAGCCGAGTGTGCGCCGGGGGTGTCGCACAGTTGCCTGGCGTTCCCACCAAGCGAGCCCAAGTCGGCGTTGAGGCCGTGTGGGGCACTGCCCCACCGCCGACAAAGAGCGGGCGGGAACGGGGATGGTCGACGGGGGGTGCGGCTGGGAGTACGTTTTCACATATGCGCAAGCAGACGCTTGGGGGAATGCGCAGGCAGTTCTCGCGGCTCGTGCTGATCGGGCTGTCGTGCGCCACTCTGGTCACAGCCGGTGCCGCGGGTGCCAATGCCGCCGAGGCGGCGAGCACCCCTGCCGACGTGGCCTCACCGGCAACCACCCTGCCGGGCCAACTCACCGTCGACCGCTACACCGTGTTCGCCGGCCCGGACGGCATGTTGTGGGTCAAGTTGCACATGGCCACCCCGTGGGACCCGACGCCACCGGCCGACTGGTTCTCCTACTACGTGCAGGTGATGCTCACCCAGCAAGGCGACACCGCCGCACCGACCTGGGTCGGCTTCCAGACCCACGACGGCGTGCCGGAAACCTTCGCCTGGGTCGGGCCACAGCGCGGCCCGAATCCGGCGGGCTACATCATGAACGACGGCGCGCTGCTGTTCGGCACGTCGATCCCCTATCTCGGCGGCGCGGTGGAGGCAACGCTCGACACCGGCTACATGGAGACCGCCACCAGCCAGTTCCAGAACTCGCGGGTCCCGGCCACGCTCGCGCCCGACGCGATCGCCAGCTCCGACGACCCGATCCACTTCGACGACGAGTACCCGGCCTACGACCTCACCACCGGCACGCCTGTGGACCCGCCGGTGGTGGTGGT
>CAUJEE010000069.1 GCA_963169215.1 Actinomycetota bacterium
GCTTGTGCGGCACGTCGCCGACGCGGCGGTAATAGGGCATCAGGTTCTCGCTCCCACCAGCGCCAGCAGGCGCTCGTCGTCGGCCGCGTCGAAGCACCCTCCCACCACATCGACCACTTCCGCAAGCGAACGAGCCGCGAACAGCACCGGTTGGTAGCGGGTGATGTCGTACTCGTGAGTGGCCATCGCCGCGAGGTCGAGCGGCAACAGTTCGGCTGTGGCGAACGACTTCAGCTCGCCGTACGAGCTGAGGATGCCGGCGCCGTAGGTGCGCAACTCGCCCCGTTCCCACACGCACCCGAACTCGATGCTGAACCAGAAGATGCGGCTCAAGGCCTCCAGCGCCGCCGGCTGTTCGACGCGTCGCACGGCGCGCCCCATCGCCCGGCACACCTCGGCCAGTTCGGGCACGGCCAACGACAGGCCGTGCCCCACCACCTCGTGGATGACGTCGGGCTCTGGCGTGTACAGCGGCACCGACGGGTGGCGCAGGTACTGGGTGGACAGGAACATTCCGTCGGCCAACAGACCGTAGAACTGGCGGAGTTCGGCCAGGCCAGGGGCAACCCCGTAGCGGTAGCCGGTGAGCGGCTGCAGTGCGGCGCTCACCTCGTCGAGTTGGGGCACCCGGTCGGTCGGCAGTGCCAACCGTCCGATGGCATCGCGGATGCAGCCCGCGGCGCGCTCGTCGTGCAGCGGCCGCAGTTCGGCGCACACCGTCGCCCACACCTCGTCCTCCGCTGCTGTGTACTGAACCTGTGGCACGGCCATGCCCGGGTGCCAATCGGCCGACAGGCGCGCCACCTCGTTACGACGGGCGCGGTAGGCCGCATCGGCGAAGCCCGGATGGTCGGCGCCCAACTCGACTTCGCCGGCAGCGTCGAGCAGCGAGTAGCCGTGGCCGCGGTGGTCAGAGGTTGCCACGCCTGTCCTGCTCGCGTTCGATGGCTTCGAACAGCGCCTTGAAGTTGCCCCTACCGAAGCCTTCGCTGCCGTGCCGCTCGATCAGCTCGAAGAACACCGTCGGGCGATCCTGCACCGGCTTGGTGAAGATCTGCAGCAGGTAGCCCGATTCGTCGCGATCGGCAAGGATGCCGCGCGACCGCAGTTGATCGACGTCGATGTGCAGCGGGCCGACCCACGACTCGAGCGTGTCGTAGTAGCTGTCGGGCGTGGCCAGGAACTCGACCCCGGCGGCGCGCATGGTGTCGACCGCGGCGACGATGTCGGCGACATTGAAGGCAAGGTGCTGCACGCCCGGGCCGCCGTAGAACTCGAGGTACTCGTCGATCTGCGAACGCTTCTTGGCAACGGCCGGTTCGTTGATCGGGAACTTCACCACCCTGCTGCCATCGGCCACCACCTTGCTCATCAGCGCCGAGTACTCGGTTGCTATGTCGTCGCCGACGAACTCGGCCATGTTGGTGAAGCCCATCACCCGGTTGTAGAAGGCCACCCAGGTGTCCATCGCGCCCATCTCCACGTTGCCCACGCAGTGGTCGATGGCCGTCACCCAGCCCGCAGCGGTGGCGGCCCCAGCCCCTGGATCGACGGCGCGAGCCGTGTAGCCGGGCAGGTACGGACCGCTGTACGCGCCGCGCTCGACGAACGTGTGGCGGGTGTCGCCGAAGGTGGCGATGGCCGCAGTCACCACCGTGCCGTGCTCGTCGCTGGTCTCGGTCGGCTCCTGCAGCGAGCGGGCGCCGCGGGCCACGGCCAGGGCATGGGCGGCGCGGGCGTCGGGCACCGCGATGGCCAGGTCGATCACTCCGTCGCCGTGGCGGGCGACGTGCTCGGCGAGGTCGCCCCCCGGCCGCAGCGGGCTCTCCAACACCAAGCGCGCGCTGCCCGACTGCAGCACGTAGGCGGCCGAGTCGCGGTGCCCGGTCTCGGGTCCGCGGTAGGCGCACACGGTGAAACCGAAGGCGGTCGAGTAGTAGTGCGCTGCCTGCCGGGCGTTGCCGACGGCGAAGTGCACCGCATCAAGCCCGGTGACGGCGAACTGATCGGGCGGTTGCACGGTCTCCAGTAAGACGGCCATACAGCAGAGTGTGAGGATCAGCGGCGATGTGGTCAACGGATCGGCCAAACTCTGGACGAACTGCCGTCCAAGGGCAGGGTACTCTGGACAAATGTCCGATCGCGCCGCTGACGACCTGCCCAAACTGGACGCCGTCGACCGCCGCCTGCTCGCCGCGCTCGAGGCCGACGGCCGCGCCTCGGTGTCGCACCTCGCCGAGCGGTGCCACATCAGCCGGGCCACGGCCTACGCCCGGCTCGAGCGTTTGCAGGCGTCGGGGGTGATCCTCGGCTTCACCACCCGCATCGACCATCAGCGCGCGGGCCTCGGGATCACGGCGATCGTCAACGTCACCATGCAGCAGAAGTCGTGGCGTCATGCGCTGGCAGAGATGGCCGAGCTGCCCGGCGTGGCGATGGTGGCGGCCACCACCGGTGACGACGACGTCGTGTTGCTGGTGCGCGCCGCCGACCTCACCGCGCTGCGCGACGTGATCCTCGAGCGGCTGCAGAACCTCGACGAGGTGCGCTCCACCCGCTCGGTGATCGTGCTCGAGGAGCACTGGCCGCAACTGCTGGCCAAGACCTTCCCCGCCGGCTGAAGCAGCCCGAGCCGGACGAGTGGACGAGGCACCCGCTCTGGAGGGAATGGGAAATGACTGGTAGTGTTTTCCCAGTGGAAGCAACTATCGACAGTGTCGGCCGAATCGTCCTACCGAAGGTGCTGCGTGACCGTCTTGGGCTCGCGCCTGGGACTGTGGTCGACGTCACCCTGTACGGAGATGGACTTCACGTGGCACCAGGGGGCCGCACGGCGCGCCTCGAGCAGCAGGACGGAGTGCTCGTCGCAATCTCCGACACGGCCATCGACGACGGTGACGTGTTCGCGCTGCTCGAGTCTGTACGCAGATGACCCTCTGGCTCGCCGACACCAGCGTGGCGGTTCCCTTGGTCCAGTCGGCACACGCAGCGCACCAGCGAGTACGCACTCTCGTGGGCAACCGCCGTGTCGATCTGCCCGTCCATGCAGCTGCAGAAACCTATTCCGTGTTGACCCGCCTTCCGGGTGATGCCCGCCTCCGTCCGGCCGACGCGCGCGACCTCCTGGCTGCGAGATTCCCCCGTCGGGCCGCACTGGACGAGGCGACCCAGCAGAGCTTCATCGACGAACTTGCCACCGCTGAAGTGGCCGGCGGCGCAGTTTACGACGCGGTCATCGCCGTCACGGCTCGTGAGCATCGAGCAACGCTCCTTACCCGCGACGCCCGCGCCGCAGGAACGTACCGAGCCCTTGGCGCCGAGTACGAGCTGGTGGTGTGATCCCTCAGGCCCTGGACCTGCGTCGCTCGCCAGAGCAGGCGGCGGAGGGGACAACGGCACAACCGGGGTGGACCGACCGGCCCTAGCCACCCCTTGCGTGGCGCGAGGATGATGGAAGCATGAACACGTTCTGGAGGTAACGGTGTGACGACGATTGCCAACAGGCCCGAGCCGATGCTGCTTCCCGAGTACTGCAAGGGCTGCGGGCGCTGTATCGATTCGTGCACCAAGGGCTGCATCACCCTCGGAACCGAGATCAACCCGCTCACCGGGCTGGTTCCGGTGGTGCTCGACCTCGAGCGCTGCAACCATTGCGGGCTGTGCATCGAGGCCTGCCCCGAGCCGTTCGGCCTCAACCCGGAGGGCGACGAGGCCGCGTTCGAGGTGATCGACCCGGCCCACGTGAGCGGGCCGCGGCCGTTCGACGCGCCGATCCCCGAGCCGTGGCCAGATGCCATCGTGCCCTTGCCCGAACGCACCACGCTGGTGGTGAAGGGCACCTACGCGGCGGCGATGGGTGCCGTGTTGGCCGGGTGCCGGCACGTGTTCGGTTACCCGATCACCCCGTCGACCGAAGGCGCCGAGCTGATGGCCAAGGTGCAGCCGGCGCTCGGCGGGGTGTTCGTGCAGGCGGTCAGCGAGGTGGCCACGGTGAACATGATGTACGGCGCGGGCGGGGCCGGGAAGCGGTGCATCACCTTCACCAGTTCGCCCGGCTTCAGCCTGATGCTGGAAGGCGTCAGCTACCTGATCGGTGCCGAGGTGCCGGCGGTATTCGTCAACATCATGCGCGGCGGCCCGGGCCTGGGCAACATCGCCCCCGAGCAGGCCGACATCAAGCTCGCCTGCCGTGGCCTGGGGCACGGCAACACCAAGGCGATCGTGCTCGCGCCGGCCACCCCGCAGGAGATGCTCGACCTCACCATGCTTGCGTTCGAGCTGGCCTTCAACTATCGCAACCCGGTGGTGATCCTCGGCGACGGCTACCTCGGGCAGATGACCGGCCAGGTGCGGCTGCCCGACCACATGGTGGTGCCCGGCATCCCCGAGTGGGCGGTGTGGGGCGACCACTCGCACCGCGGCAACCTGATCTGCTCGATCGAACTTTCCGAGGTCGGGCTCGAGCAGCACAACCAAGCCCTCGACGCCAAGTACGCACGCATGGCGGCGGCCGAACAGCGCGCCGATCTCCACCGTTGCGACGACGCCGAGGTGGTGCTGGTGGCCTGCAACACCCCGGCCCAGCTGGCCAAGGGAGCGGTGAAGGAGCTGCGCGCCAAGGGCGTGAAAGCCGGGCTGTTCCGCCCGATCACGCTGTGGCCGTTCCCCGTCGACGCGTTCGCCACGCTGCTGCCCGCTGCCCGCCACGTGGTGGTGGTGGAGGCCAGCAGTGGCCAGCTGGAGGACGAGCTGCGCCTCGCGCTGAGCCACGCCGACCTGCCCCTGCCGTCGCTCAGTCATGTGCGCCGACAGGGAGGCATGCTGCCGTCGCAGCGCGAGATCGTCGATCACGTGCTGGCCGTGTCGAACGCGAGCTTGGAAAGGGTGCGCTGAAATGCCGCTGTCAGTCTTCTACCGCCAGTTCGAGCGCCACGATCACGCCACCGGGCTGAAGGCACATGCCACCACCTACTGTCCCGGCTGCGGGCACGGCCTGGCCCAGAAGTACCTGGCCGATGCGATCGACGAACTCGGTGTGCAGGATCGCACCGTGATGGTGTCGCCGGTGGGCTGCTCG
>CAUJEE010000070.1 GCA_963169215.1 Actinomycetota bacterium
GGCGTGCTCGCGCGTTGGAGATGCTCGAGCTGGTGAAGCTCGCCGACTTCGCCCACCACCACCCGTGGCAGCTCTCCGGTGGCATGCAGCAGCGCATCGCCATCGCCCGCGCCCTGGCCGCCCACCCGCCGCTGTTGTTGATGGACGAGCCGTTCGGCGCGCTCGACGAGATGACCCGCGAGCACATGCAGGCCGAGCTGCTGCGCATCTGCGGCGAAACCGGCACGACGGTGATCTTCGTCACCCACTCGATCCCCGAAGCGGTGTACCTGTCGACCCGCGTGGTGGTGATGTCGCCGCGCCCGGGCCGCATCACCGACGTCGTCGACGTGCCCCTCGGTACCAACCGCAGCGATGACACACGCGAGGCGAGCGAGTTCTTCGCCAAGGTCACCGAAGTGCGCGAGGCGCTGCGCGGATCTGAATACGCTGTCGGCGCGAGGGGGATCGAAGACCGGTGAGAGCGCGCACGCTCGTCGTCACAGTGGGGCCGCCGTTGGCGTTCGGCGCGCTGTTGCTGTTCGCCTGGCAGATGGTGGTGCGCGGCTTCGATCTCAAGCCCTACTTCCTGGTCGCACCCACCGACGTCATCGACAACTTCTTCGACAACTGGTCGAACATCTGGGAGGCGATGCAGGTCACCGGCACCAATGCCGCCTTCGGGCTGCTGTTCGGGGCGATCGCAGGGGTGCTCACCGCGTTCTTGCTGGCCCGCTTCGCAGTGCTCGACGAGCTGGTGATGCCGATGTCGATCGCAGTCAACGCCATCCCCGCCTTCGTGCTTGTGGCGCTGTTCAACAACATGTTCTCGACCACCAGCGATGTGCCTCGACGGCTGATGGTGACGATCGTGGTGTTCTTCGTCGTGCTGGTGAACGTGGCCAAGGGTCTGCGCCAGGTGCAGCCGGTGCACGCCGAACTGATGCGCAGCTACGCGGCCAGCGGCTGGCAGTTGATGCGCAAGGTGCGCATCCCCAACGCGGTGCCGTACCTGTTCACCGGACTGCGTATTGCTGCGCCGCTGTCGGTGATCTACGCCTACGTCTCGGAGTACTTCGGCGGCGCACAGACCGGTCTCGGTTCGCGGATCAGCTCCAACATCGCCAACTCCAAGAACGCCGCCGGCTGGGCCTACGTGTTCGGCGCCTGCCTGCTCGGCCTCGCGTTCTATCTGATCGCCATCGTTCTAGAGTCGGTCGCCACGCCTGGCGGCCGCGCCAATCGCAATCGGGACAGCTCGTGAGCTGTTCCACCGCACACAGCCTTACGGACGGAGTGTCCGCAAGGGGGAGGGAAACCACACACATGAGGAACCAACGGATCAAGGGGATCGTCGCGGTGATGGCCGCGGTGTCTCTGTTCGCCGCCTGCGGCGACGACGACGAGAAGAAGAGCGACGATGGTGGTGGCTCTGGCGACACGACCGCAGTGGAGTGCGAGGAGACCACCTCGGTGAAGCTGCAACTGCAGTGGGTCACCCAGGCGCAGTTCGCCGGTTACTACGCCGCCGTCGACAAGGGCTACTACGAGGCGCAGTGTCTCGACGTCACCATTCTCGAAGGTGCCGTCGACATCGTGCCGCAGACGGTGCTCGCCAACGGTGAGGCCGACTTCGCCATCTCGTGGGTGCCCAAGGCCCTCGCCAGCCGCGAGGCCGGAGCGAACATCGTCAACATCGCCCAGGTGTTCCAGCGCTCGGGCACGCTGCAGGTGAGCTTCAAGGACGCCGGTATCACCAGCCCGGCCGACTTCGCCGGCAAGAAGGTTGGCAACTGGGGCTTCGGCAACGAGTTCGAGGTGTTCGCGGCAATGACCCAGGCCGGTCTCGACCCGGCCAACGACGTCGAGAACGTGGCTCAGCAGTTCGACATGGTCGGCCTGCTCGAGGGCGACATCGATGCCGCCGAGGCGATGACCTACAACGAGTACGCACAGGTGCTCGAGGCGATCAACCCGGAGACCGGCGAGCTGTACACACCCGACGACTTCAACGTCATCTCCTACGAGGAAGAGGGCGTCGGCATGTTGCAGGACGCGATCTGGGCCGACGGTTCGCGTCTGTCCGACGAGGGCTACCGCGACACCGCGACCAAGTTCGTCGCCGCCTCCCTGCAGGGTTGGGCCTACTGCGGCGACAACGTCGCGGAGTGCGCCGAGTTGGTGACCGCCAAGGGCTCGCAGCTCGGCCTCGGCCACCAGACGTGGCAGATGAACGAGATCAACAAGCTCATCTGGCCCGCCGCCGATGGTGTCGGCTTCATCCAGCAGGCGGCGTGGGATCGCACCGCGCAGCTCGCCCTGGAGACGAAGAACCTGGAGGGCAGCACCGTGCTGACCGCTGCTCCCGATGCCGAGTCGTACACCAACGACATCGTCACCGCGGCACACGCGTTGCTGACGGCTCTCGGTGTCGATATCAACGGTGCTGACTATGCGCCGATCGAGGTCACACCCACCGAGGGTGGCGCCTGACCCACCAGCATCACGCTGACCGAGAGGGGCGGGTCGCAACCGCGGCCCGCCCCTTCCGCGTGCGCCCGCGCCCGGCGATGGCCGCGGCCGCGCCGTGGGTGTTCGTGGTGTTCTGGAGCACGGGCTTCGTCGTCGCCCGCTACGGCACCGACGACGCCGGCCCGTTCGCCTTCCTAGCGGTGCGCCTGGCGGTCGCTTGCTTGTTGCTGGCCCTGTTCGCCGCCGCCACCGGCGCACCGCGACCGACGGCGGTGCAGTCGGCGTGGGCCGCGGCGGCCGGCCTGGGCATCCATGCGGCCTATCTCGGCGGCGTGTTCCTGGCGATCAGTTGGGGCATGCCCTCGGGAGTGAGCGCGCTGATCGCCGGCCTGCACCCGGTGCTCACCTCGGTGGTCGGTCGACTGGTGCTGGCCGAGCGATTGCGCGGCGTGCAGTGGCTAGGCGTCGGGCTGGGGTTCGCCGGGGTGGTGGCGGTGGTTGTCGAGCATCTGCTCGGCGACACCGCAGGCATCACCGCCGCCGCGCTGGTGGTTTCGGCGATCAGCGTTGTCGGGATGAGCGCCGGCACCCTCGTGCAACGTCGGCGCGGGGCGGCTACCCCCTTGCTGTGGGGCACGGCGGCGCAGTACGCGGCTTCTTCTGCCGCGTTGGCGGTGGCGGCCGCACTTCACCCTGGAGAGCGCTTCGAGGTCACCTCCCGATCGCTGTTCGCGCTGGCCTGGGCGGTGGGGGTGCTGTCGCTGGCGGCGGTGCTGATCATGATGTGGCTGCTGCAGCGCGAGGCTGCGGCGCAGGTGAGCAGTCTGTTCTTCCTCACACCTGCGCTGAGCACGATCGAGGGGGCGATCTTGTTCGGCGAGTCGATGGGGCCGCTGGCCGTGGTCGGGCTGGTTGCAGCCGCTGTCGGCGTCTGGCTCACGATGCGTTCCACCCGGTAGCGTGACCTCCCGGCCGGGCAATGGGGCTCGGCCCTCTCACGGAGGTGGCCAATGACGGACACCCAAGAACGCCAGGACAAGCCGACGGAACCGCTCTCGCACGTCGTTGTCCGGTTCGCAGGTGACTCTGGCGACGGTATGCAGCTCACGGGTGACCGCTTCACCTCGGTGAGCGCGTTGTTCGGCAACGACCTGTCGACTTTCCCCGACTACCCGGCCGAGATCCGCGCCCCAGCGGGCACGGTGAACGGTGTGTCGAGCTTCCAGGTGCACATCTCCGATCACGACATCACCACCCCCGGCGATGCCCCCAACGTGCTCGTCGCGATGAACCCGGCCGCGCTGAAGGCCGATCTGCATCGCCTCGAGCAGGGTGGCCTGCTGATCATCAACAGCGACGCGTTCGAGGCCCGCGACCTGGAGAAGGCCGGCTACGACCACAACCCGCTCGACGATCCCGACGAGCTGAAGAACTACCGCGTCGTGCTGGTGCCGATGACCTCGATCACCAAGGCGGCCACCGAGTCGCTCGGTGTGAAGCCGCGCGACGCCGAGCGGTCGAAGAACTTCTTCGCGCTGGGGTTGGTGTCGTGGCTCTACTCGCGCCCGATCGAGCCCACGGTGCAGTGGATCGAGGGACGCTTCAAGGACCTGGTCAAAGAGAGCAACCTCGCCGCGCTGAAGGCTGGGTTCAACTTCGGCGAGACGAGCGAGTTGTTCGACCACCCCTACGAGGTGAAGCCTGCCCAGCTGCCGCCCGGTGAGTACACCAACATCACCGGCAACGTGGCGCTCGCGTGGGGGCTGGTGGCCGCTGGTCAACAGGCCAAGCTGCCCGTGTTCCTCGGCAGCTATCCGATCACTCCGGCCAGCGACATCCTCCACGAACTGAGCAAGCACAAGCACTTCGGGGTGCGCACGCTGCAGGCCGAGGACGAGATCGCCGCGGCCGGTATGGCTCTCGGCGCAGCGTTCGCCGGTCACCTCGGCATCACCACCACTTCCGGCCCCGGTGTGGCGTTGAAGAGCGAGACCACCAGCCTGGCAGTGTCGCTCGAGTTGCCGTTCGTGCTCGTCGATGTGCAGCGCGGTGGCCCCTCCACCGGCATGCCCACCAAGACCGAGGCAGCCGACCTGAACATCGCCATGTTCGGTCGCCACGGCGAGGCACCGTTGCCGATCGTCGCCGCCTACAGCCCGGCCAACTGCTTCGACGCGGCGATCGAGGCCTGCCGCATCGCGCTCAAGTACCGCACGCCGGTGATCCTGCTCAGCGACGGCTACCTGGCAAACGGCTCCGAGCCGTGGCTGCTGCCCGACCCCGACAGCCTGCCCGACATCTCGGTGCAGTTCCAGACCGAGCGCAATCACGTCAACGAAGACGGCAGCGAGGAGTACTGGCCGTTCGTGCGCGACCCCGACACGTTGGCCCGCCCGTGGGCAATCCCCGGCACTCCTGGCCTGGCCCACCGCGTGGGCGGCATCGAGAAGGAGGACGGCCGCGGCGACATCAGCTACGCGCCGGCCAACCACTCGAAGATGGTGCATCTGCGCCAAGCCAAGGTCGACCGCATCGCGGCCGACATCCCGCCGGCGACGGTGATGGGCGACGACGATGCCGAGGTGGTGTTGCTCGGGTGGGGTTCCACCTGGGCCGCGATCGACGCAGCGGTGCAGCGCACCCGCCGCGCCGGCACCAAGGTGGCGTGGATCCACCTCACCCACCTCAACCCGTTGCCGCCGAACCTCGGCGACCTGCTCGGGCGCTTCCGGCACGTGCTCGTGCCCGAACTGAACATGGGCCAACTGTGTCGCCTCGTGCGCGCCGAGTACCTCGTCGACGCGAAAGCGATCACCAAGGTGCAGGGCCTGCCCTTCACCTCCGCCGAACTCGAAGCAGCCATCCAGGAGGTGCTGAAGTGACCGACACCGCCGTGCAGTTGACCACCAAGAAGGATTGGGTCAGCGACCAGGAGGTGCGTTGGTGCCCCGGTTGCGGCGACTACGGCATCATGCACGCCGTGCAGGCGTTGATGCCCGAGCTGGGCATGACCCCCGACAACACCGTGTTCGTCAGCGGCATCGGGTGCTCGAGCCGCTTCCCGTACTACATGAACACCTACGGGATGCACAGCATCCACGGTCGTGCCCCCGCGGTTGCCACCGGCATCGCCGTGGCCCGGCCCGATCTCGACGTGTGGGTGGTCACCGGCGACGGCGACGCGCTGTCGATCGGCGGCAACCACCTGATCCACGCCCTGCGGCGCAACGTGAACCTGACGATCCTGCTGTTCAACAACCGCATCTACGGGCTCACCAAGGGCCAGTACTCGCCGACGTCGGAGGAGGGCAAGGTCACCAAGAGCACCCCATTCGGCTCGATCGACCACCCGTTCAATCCGTTGTCTGTGGCGCTCGGGGCCGAGGCCTCGTTCGTCGCCCGCACCCACGACCTCGACCGCAAGCACATGATGAACGTGTTCCGCGCGGCCCACACCCACAAGGGTGCGTCGTTCGTCGAGATCTATCAGAACTGCAACGTGTTCAACGACGCGGCATTCGACGGCGTCACCGGCAAGCACGCCCGCGAGGAGATGATGATCGACCTCGTCCACGGCCAGCCGATCCGCTTCGGCCCCGAGCAGAGCAAGGGTGTGGTCATGGGCACCGACGGGCAACTGCGCATCGTCGAAGTTGCCGAGGTGGGCGACGCCAACCTGCTGGTGCACGACGCCCACCGCGCCGACCCCGGCCTCGCTTTCGCGCTCGCGCGGTTGTCGCACGACGACCATTCGCCCACCCCGTTCGGCATTTTCCGCGATGTGCAACGCGGCGACTACGGCACGCTGGTGGCTGAGCAGATGCTGCAGGCTTCGCAGAAGAAGGGTGCCGGCGACCTGTCGGCGCTGCTGCGCAGCAACGGCACCTGGACCGTCGGCTGACCCTCCGCTGAACAGCGGCTCAACTGAGCTACGGCGCGCTCAGCGCAGCCCGAGGACGGTGACGAGAGCGTCGTCGACGGCCCACATCTCCGTCGCCGCAAGTGTGTCGACCCGCTTGCCGAGACGTTGGGCGTCGACGGCGCCGACTTGTTCGACGAGCACGCGCGTGTTCGATCCACCGATGACGACCTCCGGGCGAAATGAGGCCGGCCGGGCGCTGCGCGAGGTGGGAGCAACGAGCACGACCGAGCGGGGCAACAGCTCGTCGGCCTGCACCACAACGCCATAGCGATCGCCCTGCTGCTCGTGGCCGACTCCCTTGGGCACGCGGAAGCGGTAGACGTCACCGCGCTGCACGGAGCGACTCCATCATCGACGCGATCGACAGCATCTCGGCCCGGTCGTGCTCGTCGGCCTCCAAGGCTGCCGCCTCCGCCGCCAGCGCGGGGCGGCGGCGCACGCTCTCGGCGGCGGCGAGGAGGGCCGAGCGGATGGCTTCCGAGCGGGTGACGCCCGTGGCCTCGATGACCGCCAGGGCGCGCTCGGCGTCGGCATC
>CAUJEE010000071.1 GCA_963169215.1 Actinomycetota bacterium
TTGGCCTTGGTGTCGCTCATCACCACCACTGCGGCGGCACCGTCGTTGAGCGGGCAGGCATTGCCGGCGGTGATCGTGCCGTCGGGACGGAACACAGGCTTGAGCTGGCTGACCGCTTCGTAGGTGGTGCCCGGGCGCGGACCGTCGTCCTTGCTCACCACCGTGCCGTCTTCGAGGGTGAGCGGGGTTATCTCGCGCTCGAAGAAGCCGTTGTCGATGTGCGCACAGGCCAGATTCTGGCTGCGCACGCCGAAGCGATCCATCTCCTCGCGCCCGATCCCCTCGTGCTCCACCACGTTCTCCGCGGTCTGGCCCATGGCGATGTACAAGTCGGGCAGACCGGCCGGTGGGGTCCACGGCCCCTGGCCGCCCTCGGCCCGCAGTTTGGTGCGCGCCCCTGGCTCTTTGAAGATCGGGTTGGGAGCGATGTCGCTGGCACCGGAGGCATAACGGCTCACAGTCTCGACACCACCGGCGACGAAGCAGTCGCCTTCGCCGGCCTTGATCGCATGGAAGGCCATGCGGATCGTCTGCAGGCTGCTCGAGCAGTAGCGGTTCACCTGCACCCCGGGCACGTCGTCGAGACCGGCGAGCACGGCCACCACGCGAGCGATGTTGAAGCCGCCTTCGCCGGCCGGCTGGCCGATACCCCACATCAGGTCGTCGATGTCGGTGGGCTTCACCTGCGGCACCTTGGCGAGCAGCGCCTTGACGATCTGCGCGCTCATGTCATCGGGGCGCATACTGACGAGGGAACCCTTGTTGGCCCGCCCGATCGGGCTGCGGGCGGTGGCGACGATCACTGCTTCGGTCATGGCGGCCACCCTACCCGCAGCGTCCGTCGCCCCCCGAGCCGAGTCAGGGGGTGGGCACGACCCTGTAGCTCTCGGCGTAGCTGCCCGCGGGCAGGCCGAACGCCTCCGCGACGAGGCTCATCCACCCGCGCACACGCTGCTCCATCGCCACCGGGTCGACGTGCTGGCTCTGGTGGCAGGCGAGGGCGGCGAACTTGCGATCGATCTGCGTGGTGACGTCGATGAAGTCGCCGGGCGTGGGGTGGGTCGACATCCACACCTCCTGCACCGTCCATGGTGTGAGGCCTTCGTCCAGCAACTCGGGGAAGGAGTAAGGGTTGCGCGCGTCGGGGTAGACCGCGCAGATCGTGGCCTCCCCCACCGCGAGATGATCGGGGTGGCTGGGGTAGATGCGGTCGTAGTTGCGCTCCGGCGACTGGCCGAGCAGCACCGTCGGTCGTACCTCGCGGATCACCCGGCTGATGTCGCGCCGCAGGTCGAGATCGGCCACCACCCGGCCGTCCGGGTGACCGAGGAAGATCAGGTCGTGCACGCCGAGAATCTCAGCCGCCGCGGTCTGCTCGCGCCGGCGCAGCGCCGCCATCTCGGCGCGCGAGATGCCGTCCTCGAAGCCACCGGCGTCGCCGTCGGTGACCAGGCAGTAGGTCACGTGAACTCCATTGTCGGTGAGCGTGGCCACCGTGCCCGCGCTGCCGAAATCGACATCATCGGGGTGGGCCATCACCACCAGCAGGCGCTCGATCTGGTCGACGGGCAGCATCGTCGCCGCAGCCTAACGGTGCCGCCACACGATCGGCTCAGGCCGTGCGCGCCCCGGTGGGCAGGTGCTCGACGTCGGAGAGACGGCCGAGCGAGAAGGTGTGCCCGTCGCGCATCTGCAGGCTGCTCAGGCGGGTGACGCTGGCGTGCATGGTGACGAAGCGATCCCACTCCCACGGCACCGGGTCGAGACCGAGCAGCTGGCACAACAGCACCCCGTTGGTGCCGGCATGGGCGACGATCGCCACCCGCAGGTCGGGGTTGTCGAGGTGCCACACCGGCAGGATCTGGCGGGCGCGGTACATCCCTTGCCGCTCCCAGTACTCGCCGGCGCCGACGCGCACCCGCTCGACGAAGTCGCGGGGCGGTTCACCACCACCGCTCAGTCCCGTCCAGCGTTCCTCGGCGGCGCGGGTGCGCTCTTCGGCATAGGCGGCGCTGGCCAGTTCGGCGGGCGTGCCGTGCCAGTTGGGCTCGCGAATCTCCTCCAGGAAGGGCTCGACCACCTCGTCGCGGCCCAGGCGGCGCAACAGCGGTGCCGCCGTCTCGCGCGCCCGGCGCAGGGGGGACACGATCACGTGATCGAAATGTTCGCCGGCCAACGCCTCGCCCACTTGCTCGGCCTGCTGGCGGCCGAGATCGGTGAGCGGCGGGTCGACCACACTCAGCCCGTCGCGCACCCACTGCGGCTGACCATGGCGGATGAGGACGATGTGCATCGCCACCGATGGTAGAGGCGGGCGGGGGATATCGTCGGCGGAGTGGAGCCGACGCTGTCGCCAGGGTGGTACCCCGATCCGTCGGGCAGGTACGAGTATCGCTACCACAACGGGCAGCGCTTCACCGCCGACGTCTCGGTGAACGGCCAGCGCTACGTCGAGCCGCGGTCGCCGCTGGCTTCTCCCGGGCAGACGCCACCGGCCTACCTCGGCCCACGCCCGCCGCTCCTCGGCGACAGTCGGCCGAGCCGTGGCTGGGCGATCACCGCCTTCATCCTCGGGCTCTGCGCGGTGGGTCTGGCCTGGGTTCCATTCGTGTTCGTCATCGCCGGCGCGGCAGGCATCGTCGGCTTGGTGTTCGGCATCCTCGCCCTGCGCCGGATCAACAGCGGCGAGCAAACCGGCAAGTCGCTGGCCGTGTGGGGCACGGTGCTGTCGGCAGTGGCAATCCCGTTGTGCGTCGTCGGGGCGCTGTTCACCGCGGTGGTGATCGACGAGATCGAGCGGGTCACAGAAGCCGGGCCGACCTCTGCGCGGATCACCTCGTGCAGGGCGTCGGGCGGCAGCGTCATCGCCGAGGGCACGATCACCAACCTCGACGACCGCGATCACGACTACTCCGTCAGCGTGCTCTTCCTCGTCGGCACAGACATGGTCGACCGGGGCTCCGCCCGCGTGCGCGATGTCGCGCCCGGCGAGACCGCCTCGTTCGCCACCACCGGCCTCGCGCGCACGACCGACGTTCGTTGCGAGGTCGGGTCGGTCGACGGCTTCGTACCCTGACCTGGCGACCCTGCTCGGCGGCGAGATCAGGCCGAGGAGGTGGCCGCCACCCAGGCGTCGTACATCTGCCGGTAAACACCACCCGCGGCGAGCAGTTCGTTGTGCGTGCCGTCCCCCACCAGCCGGCCGTGGTCGAGCACCAGCACTCGGTCGGCACGGGCGGCCGTCGACAGGCGGTGGGCGATGGCAATCGTGGTGCGCCCAGCGGCCAACCGCTCGAGCGCCCGGCCGAGCCGCACCTCGGTGAGCGCGTCGACCGATGAGGTGGCCTCGTCGAGCAGCA
>CAUJEE010000072.1 GCA_963169215.1 Actinomycetota bacterium
TGCCGATCGCGAACTGACTGCCCGACCCCGCTGCGGGAACTTCCCACGTGAACGGGCCCTGGTTCGAGTCGGGACCCGGGCAGTAGAGCGGCTCTTCACCGATCGGGTCGGTGCACGACACGTTGACACCGACGGCGGCACCCGACCAGCCGTCGATGCCGATCTGGATCACGTCGAGCGTGCTGTACTGCTGCACAGTGCCCTGCACGGTGGCGCTGGCTTTGACCTCGATCACCACCTCGTCGCCCTGGAACAACTCCGCCGCCGGCAGCGGCTCATAGCCGGCCGTGAACGACGCCCTGTAGCCGTCGACGCTGACCTCGGCGGTGATCGACCCAGGTGTGTGGGTGAACGTGGTGAAGCCGTCCATCGCGCCGGTGACCACCTCGTCGAGCACCCACCTGCTTTCGCCGCTACCTGCAGGTGCCCCGGCCGCGGCGGTGGTGGGGCGCGGCGGGTAGGCGGCGGCGGTGAGCGCGACCAGCAGCGCACCGCCGGCCACGGTGCCGAGCGCGATCCGCTGGCGCAGTTCGCCGAGGCGCGGGCTGCGCCCGGCAAAGGTGCCGATCGCCACCGCCAGGCCGAACCACGAGATCGCCTGACCGACGCGGAAAGCGCCGGCGCGATCGGCGATACCGGCCAACTGTGCGACCACCAGCCCGGTGCCCCACACGGTGGCGCCGACGATGCTGCGGCGGGCGAAGACGCGGCGCTCCCGCACTTCGAGCTGCAGTGTCGAGCCGATCAACGCGCCGGTGGCGAGGCCGACGCCGACGGCGATGAGCAGCAGCGGTAGCGGCGAGCGCACGCCGGTGATCACCACCACCGCGACGACTGCCGCCAGTTGCAGGACACCGCGGGCCGCGTCGAAAACCTGTCGCACGACCGCCGGAGCGCGACCATTGCGCAGCGACCGAAGCAGCAGCGCAGCGCTGACCGCAGTGCCGACGATGGCGAGCGCGGTCTTCACGTTGGTCGTCCCCGGATCAGCCGGCCAGCGTGAACGGCTCGATCACCGAGCCGTTGCTGAACGTGATCTGCCCGACATCGATCGAGTAGCCGCTGGCGTCGAGTTGGTTGATGGTGATCGACCCGGTGGCCCCGAAGTCGGCGCCGAGGTCGCCCGTCGGCCCCGGGCCGTCGGGATCGAAGTGCGCGCAGATGCCGGTCGAGTCGGCAGCGCAGCCGATTGGGAACGTGCCCAGTTGCCCTGTCCACAGCGGCCCGTAGCCGGTGGTGTACAGCTCGAGTGAGAAGAAGAAGCCGTCGGTAGCGCCGTCGGAGTGGATGTGGAAGAACGGATCGCCACTGCCCGCAATGGGAGGGGCGAAGAACGCCGGTCCGCTGAGCGCCGACCAGTCGATGCTGTACGCGCTGCCGTTCTGCACGATCGCCGACCCGGGGGTGGTGGTGTCTGGCGCGGTGGTGTCGGGCGCGGCGTCGGTGGTGTCGGTGTCGGCGACGGTGGTTGCCGCGTCGGTGCCGTCGGGGGCGGAGGTGTTGGTGGTGTCCTTGTCGTCGCCACCGCAGGCAACGACGGTGAGGGCACCAACCGCGGCAAGCAGCAGCCAGCGCATACGGGCCGGAATCAACATGATCATCCCCTTCGGTTCAAGTGGCTGGATAGTACTACAGCGGTCCCGAGCGTTAGGGCAGATCCGCGGCGCCTTGACATGGGTGCCCGCGAGGCGGCCCTGCGGCGGTTGACGGCGGACAAGTCGCAGCCGCCGTGGTCGGCCGCGCCGTTAACCTGTGGGGCGGATCGGTTGTGTGCGGCACAGGGTGGCGCGCCACGCTTCGGCCCATCCCCGCCGGGTTAGCTCAGTTGGCAGAGCACTTGACTTGTAATCATGTGGTCGTGGGTTCGACTCCCACACCCGGCTCCGATACCAGCTCCGATACTCCGTCGCCAGTTGATTGCCGCCGTCACCCGGGCGCGGCGGCGTGGAACGCGGCGTGGATCTCCGGCCGTAGGCGGCCACGGTCGGGCACGTCGTAGCCGTTGGCGCGTGCCCAAGCGCGCACCTCGGCGACGGTGGGCTCGCGCGGCGGCACGGCCCCTGGCTCCGGCAGCTCGGCGGCGCGCTCGTCGCCGAGGCGCGAGTCGAAGTGGTGGGCGAGGGCTGCACCGAGGTAGCGGTAGGTCCACTCCTGGGCGAGTCGGCGCGTCTCGCAGAACACGATCGGCACCGACGGGAAACGCACCTGCGCCTCTGCCAGGCCTTCGGCCACCACCGCTGGTCGCACGCGGTCGAGCTTGAACACCGACGACCAGCGATCCTCCACAACCACCGCGGCGCGTGGAACTGTCGCCAGGTCGGCGAGCAGGTAGCGCAGTTTGCCCGTGGTGAGGGTCGACACCAGGTCGGCGAGGCTCTTGCGCTCCACCGCGGCGATGATCGCCCCATCGGCAGCAACGGCATAGTCGCCGGCAGGCAACCCGCGGCGCACCGTCGTTGCCTGCTGCTGCTCGAATCGCCACGCGTAACGTTCGTGCGAGTCGACGAGCACTTCCAGCACCCGGCCCGCGGCGCGAGCGCTGGGTAACGACACGGCAGGGCGCGCCTGCTTGGCCGTACGCGCGCTCTGCCAGAAGATCACCTCCCGCCCGCGTGCCATTGCGAACACGAACTGCGACCGTTGCTCGCGCCCGCGGTCGAGCACCAGGTCGATCGCCGCGCCGCGCTTCTCGCACGAGCGTACGGGCACGCGTTCGATCACCTCGATGTCGTCGGGCCAATGGTCGGCGCGGTGGCAGTACACCTTGGCCGTACGGGGCCATGTCTCGCGTACCTTCAACGCGATACCGCTCTGACCGAGCGGCAGTCGCACCAGGTACGGCAACGATGACGACGCATCGGGATTGCGCGCGATCACGAACTCCATCGCCATCAGGGGACTCCTCCTCGCCCATCGGCTCTGTGCGTGTGAACGGGCATCAGCTACTCGATGATCGCCAGCTCGCGTACGCGGGCCAACAGCACGTCGATCGCGGGAGCGTTGAGACCGCCGTGGGGGATGATCACGTCGGCGAAGCGCTTGCTCGGCTCGACAAACTGCTCGTGCGCCGGACGCACAGTCTCCAGGTACTGGGCGATGATGCTGTCGGGCGTGCGGCCGCGCTCGGCCACGTCGCGCAACAGGCGGCGGATGAAACGGATGTCGGCTTCGGTGTCGATGTACACCTTCAGGTCGAAGCGGTCGCGCAGCGACGGCTCGTGCAGCACCAGGATGCCCTCGATGACGACGATGCGCGTCGGGGCCACGACCCGCACCTGGTCGGTGCGCAGGTGGTTGGTGTAGTCGTACACCGGCACGGCCACGTCCTGCCCCATCGACAGCCGGTCGACATGCTCGGCAAGCAACTCCCAGTCGAAGGCCGATGGGTGGTCGTAGTCGGCCTTGGCGCGCACCTCCAACGGCTGGTCGGGGAACGAGCGGTAGTACGAGTCGAGCTTGAACAGCGACACCCGCTTGTCGCCGGCCATCTCCGCCAATCGCTCGGCGACGGTGGTCTTGCCCGAACAGCTGCCGCCGGCGACGCCGATCAGGTACGGGTGTGAGTGGTCATCGCGGGGCGGCATCTCCCCCACGATAGAAGCCGCCGGGCGCAACCTGGGAAGGCGTGTTCCCGCATTGCGGCACCAGGCCAGACCAGAACGACGATTGGGACTGTCGCTTCCCAGAATCCGATGGGGCTGCCAGCGACGCCGAATAGCGGCGCGAGGACATCGAACGTGTGTCCGATGCTTGGCAACGGGGCCGACTGTGGGCCAGGCTGGACGGATCATGAGCAGCAACGACTCCGCCCACCAGCCGCTCGGCGAGCGCGAGCTGGCCATCTTGCGCTTCGAGGCCACTTGGTTCACCCTCGACGAGGACCGCCACGAAGCCATCCGCGCGCGGTTCACGTGTTCGGTGGAGGAGTACAATCTGGAGGTCAACCGGGTGATCGATCATCCGGCGTCGATGCTCGAGGATCCGCTGGTGGTACGCCGCCTGCGTCGTCAGCGAGAACGCCGCCGCCGGGAGTTGATCGGTGGCGCGGCGGCCGGCGAACAGGCCTGACACCACGACAGGAGCCGACATGAGCAACGACCTCGGGGGACGCCGGCCGCGGCCGGGGGCGCCGGTGAGCAGCCCGCCGATGGGCAGCGGCGTGGCGATCGCGGTCACTGCCGTAGCACTGGTCTTCGGCTTTCTCATCCTGCACAAGGTGAACGACGACGCCGGTACCGCCAGCGTCACCCCCGGCGGTGGAGGTGGAGATGGGGAAGTCACCACCGTTCCGCTCGACACAGGCTTCCTCGACACCACCACCACTACGATCCCTGGCGACTTCACCAGCACCAAGGTGCAGGTCGCCAACTGCAGTATCCAGAACGGCGTCGCGCGGATGATGTCGAGCACACTGGCCGATGCCGGCTTCCAGATGGTCGACCCCACCAACGGCACGTGCGACCCCAAGCTCACCACCAGCTACGTGATCTACAACGCCGGCACGACCGGCGCGGAAGCGGTGGCCAACACCGTCGCCCGCACCCTCAACGGCCTCGCCGTCGAACCCGGCACACTGCCGATCAAGGTCGAATCGGGTGCCTGGGCCGATGGCAGCGGTGTTGTGCTGCTCCTCGGCAACGATCTCGCCGGCAAGACGCTGGAGCAGATCCAGGGCATACCCGAGACGGGAACCACCGCGCCGCCGTCGGTGCCGGGGTCGACCCCCACCTCCTGACGCGCTGCCGGTTCACCCGGTCATTGCGTGTAGTCCTGGATCGTGCGGCCGTGGGTGCGGTCTGTGATCTCGCGCGCGCGGTGACGGAACTCGTCGAGCAGGGCATCACGGTTGATGGTCAGTAGCTGGCGGTCGTGCATCAGCAGCTGCCCCTCCACGATCGTCGTGCGCACGTCGCCGGGCTGTACCGAATACACCAGCGCGGCGGCGAGGTTGTGCAGCGGTTGGCAGTGGAACCCGCTCACGTCGACCAGGATCAAGTCGGCACGCGCCCCGAGGCGGAGCACGCCGATCTCGCCGCTCATGCCCAGCACCGCCGCCGAGCCCGGCCCGGCAATCTCCAACGCCATGCCGGTGCGGAACCAGGTCGGGTCGTCGGTCACCTGCTTCTGCGTGATCGCGGTGACGCGCATCGCCTCCAGAATGTCGAGAGTGTTGTTCGACGCAGGCCCGTCGGTGCAGTACCCGACGGGCACGCCGGCGGCGCGCAGCGCGGCGATCGGCGTGAGCGGGCCGAAGGCGAACTTGAGATAGCCCTTCGGGCCGTGGGTGACACCCACCCGCCCGCGGTGCTGGGAGAGCAAGGCGATGTCGTCGGCGAGAATCCCATTGCCGTGGGCGATGATCGCGCCGGCATCGAGCACGCCGGTCTCTGCGAGCACCTGGATAGGGGTGCGGCCCCGGTCGCGCAGGCTGGCGTTGGTCTGCACGATGTCCTCGGCCGCGTGCAGGTGCACCCGCACTCCCAGCCGGCGCGCGCCCTCGGCCGCGGCGGTCAGATCGGCATCGCTCACTGTGTAGGGCGCGTGCGGGGCGACGGAGGTGGTGATCCGACCATCGGCGGCGTTCTTCCATCGTTCGGCGAACGACAGCGATTGGGTCAGGCCGTCAGGCCCTTGTGAGCTGAAGAAGGCCGCGCCGAGGTTGGCCCTGATCCCCGACTCGAGCACTGCCTGTGCGGCCTGATCCATGTGGAAGTAGTGGTCGGCAAAGGTGGTGACCCCGCACTCGATCATCTCCGCGATGGCCACCAGCGTGCCGAGGTAGACGTCGCGCTCGGCGAAGTTGACCTCCATCGGCCAGATGTAGTCGTTGAACCAGTGCGCCAGCGCGACGTCCTCGGCCGCGCCGCGCAGGAAGGTCATCGCCGCATGCGTGTGGGTGTTGATCAGGCCGGGCATCGCCACCATGCCGCGTGCGTCGATCACCTGCTTGGCGTGGGGAAGCCCGTCAGGATGTGGGTCGATGCGCGTGAAGCGTCCGCCGTTGATCTCGATCGTCGCTCCGGGCGCGAACGTCGCCCGCTCGGCTCCCACGCCGAGCAGCGCGGTGCAGTTGACGATCGCCAGGTCGGCGGGCAAACGCGTGCGGGTGGTCGGGTCGGGCATCTGCGGCGCACGTTAGCCAGCGAAGGCGCGCAGGATGGTCGTTGCCGCCTGCTCGATGCACCACAGCGGCTCGCGCATCGCCCGCGAAGCACCGAACGACTCGGTGAGCGAAACCAGCCGGATGCGGTCGCGCACCTCGGGATCGCTGCCGCCCACGACGGCGGCCACCTCCACGCCCAGTTCGGCGCAAACCCGCTGAACGCCTCCGACCACCTTGCCCGCGAAGCTCTGCGCGTCGAGGTGGCCCTCGCCGGTGATCACCAGGTCGGCTTCTGCAACCCTGTCGTGTAGTTCGAGTTCGTCGGCCACCAGATCGAAGCCGGGCACCAGTCGGCCACCGAGAGCCAGTAACCCGCCGGCCAGCCCTCCCGCCGCACCACTGCCCGGGGTGTCGCGCACGTCGACCCCGTACTGCTCGCGGTACATCTGCGCCAGCCGCTCGAGGCGTCCGCGCAACAGTTCGACCTGCGCCGCAGTGGCCCCCTTCTGCGGCGCGAAGACGGTTGCCGCGTCGACGAACCGCGTGTCGACATCGCAGGCCACGAGCAACTCGACCTGCTTCAGTCGTGGCGGGGAGGTGATCGCCCGCACGCAGCCGAGCCCGCCGTCGGTGGTGGCCGACCCGCCGAGGCACACGACGACCTTGCGTGCCCCGCGATCGAGCGCCTCGTCGATCAGCTCACCGGTGCCGGTGGTGGTGGCGGCCAGCGCGTCGTTGTGCTCCGCGCCGCCCACTAGTTCGAGCCCCGAGGCGCGGGCCATCTCGATCACCGCCGTGCCTCGGTGCAGGCGCCATTCGGCGCGCACTGGGTCGCCGAGCGGCCCGGTCACCGTGCTCACCCGATTGGCGCCGCCCAGCACGGTGAGTGTGCCTTCACCTCCGTCGGCCAAGGGCAGCTCGACGCAGTCGTGGCCCGTCTCCCAGCAGGCGTGACCGATCGCCGCCGCCACCTGGGCGGCGGTGGCCGTTCCTCGGAACTTGTCGGCCGCGGCCAGCACACGCACCGCGCCGAGGCTACGGCCAGCACCGCCCGCGGCGATCCGCGTCGGTGCGCACCCGAATCCCGACCGAACTGATAGTGATTTGTCTCGGTAGCCTGGTGCGATGGCCGTGACCGTTCGTATCCCCACAACCCTGCGCCCGATGACCGCCGGTGCCGCCACCGGCT
>CAUJEE010000073.1 GCA_963169215.1 Actinomycetota bacterium
GGCCAGCGCCTCGGTGGCGCCGGCGGTGACCAGCACCTCCGTCGCCGGGTCGTAGGCGAGGCCGTAGAAGCGCTGCTGGTGGGCGACGATCGCCTCGCGCAGCACCGGCATGCCCGGCCCCGGCGGATACTGGTTGAGCCCGCTGTTGATCGCCGCGATCGCCGCGTCGAGCACCTCGCGCGGGCCGTCGGTGTCGGGGAATCCCTGGCCGAGATTGATGCTGTCGGTGGCCACCGCCAGCGCGCTCATCTCGGCGAAGATGGTGGTGCCGAAGCCCTGCAGCTTGGCGGTGAGGAACGGTTCGCGCAACGACGGCACGGCGTCAGGTTAACGACGGCACGGCCGTCAGGTTAGGGCCGTGCCGTCGTCCGCGAGAGAGTCTGTGGGTTCAGCCGTCGGAGGTGCCGCCCATGTCGATGCCGCAGCCCTCGAAGGCATCGAACATCTCCTCGCTCACGTCGATCTCGACAGTGAGCAGCTCTTCGTAGTTGCCGGCATCGAGTACCAGTTGGTCGAACTTCTCCGCCGAACACTGCATCTGCTCGGTGGTGCCCAGCTCGGAGGTGGTCATGCTCGCGAAGACGATCTCGATGCGCGCCTCGGCATCGAGGCAGTCGTCGAACATCTGCCCTGTGCGCGCCATCGCATCGTCCGACACGTAGTCGCCGAAGGGGTCGAAGGTCTCGCTGAACTCGCTGAGGTCTGCTCCCTCGAACACCTCGTCGATGCAGGCCAACTGCTCGGCGTCGAGTTCAGGTTCGAGCTCGGCCGCGGCCATCAGGGCCAGCACGAACATCCCCTCCGGGATGTCGGCACCGTCGGTCGACTCGCTGGTGGCCGACGGCTCGCTGGTTGCCGCGGTTGTTGTGGCCGGCGACCCCTTCGAGTCGTCGTCGCCACACGCGACTGTGAGCGCCACCAGCGCGGCGGCAAGGCCGACGATCGCCCGACTGCGTCGGGTGGTGACAGGTAGCTGGTGCACGGTCATGTCAGTTCTTTCGCTCGCGCCGACGCCAAGCCGCCGGACCGGGGCAGCCTACGCGCCGTAGCTGAAGCTGTAGCCATCGCAGTCGCCGATACCGGTGGCCACCACGCTGCCCGGGTCGTCGCCGGGCTCGATCGTGAACCTGTCGCTGAGGTCGGCACTCACGAACTCGGGGTACAGGTCGTCCCAGCTCTGGGCGTTCTCGCCGTAGCTTGCGTAGTGCGCCTCGATCGCGGTCGACACGGTGTTGAACTCGAACTCGCAGCCGCTGAGATCCCCTTCGTCGAAGGTCGGATCGCCAGGGTCGAACAGCGACACCCCGCCGTCCTCGATCGCCTCGAACAGATCGAACAGCAACTCTCCCATTGCTTCCTCGTCGGTGAAGAGAGGCGCATATCCCTCGCCGTCGACCACCGCCGCGTCGAAAGCTTCCGCCATGCACACCGCATCTTCGCCTTCGGCAGTGCCCTCATTGACCAAGCTCGCGGCCAGCAACTCGATACGGCTGTCGCGGTCGAGGCACTCGTCGAGGGCGCGGCCGGTGCTCTCGCGTAGCGCCGCGCTGTTGCCGAAGACGTACATCGGGTCGAAGCCGCGGTCGTACTCGTCCTCGTCGACGTCGACGAACGCATCGTCGATGCATTTCAACTCGCGTTCGGTCAGTTGCACCTGCGCGCCCTCGCCCTCACCCGCGCCCTCGCCCGCGAAGCCGGCGACGAACGCTGTCGCCGCCGGGCCCGCCTCGTAGGGGCTGTCGTCGCGGGTGGCGAACCACACCACGGTGAAGGCCACCAATGCCGCGACCACCACGATCGCGACGATCAGCGGCCAGCGCGGGATCTTCACCTTGGCATTGGTGTCGATGACGACCGACGGCGGTGTAGGCACGGGGGGCGGAGAGGAATCGCTCATCTCGGTCTCTGCGCCGTCAGAGCAGGTGCTCGGGGCCGAAGCTGTGCGGCAACAGCTCGTCGAGGGTGAACACCGCGCGCATGCCGTCAGGTCCGCAGGCGTAGATCGGCGTGGTGAGATCGGCGAACTCGCGGATGCGTTGGCGGCAACCGCCGCAGCAGGTGCCGATCCTTTCGCCGTCGCACACGGTGAGCACCTCGGTGATCTCGCGCTCGCCGGCGGCCACCATCATCACGATCGCGCTCGCCTCGGCGCAGTTGCTCTGCGGGTAGGCCGCGTTCTCGACGTTGCACGCGGCGAACACGGTGCCTGCTGCGGTACGAATCGCCGCGCCGACCTTGTAGTGCGAGTACGGCGAATACGAGTTGGCCTGCGCGGCCACTGCCGCGTCGAACAATTCGCGTTGGCCCGGGGTCATCGGCAACGTCGGCTGCTTGCTCATGGCCAGCAGACTACGCCCGTCACGCCCAGGCCTGTGCCCCGTTGTCGAGCCCAGCGAGTGCCCAGCGAGTGCCCAGTAGCGGCGCTCAACCGGCGGGCGTCACCAGCACCGTCCAGCGCGACTCGCTGCCGGCAACTTCCGCCCGTACCACCGCAATGCGCCAGCCACCGACCGTCACCTCGGCGTCGGGCTGCAGCAGTTGGTCGTAGGGCACCTCACCGAAGGCCGGATCCACCTGCGGGCTGTCGTCGTCGATGTCGTCGACCACCACCCGGTGCACGGCGATGCCGTCGGCCGGTAGGTGAGCGTTGTAGCCGTCGGCGGTGAGTAGCTCGATGGTGAGCAGTTCGGTCGCCGACACCGACACCACCGCCACACGCGTGCCGCTCTCGCCGGTGGAGGGTGCGAGCACGATCGATCCGCCCGTTGCCGGCGCGACCCACACCGCCTGGTCGGGCAGCCAGCCGGCGAACAGGCGGTTGAGGGCGATCGTGTCGGGCCCGTCGCGGCGATCGGGGTCGACATCGCGGGGGGCGGCGCTGTTGCTCATCACGTCGAGCGCGCTCAGGTAGTCGTTGCCGTCGACCGCGCTGTGGCCCCATCCGAGCAGGTGGCCCATCTCGTGCTGCACTAGGTCCATCGGCTTCACGTCGCCCCAGTCGGGGTGGAAGTCGCTGGCGCCGATGTAGGCCGCGCGAGAGGTGACGCTCACCGCACAGGTGTCGAACACGCACTCGCGGCCGACGTCGCCGAAGCCGCCCGGCTGGGTCGAGCCGTGTTCGGCGTCGGCCACCAGGAACAGGCCTTGCGCGTCGACCCCGGCGCGGTTGACCGCCTCGGCGATGCAGTCGCGCGGCTGGTCGGCGGCAGCCATCGTCACCTCACCACCGACGCGGAACACCGGCTGATACAGCCCGTGGGAGATGCCCTCGAAGTACTGCGGCGCCGACGAGCGGATCATGTCGGTCACCTCTTTGGCGGTGAGCGGCAGGCGCAGCGGCAGGCCGGCGTAGATGCCCGCCTCGGTGTCGTCGGGCACGTGGCACACCCACACCTCGATCAGGTCTTCGCCGGTGGTGATCCAGCGGTACTGCTCGGCGTGCGCGACCAAGCGCACGAGCAGCGCCGGCCACTCGTCGCTGGCGGTGTCGCCGCCGACGGTCGTTGCGCCGGTGGGGTCGGTGCGGTCGCTGCCCGGTTGCGATCCAGACGGCGAAGCAGATGGCGACGCGGGCGAGTCGTCGTCACAGGCAGTTACGGCCAACACCACAGCCCCCAGAGCCAGCCCGATCACCAGTGGGTGTAGGCGGCGGGCGAGGGGGACGACGCGCACGACCCGACCCTAGGCGCAGCGCCTCCAACGTGTCACCATGGCAGGGTGCCAAACACCCCGTTCCGCCATCGCCTGCTCGACAACCCAGTGGCGGCCACCGTGCTGTCGGTGTGGGGGTGGCTGGTGCTGGGCGTGCTGCTCATCACCTGGCTGCCGCTGGTGGCCGTGGTGTGGGCAGTCACCGCGCCGTTCGACAGGGGTCGCTACTGGCCCGGCTGGCTGTTCCGCAAGGTGACTGTGGTGTTCGGCTGGCTCAACCCGCTGTGGCGCTTTCGCACCTCTGGCTTGAAGGTGCACGACCCACGGCGGCCGTATGTGGTGGTGTCGAACCACGAGAGCTTCGCCGACATGTTCTTGATCTCGCACCTGCCGTGGGAGATGAAGTGGCTGGGAAAGTCGGACTTCTTCGGGTACCCGGTGGTCGGTTGGCTGATGCGCATGGCCGCCGACATCAGGCTGGTGCGCGGCAACAAGGACAGCATCGTCGCCGCGATGAAGAGCGCCCGCGACCGCCTCGACAAGAAGGTGAGCGTGATGATCTTCCCCGAGGGCACCCGCTCGCGCGACGGCAGCCTGGGCAACTTCAAGGACGGCGCGTTCCGCCTGGCGATCGAGACCGGCCACCCGATCCTGCCGATGGCGGTGCATGGCACGCACGAGGCGATCCGCAAAGGCGACTGGCGCTTCGGGGTGACCGACGCCGAGGTGCGCGTGCTCGAGCCGATCAGCGTGGAGGGCCTCACCCTCGACGACGTCGACGCGCTACGCGACCGCACCCGCGACCTGATCGCCGCCACCGTCACCGACATGGGCGGCTGAGCCGCGCCGGGTTGTTACGAGGCGCGGCGGGTGGGGTTCAGCCCTGCGGGGGCAGCCACTGGTCGCGGGGGATCGCCGCGGGCGAGGTCGGCGGTGGTGTCGGCGGCGATTGCACGGGCGGGTCTTGGCTCACCACCCCGTGATCCGACACCTGCGCCGTCCACTGCGCTCCGTCGTACCAGCGGTACTGGTGCCGCCCGTAGGGATCGGCCACCCACTGCCCTGCGCCACCGCCCGCGCCGCCGGCGGGAGACACGCTCGGCGACGCGGCCGCCGAGCCCGCGACCCGCCCGCTCAGTGGGCCGATCAGCGCAGAGGCGGTGAGCACCAGCGCACCCAACGCCGACCAGTGGTAGAGCGAGTCGTGGCCGGTGCCGAACGGGCCAGCCAAGCCACCCGACCCGGGTTCGCTCTGCAGCACGGCGACGCTGAACCCGAGAAGGGCGAGCGCCACCCCGGCACCGAAGGCCACGCCCGACACGCTCCGCGACAAGGTGGCCGCGATGGCCAGCAGCGGTGGTAGCAGGGCCCACACCACCAGCCCGAACTTGATCAAGCCGTCGTCGATGTCGCTCAGCGGGTTGAAGCCGTCGGCGGGCAGCAGGATCGCCAGTGGTGCCCCAACGAACATCGCCGCGCCGATCAGGGTCAATTGCTGCCGGCACTTTGCTTCCCCCGCCTTCGCGCCGGTGAGCACCGAAGAGCCTGCGCTGACGGCCACACCTGCGGCGGCGGCCATCGCCCAGAAGCCGATTCCCTTCGACGGGCCGCTGTCGCCGATCAGCTTGTGCACGGTGATCAGCTCGAACGCGGAGATGCCGGCCACCCCCGTCACCAGCCCACCTGCCGCGGTGCCGGCCGCAGTGGCCGCCACCCCCTTGCCGACGAACGCCACCACACCGGCAACCACCGCCAACAGCGCGGGCACCACCCAGATCCACATGCCGCTCGAGTCGCCGTCGGAGAAGCTGGCCGAGAAGCCGCCCTCGCTCACCAACGGCAGGTAGTAGCCGGCCACGTACAGGCCACCGGCGACGATCGCCGAGGCGGCGGTTCGCCGGGCGAGGGCCGAGGCCCGCGGCGTCGCCGTTCCCGCCGCCGGAGTGGAGGTTGGATAGCCCATGCGGGCCCCCTTTCGCCGGTGCCCGCAGGCACGCCTGACGCAAGTTTGGCACCACCACGCGACCGTGCGCGCCGACCGTGTTCACTGGTGACGATGGAGGCCGCCGGGCAACTGCACACGGGCGTGTACGAGCCGCTGCTCGGCACGCGGGTGTCGATCGGGGTGCGCGCCGCAGACGACGGGCGAGCCTGCGCCGGTGAGGCCGCCGCGCTGGCCGAGTGCGAACGGTTGGAGGCGCTGCTCTCGGCGTACCGGGCGACCAGCGCGTGGAGCCGCTGGCGCGGGGGTGACGACTCGGCCGTCACCGCCGAGGTGGTGCAGTTGCTTGCGCTGGCCGCGCACTGGCACCGCGCCTCGGGTGGTGCGTTCAACCCCGCAGCCGGTGTGTTGCGCGACCTGTGGCAACGCGCCACCGCCAATGGTGCAGCTCCCACCGAACAGGCGCTCGCCGCCGCGGTGGACGCGATCGCCGTGCTGCCCTACCGCATCGTCGGCACCGACCGCCGAGGTGAGGGGCCGCAGGTGGAGCGCACCGGCGACTGCGCGCACCTCGACCTGCACGCCATCGCCAAGGGATACATCGTCGACCGCGCCCTGGCCGCCGCGCTGGCGGTCGACGGTGTCAGCGAGGTGCTGGTGAACGCGGGCGGCGACCTCGCCCACCGCGGCGGCGCGCCGCTCGTCGTCGGCATCGAGGATCCGCGGCGGCCGTACGACAACGCACCGCCGCTCACACGCGTGCCGTTGGGTGATGGCGGGCTGGCCGCCGGCAGCGGTGCCCGTCGCCCGTTGGTGGTGGCCGGGCGGCGCCACTCGCACGTGCTCGACCCGCGCACCGGGCACCCGGTGCAGCACACCCTGGCGGCGACTGTGATCGCCCCCGATGCGTGCACCGCCGACGCGGCAGCGACGGTGGTGGGCGTGCTGACGGTGGCCGAGGCGCTGGCCTGGTGCGATGCCGACGGCGGCGAGGCTGGCGCCGATGCGACCGGCGGCGTCGCCTGCCACCTGCTCGCGGCCGACGGCAGCGAACACGTCAGCACCCACTGGCCGCGCTGACCAGCGAGTTCAGGCGACGGCGACGAACACCAGCACCACCATCAACGCCAGGCCGAGGGTGGCCAACACCATCGCGCGCAGCCGGCGGCGGCGCTGCAGCAGTTGGATGCCGAGGCCGGTGAGGGCCACCAGCACCAGCATGACAGCGGAGATGTCGATCACCCACCGCCACGCGCCGGGTGCATCGCGGCCCTTGTGCAGGTCGTTGATCACCCCGACGAAGCCCTGCTGCTCGACGTCGAGCGTGTACGCCCCGCTGTCGACGGCGAACACCAACTCGGCCGCATAGCCCGGGGCGCGGTACGAGATGGTGCCCTCGTTGCCGTCGAGGCGGTGCTCGCTCACCCGGCCCGACACGTCGTGCTCGTCGCGCACGAACTCGCTCACCACCAGGAAGTCGACCACGTCGCCGGTGCGGTAGTCGGCGGGCAGGGTGCCCGAGTAGGCGGCTCGGTCGACATCGTCGCCGAAGGTCCATTCCGGGTGGTTGAGGGTGAGGCCGGTGACCCCGAAGAACAGCACCACCGCCAGGCTCACCATGCTGGTGTACACGTGCAGCCAGCGGAACCAGCGGTTGCCGACGATGCTGCCACGGGGGCGGGCGCCTGTCGCCTCGCCTGTCACCGGGCCGGCCACCAACCCGGCCTCGAGCGCGTCGGGTGCATCCGGGTCGTCGGGATCGAAGTCAAGATCGGGGGCGCTGCGCAGGGGGGACAGGTCAGACAAGATAGGTCACCGCCACCGCCGACAGTTCGCCGTCGTCGGCCAGCGAAAGGGTAAAGCCCTCCCCCGCGAGCGTGATCGGCCCCGACACGAACGAGCGCGACCCGTGCTCGCGCGCCGACTCGACACACAGCACGTAATCGTCGGCCACCACCCGCTCGCCGTACACGTCGTGGCAGTCCCACACCACCTGGTACGTGCCCGCGGCGCGGGTGGCGCCGGCGATCGCGTCGAGGTTGTTCGGGCCGCCCGCGTCGAGCAGTTCGGCCTCCGCGTCGTACCACTGCTTGAGATGGTCGAGGTAGCGCGACTTGTCGCGCTTGAGCCACAGGCTGATCGTGTTCACCAGCTCGCCCTCGGGTGTCTCCACCCACACCGCGATGTAGGGGTTCTTTATCCTGATGCCGCTGGCCGAATAGGTGAAGCTCACCTGCAACTCGGCACCGTCGGGCAGCGCGCCCCCCGTCGTCGCTGTGGTGGGTGTGGCTGACGATGCCACCGTCGAAGCAGGCGAGGCCCCGTCGCCGTTCGCGTCGTCGGTGTCGTCGTCGGTGTCGTCGCCGGTGTCGTCGTCGGAGTCACCCACCCGCACAGTGCCGAGGGTGTCGGAGTCGTCCGCGGCACACGCGGGCAGCAGCACCGCCGAGCCGATCGCGACGGTGCGCAGGAACTGGCGCCGCGACACCGCTTCGAAACGCTGCAAGGGGAACTTCATCGTGGTCTCCGTCGGATCCTCTCGCCGCCAGGGTAGAGCGCGCCGGTTCAGCGCGTCCTACGGGTGGTACTTGAATCCGGTGAGAGTCGCCGTGCCCCGATCGCGGCACACCGCGCGCACCTGACAGCCCCACAGGGGGTGGCGTACCATCTATGGCGACGGTGAGAGGCAGCGAGCCACACCGGGGAGCGCTCGCCGTGGGGACCCGATGAAGCGGATGCGCACAGCCATGGTGTTGATTTCGATGGTGGCGTGGCTGCCTGCCTGCAACGCGACATCGAGTGGGGGGTCATCGCCAACCCCGGTGACCGACCCCGGCACAGATTCGGTGTCCATACCGACGACAGCAGCGACGCGGATCGTGCGCCAGGCCGATCACCGCATAGGTGTGCGCGACGTCGGTGGAGTCGGCGAGTTCTACGACAAGGCCAGCGGCGCGACGTTCGTGCCTCGCGGCGTGAACTACGTATTCGTCCCCACTGCCAGCGCCAACACCAACTTGCTACTGCGGGTGGGCACCTACGACGCGCTGCGCACGCGCGACGACTTCGCGACCCTCGCCGGCCTCGGATACAACACGGTGCGCGTGTTCCTCGACCAGTGCAATACCGGGCAGGGGTGCATCGGTGCTGACGACAACGTCGGGCTCAATCCGCAGTATCTCGACAACATCGCCGACATGATGGCGGCCGCGAGCGAATCGGGCATCTCCATCCTCTTCACCTCCAACGATCTGCCCGACCAAGGCGGCTACTCGGAGGAGGCCAACAGCGCTTCGGGCGAGACCTTCGCCGGTTACCGCAACTCTTACTACCTCACGCCCCAGGCCATCTCGGCGACGCGTCGCTACTGGCGCGATCTGTTGACCGGTCTCGTCGAGCGGAACGCGGCATTCGACGCCGTCCTGGGCTGGCAACTGCTCAACGAGCAGTGGATGTTCGTCGACCAGCCACCTCTATCGCTTACCAGCGGCATTGTCGAGACGACGACGGGTGCATACGACATGAGCGACCCCGCGCAGAAGACGCAGATGGTGAGCGACGGCCTCGTGCACTACATCGCGCAGATGAAGGAGGAGATCCTGCTTCACGATCCGACCGCGTTGGTGACGATGGGCTTCTTCGTCCCAGAGATTGCGGCTCCAGGGTGGTACGTGGAAACAGCATCGCTACTGGCCCGATCCGACCTCGACTTCTTCGACTTCCACGGCTATCCCGGCGGTCCGAGCCTGAAAGAGCACGCCGAGCACTTCGGGATGATCGGATTCGACTCCAAACCGATCGTGCTGGGCGAGTACGGCGCGTTCCGCCACATCTACAGCGAGATCGACGATGCTGCGCGCGCGGCCAGCGAGTGGGCGGCCGAGTCGTGCCAATACGGCTTCGACGGCTGGCTCTACTGGACGTATTTCCCCGCCGATGCCAGCGTCGGCGACCGCACCTGGGGAATGGTCGACGACGATGGCTACCTGCTCGACCTGTTCGCGCCCGTGAACCAGCCCGATATCTGCGTGCCGGTCGAAGTCGCCAACGACAACCTCGCCTACGGCAAGCCGGTAACCGCCTCGCAGAGCCTGCCCGACGAACCGCCACAGAACGCGGTGGATGACAACGCGCAGACGAACTGGGGTTCAGGGGCCGACCCTGTGCAGTGGATAGAAGTCGATCTGCAGGGGCGGGTGCGAGTGCGCGAGCTACGGCTGCTGGTGGGACAGTATCCCAGCGGGAACACCACCCACCGAGTAGAGGTGCGTATCGCCGCAGGCGAGTACCAGACCGTCCACGAGTTCAGCGGCTGGACGAGCGACAGGGACTGGCTGACGTTCACACCCGGCACGCCACTGGAGAACGTCACCCACATCCGCGTGCAGACACTCACCGGCCCGTCATGGGTGGCGTGGGCGGAGATCGAAGTCGTCGGCGAAGCAATGCCGTAGTCACAGCCCCGCGTCGCCGTGCCCTGATCGCGGCGCACCGCCGCGCACCTGCTCCGTACACTCCCGCCATGGCTGCACGCACACCACCCCCCACCGTGCAGCCCGGTCTGCAGCTCACCTGGAGCGAGGGCCATGCCTACGCCTGGCAGCCCGGGCGCGGCCCGGCGGGGGGCAACCTGCACGAGGCGTTGCGCCGCGTCGCCGGTGGCCAGCGCCCGGGGTGGGGCACGCGCATGCTGCGCCTGCAGCTGCCCGAGGGCTCGGCGCCGGTGATCTGCCAGCAGCTCGACGCGGGCACGCTCGCCGCGCTCGGCGACCTCGACCTGCTGCGTCGCGAGGTGAGCCCGTCGGTGGCCTGGTTCGGCGCGCTGCACCGCTTCGCCACCATCCTGGTCGAGCGCGGCCGGGTGACGCCGACGCTCACCCATGTGGGCACGGTCGACAACCGCAGCTCGTGGTGGTCGGCGCAATGGCAACCGCTACCCGACGATGTCGCCGCCGCGGCCGAGTTGCTGGCGGCGATGCCCCCGGTGGTGGCCGCGGCGGAGGTGGTGCAGGCCGAGGCGCTGCTGCACACGATGGTCGACAGCGCCTGCCGGCACACCCTGGCCGCCCGCGGCTGGCCCACGCCGCTGGCCGACACCCGCTCGTTCAACGGTCGCGCCCTGCGCCTGGTGGGTCGCGCGCTCACCGCCGCGCACGGGCAGTTCGCGGTGTCGGTCGAGCTGGGCGAGGCGGTGGCGCACATCGCCACCGAGCTGGCCACCGCCGCCCGCCGCGCGGCCGGCGAGCCGATCGTGCGCGCCCGTGTGCGCCTGGCGCTACCGGGCGAAGGGCCCGGCGAGTTGCTCGACGCGGGCGAGGGCTGGCCGCTCACGCTCGAGTTGGTCGATGTCGACGATCGCAGCCGGTGGTGCACCGCCGCGCAGTTGCACGCCGGTCACCCCGCCGCGCTGGCCCTCGCCGACGACAAGTGGCAGCACCTGTTGCACCATCGCCTGCACGAGGCCGGCGAGGCGATCGCCACCGCGGTGCCCGAACTGGCCGCGTGGCTGGCCGATCCGTCACGGCCGGTCGAGGTGGAGGTGGCCGCGGCCGCGCTGGAGGGCAGCGAGGCGTTGGCCGTGGCCGGTGTCGAGCTGCTCGCCCCCGAGCGGCTCACCCGCCGCTCGCCCACCACCCGCGGCACCGCGCAGCCCAACGACCGCACCGGCGGCGGCCGCTTCACCGCCAGCGCGCTGGTCGAGTGGCAGGTGGTGGTCGACGACGCGCCGGTGCCCGAGGAAGTGCTGCGTCGCGCCGCGGCCGACGGCGCGAACCTGATCGAGGTCGGCGGGCGCTGGGTGCAGATCGATCGCGCCGAGGCCCGCCGGGCGCTGGCCAACCTGCAGATGCACCGCCGCGATCACGCCGAGTTGGGCGCGCTCGAGCTGCTCGCCTTGGCCGCCGAACTGAACCGCGAGTTGGAGGCTGCCGGGCTTGGCGCCGGGCTGGGTGGCGAGTTGGGCGGCGAGCCGGGCGTCGGGCTGGGCGGCGACGCGGTGCGGGCCACCGGCTGGGCCGGGCAACTGCTCGCCGGCCTGCCCGACGACGCGCTCGCCGAGGGCACCGAGCCACCCGGGTTCACCGCCACCTTGCGCCACTACCAGCGCCGCGGCCTGGGCTGGCTGCAGTTCCTGCGCCGCCTCGGCCTCGGTGGCTGCCTGGCCGACGACATGGGTCTGGGCAAGACGCCCACCACGCTGGCCCACCTCGTCGCCATCCCCGGCCCGCACCTGGTGGTGTGCCCGCTGTCGGTGGTGCGCAACTGGCAGAGCGAGGCCGCTCGCTTCACACCGATGATGCGCGTGCTCGTGCACCACGGGGCCACCCGCACCCATGCCGCCGAGTTCGCACACGCTGTTGCCGCCCACGACCTGGTGATCACCACCTACCAGGTGGCCACCCGCGACCTCGACTCGCTGCATGCTGTCGAGTGGAGCACGGTGGTGCTCGACGAAGCGCAGGCGGTGAAGAACCCCGACACGCGCACCTCGCGGGCGATGCGTTCGATAAAGGCCGAACAGCACATCGCGCTCACCGGCACACCGGTGGAGAACCGGCTGAGCGAGCTGTGGAGCATCTTCCAGGTGGTCGCTCCCGGCCTGCTCGGCAACATGGCCCAGTTCCGCCGCCAGTTCGTGACCCCGATCGAGAAGGATCGCGACCTGGCCGCCACCCACGAGCTGCGCCGCCTCACCGGGCCGTTCCTGCTGCGGCGCACCAAGGCCGACCGCTCGCTGGTGCCCGACCTGCCCGACAAGGTCGAGCAGGTGGCCTGGGCCACGCTCACCCGCGAGCAGGCGCACATGTACCAAGGGGTGGTCGACCAGTTGCTGCTCGACGCGCAGGCCGAGTCGGGCATGCGGCGGCGTGGGCTGGTGCTGGCCGCGCTCACCCGGCTGAAGCAGATCTGCAACCACCCCGCCCACGCGCTGGGCGACGGCTCGAAGCTGGCCGGGCGTTCGGGCAAGCTGCACCGCTTCGACGAGTTGGTCACCGACCTGCTCGACGCCGAAGAGCAGGCGCTGGTGTTCACCCAGTTCCGCGAGATGGGGCTGCTGCTGCAACAACACCTGCACGAGCGCTTCGATCAGCGCGCCCCGTTCTTGCACGGCGGGGTGCCCAAGGCCCAGCGCGACCGCATGGTGCAGGCCTTCCAGGATGGTGCCGCGCCGTCGCCGCTGTTGCTGGTGTCGTTGAAGGCGGGGGGCACCGGGCTCAACCTCACCGCCGCCTCGCGGGTGGTGCACTACGACCGCTGGTGGAATCCGGCGGTCGAAGACCAGGCCACCGACCGCGCCTGGCGCATCGGCCAGTCGCGCGCCGTGTTCGTGCACAAGCTGGTGTGCTCGGGCACGGTGGAAGAACGCATCGACGCACTCATCAACGACAAGCGGGCGCTGGCCGACGCGGTGGTGGGCACCACCGGCGAGACCTGGCTGAGCGAGTTGAGCACCGACGACCTGCGCTCGCTCGTCATGCTCGATCAGAAAACGGCGGGTGCGCTATGAGCGCACACGCCG
>CAUJEE010000074.1 GCA_963169215.1 Actinomycetota bacterium
AGTGGCGCAGCCGATCGTCCGTAGCCGAACCGTTGGCGCAGCAGTAACCCCCACGTGCTGCGCGGCGCATGCTCGACCACCACCGTCGGTTCGTAGCGACAGCGATGGCCGGCCGCGGCCACGCGCCACACCAGGTCGACATCCTCCCCGACGCGCATCGCCTCGTCGAATCCACCCAGTGCGCGCACCGCTTCCGTGCGGCACACCAGCGCGGCGGCGGGCACATAGCTCACCCGCGTGCCGGCGGCGATGCGCGCCGGGTGAGGACCGAGGTCGAGCGGGCTGTGGCGCTGCTCGTAGTCGGCCACGCAGGCGCCCGCTTCACTTGCCCGCCCGCTCACCACGCGCGGCGCCACCAGCGCGACGCGCGGGTCGGCGAAGTGCGCGAGCAGTGGCCCCAGCCAGTCGTCAGGCGCGGCGACGTCGGGCAGGGCGACATCGGCGTCGACGAAGGCCACCAGCGGGGTGACCACTTCCGCCAGTCCTGTGTTGCGGGCTGCCGCCGGGCCGCCGTTTGCCGCCCGGCGCACGACGCGCACCTCGTTCGCCCCGGCACCCGCCCCGGCCCCGGCCCCGGCCAACATCGCAGGCACCTCCACCGGTCGCGCCGACGCGTCGTCGACAACGATCGTGCGCACCGCGGCCAGCGCGCCCGGGTGCCGGGCGAACGCGAGCGGTGGGCCGTCGTGGCAGGGGATCACCACCGTCACGTCGGCCGCGGTGAACGGGCTGCGCACAGGTTGCAGGTGAAGTGCCCCGGCCTCGACGAAGCGGTCGACCAGTTGGCGGATGGCGCTCGTGTCGGGCACCGCGCCCTGCTCGGCCTGGGCGATCACGTGCGCGCCACCGGGCGACAGGCGGAACACGCGCAACGGCGAGCCGGCGACCACCACCAACCCGTCGGCCGGTGCTCGCGTCGGCCGCTGCCAGCTCACATCGGTGCGCACGGGCAACGACCCGTCACCCACCGCAGCGCCCACGTCACTCCCACCAGGCGTCGACGGCGGCGACGAGGTCGATCGACAGCTTGGTGAGCAACGTGCGCCCGTGGGCCGCGGTGGCCCGCCGTGGGTCGCCGAGCACCCCGTTGACGCTCACCGCGCGCACGCCGCCGCGTTCGATCTCGCCCATCAACTCGGCCACTGGGGTGGTGTTGCCCACCTCCACAGCGTCGGTGCGCACCAGCTCGGGGGCAAGGGCGAGCATCATCGCCGTCTCGCTCTCGCCGGCATGGGCGTCGCCACCTTCGATCTTCGGCCACCACGACAGCACCTTGCGCTGCTCGGTGTGCAGTTGTCGCACGGCGTTGTACACCGGACCGTGGTTGCCGCCATGGCCGTTCACCAGTACCACCCCGCCGCTCCAGTCGGCGCTGCGCACCAGCTCGATCACCATTTGTTCGAGCACCTCTGCCCCCACCGACAACGTGCCGGGGAACGACTGGTGCTCGCCGCTGGCGGTGATGCCGAGTGGCGGCGACACCAGCACCTCGCCCTCACCGAAGCTCTCCGCGAGGCTCAGTGCGAGGGCGATGGCGATGCGCGTGTCGGTGTCGAGCGGCAGGTGCGGGCCGTGCTGCTCGCACGACCCGACGGGCACGGCCACCAGCGGCCGGCGGGCGGCGCGGTACAGGTCGGCCCAGGTGGTGCGGCCGAGGTGAGCCGTCGGGCGGGACGTCATCGCGTCAGCCTGCTCACGTGACCGACCCGACGCACACGAAGTAGCCGCCGCGGGTGCCGACGTAGATGCGCCCGTTCCACACCGCGGGCGTGCTCTCGATGTTGGCGCCGATGTCGAGCTGCCACAGCTCGACGGGCGCGGCCCGCGGGTCGGCGACGTCGAACGCGTGCAGCACGCCCGTCGCGTCGCCCTGCAGCAACACCCCGTCGACGAGCACCGGCGACGACAGCACCGGGCCGGGCACCCGCGTGGTCGACAACACCGCGCCGCTGGCGCGATCGATGGCGTAGATCGTGCCCGGCTTGCTGGTCCAGAACACCACCTCGGCGCCCACCACCGGCGTGGTCCACACCCCGTCGTCGACGCGGAAGTTGGTGTGCACCGCCCACACCACCGGCGCCTCCGGGTGTCGCGGGTCGATCTTCAGCATCTGGCCCACCTCCTCGGCACGGGCGTTGGCCCGGTCGACCTCCACCCCCACGTACAGGTAACCCTCGTCGTCAACCACCACGCTGGCATCGCTGTCGTCGCCGGTCCAGTAGCGGAAGGTGCGCGTCACCTGCCCCGTCCCGGTGCGCAGCGAGGAGATGTCCCAGCCCTGCAGCAGGCCCCCGGAGTTGTTCAGCCAAGCGGTGTCGCCGCTGACCGCCACCGACGCCTCGATGCTGACCCGCCGTGGGTCTTGCGACCCCAGCGCGGCGCGCAACTCGTCGTCGAAGCCGGGAACGCGGAACACCTCCTGCGGATTCACCGTCACCGTGCCGTCGGGCGCGTAACCGCGGTTGAGGCGGTAGCCCACGAACCAACTGTTCTCTCCACCGGCGAGCAGGTGGTCGCCGATCACCAACGGCGCGCCGTCCCAGTCGTCGTTGTGCAAGCGATCGGGGGTGCGCCCCGCGATGCGGTACAGCTCGCGGGGCTCGGCGCCGTCGATGGCGATCACCCGCAGGTAGTTGTCGCGCGACCCGGCGTACACCAGCGGATAGCCGTCGGGGTCGACGGTGACGTTGCCCTTGGCCAGATCGCCGGTGACGAACGGGGGGATGATGTCGAGCCCGGTCGCAGCATCGACGAAGTGCACCTTGTAGTCGTAGGCGCCGAACACCACCCAGGTGCGACCGTCGCGCTCGAACACCGCCGGTTGGCCGGTCCACCCGGTGCCGCACCAGTTTCGCACCTCGCCGTACTCGCTGCTCTCGCCGCACATCCTGCTGCCCGGGTACTGCCACAGCACCGCCGGCTGCGTGCGCGGCAGCGGGCCGGTGCCATACCAGCTGCGGGTGGGGTTGCCGCGGAAGGTGAGCAGGCCGTTCACCGTCGTGCCGTACGGCTGGCCGAACGAAGCCGGGTCGACCAGCGCGGCGACGGTGGTTGTGGTCGAGGTGGTCGAGGTGGAACTGGTCGACGTCACCGCTGCCGTGGAGGGTGCTGTCGTGGCCGCGGCAACAGCGCTGAACGTCGTGGTCGCGCCGCCTGACGGGTCGCCCTCGCCGCCGCCCAGCACCTCGCGGGTGATCAACAGGCCACCGGCCAAGGCCACCACGGTGAGCGCGGCCACCACGCCGCGCCGGGCACCGTCACGGCCGTCGGTAGCCGCGGCGGAGAAATTGCTCACGACGGCAACGCTAGCGGGGGTTACTGTGGCCCTTTCAGCTGCGGAACCCCGGAGGTCTTGGCGTGACCGAACAACCATCCCCCGGCGCGGAATCGGCGCGCTCTCCCTGGTTGATCCTCGCGGTGCTGTGCACCAGCGTGTTCATCATCGTCGTCGACGGCTCGATCGTGAACGTCGCGCTGCCCACGCTGGTGCGCGAGCTGGGGGCTTCCACCAGCGACTTGCAGTGGATCGTCGACGCCTACATTCTCGTCTTCGCCGGCCTGCTGATGGCCACCGGCAGCATCGGCGACCGCTACGGGCGCAAGGGTGTATTGCTGATCGGTCTGGTGGTGTTCGGCATCACCTCCGTATTCGCCGCGCAGGCCGACACCCCGGGGCAATTGATCTTCTGGCGGGCGGCGATGGGCATCGGCGGCGCGCTCATCTTCCCGGCCACCCTCGCCCTGTTGGTGAATGTGTTCCAGGAGCCCAAGCGGCGGGCGACGGCGATCTCGATCTGGGCTGCCACCAGTGGCCTGGCGGTGGCCCTCGGCCCGGTCACCGGTGGCCTGCTGCTGCGCCACTACGCGTGGGGCTCGGTGTTCCTGGTGAACGTGCCGGTGGTGATCGTCGCCTTCATGCTCGTCAGCGCGATCGTGCCCACCTCGCGCGACACCACGCTGCACCGCTTCGACCCGCTCGGTGTGTTGCTCTCGATCGCCGGCATCACCACCTTGGTGTGGGCGGTGATCGAAGGCCCCGTGCACGGCTGGGTGTCGTGGGACTCGCTCATCGCCTTCGCGCTGGCCGCGGTGCTGCTCGGTGTGTACGTGTGGTGGCAGTTCCACAACGAGCACCCGATGCTCGACTTGCGCGTGTTCCGCAACCTGCGCTTCAGCGCCGGCAGTCTGGCGGTGTTGGTGGCCTTCTTCGCGCTGTTCGGGTTCGTGTTCATGGTCACTCAGTACTTCCAGTTCGTGCGCGGCTACGACACGCTGGAGGCGGGGGTGCGCACCGTGCCGTTCGCCCTGTTCAGCGGCATGGCCGCGCCGTCGTCGGCGCGTCTCGCGCACCGCTTCGGCACCAAGCCGGTGGTGGTCATCGGGCTGTTGGCGATGGCCGCCGGGTTCGCGTGGACCGCCACCCTCGAGGCCGACACCACCTACTGGTCGGTGGTCGCGCAGATGTTCCTGATGGGCGGGGGCCTCGGCCTGGTGAACGCGCCGTCGACAGAGTCGATCATGGGGTCGCTTCCACCGGAGAAGGCCGGGGTCGGGTCGGCGGTGAACGACACGGCGCGCGAGTTGGGCGGCACGCTGGGGGTGGCCATCGTCGGCGCACTCTTCGCCTCGGTCTACTCGTCGCGCCTCGGCGAACTGCTCACCGGCAGTGCCGTGCCGGCGGAGGCGATCGCCGTCGCGCAGGAATCGGTGGGCGCCGGGGCGGAAGTGGCCCGCATCGCCGGCGACACGGCTGGGCCGCAGGCCGGGGCATTCGTGCGCGACTCGGTCGACACCGCGTTCATCGACGGCTTCCGCGCCGGCTCGTGGGTGGCTGCCGGTGTGGTCGCCGTCGGGGCGTTGGCCGCCTGGTTCTGGCTGCCGAGCAGGGCGGCCCCCGCCTACGTCACCGCGACCGATCCCGCGTCGTCGCTCGCGATCGGGGACTGAACCGCCAGCGAACAGGCACCGGCCAGGCGCCGAGTCCGGATCGCGGCCCCGACGGAACGGCGACCAATGCGCGCGTACTACTGTTGCCTCCCGGGGGAGTCTTCGAGAGGAGACCACGGGCAGTGACGTTGCAGATCTTGGGGGTCGACGCGGCGACGGTCAGGGTGACCGTCGGCTGTGCCGTGCTCGTGCTGTGCCTGTCGGTCGCGCTCGCCGCGTGGCGCATTCGCACCCGGCGCTCGCCGGCGGCGAAGTGGCCGGAGGCCCGCGGCACGATCCTCAGCGCCAGCGTGCAGGTGGCCGCCAACGGTGGCGGGCGCCACGAGACGCCGCTGGTGCTGTATCGCTATCGAGTCGGCGCCGACGAGTTCCAGGGCGACTGCGTGCGCCTCGACGGCAGGGGCACTGCGGCCTCCGAGACGGTGGCCCGCTATCCGGCCGGTTCGTGCGTGCCGGTGTTCTACGACCCGGGCAACCCGGCCCGCTCGGCGCTCGAGCGCTGATCGGCGGCAACGAAGGCGGCCAGCCGCCGGGCCAGTTCGTCGCGGTACACGCCGGCGCGTTCGAGCTTGAGGTGTTCGTAGCCGCGCACCCGGTCGGGCAGCGAGGCGATCGCGACGGCCTCCGCCACCCGTGCCGCTGGGGCCGCCGCGGCGAGGCCCGCCAGCAGCGAGTCGACGGCGGCCACGTACTCGCCCACCAGGGCGCGTTCGACACGGCGCACTCGCGCCCAGCCGAACACGTCGAACGGCGTGCCGCGCAGCCGACGTAGCGCGCGCAAGGCGACGAACGCGGGGCGGGTCCAGCCACGGAACTCGATCTTGCGACCGAACCCGATCGCGCGCAGCATCGGCGGGTGCAGCACCCAGGTGACCTTGGCCCCCGGGCCGGCGATCGCTGCCGCCTGATCGCGGGTGGTGGCCAGCAGCAGGCGGGCCACCTCGTACTCGTCCTTGTAGGCCATCAGCTTGTGCAGGTGCACTGCCACCGCCGTGGTGAGCTCTGTGTGGCCGAGCGCCTCCACCCGGTCGACCACCGCGTCGAAGCGGCGTGCGTAGCGCGGCGACTGGTAGGCGACGAGGTCGGCGTGTAGCCGCTCGCGCAGCTCTGCAGGCCCTTCGGTGACGCCGGCTGTGTCTGCGGTGTGGGCCATCCCCGGCGTGTCCTCGGCGGCGGCCTCGCCGAGCAGCGTCGGGTCGTGCACCCACGCCCGGCCCCACGCGAACGCGGCCAGGTTGGTGGCCACCGCCGTGCCGTTGAGGCGGATCGCCCGCTCGACATACTCGGGCGTAACCGGCACCAGCCCGGCCTGCACCGCCACGCCCAACTGGAACACGTTGGCGGTGGTGTCGTTGCCGAACAGGCGGCGCACGATGCGCTGCGCGTCGACCCGGGTGGCTCGGGCCAGCACCCCGTCAAGACGTTCGCTCACCTCTGCCTGGGGGAACGGCCTGTTGGGGTGGGTCACCATCCCGCCGGTGGGCACCGCCGCGGTGTTCAGCACGGCGACGGTGCGGCCGCCGGCCAGTGTGCGCATGGTGCTGTCGGCGCCGGCCACCAGTTGGTCGAAGGCTAGCAGTACGTCGACCGAGTTGCTGTGCGCCTTGTTCGAGGCCGAGGGCGCCTGGCGGGTGAGACGCAGGTCGCTCACCACCGGCCCCGCCTTCTGCGACAGCCCGGTCTGGTCGAGACCGCGCACGTGCCAGCCCTGCAGCATCGCCGCCGTGCCAAGCACCTGGGCGACGGTGACCACGCCGGTACCGCCGATGCCCGCCATACGGATGGTGATGTCGTCGCCGACGCCAGCGTCGCCGGCGGTTGCGGTGGGCGGCGGCGCGGGCACCGCCGGCGGATCGCCTGCGGTCGCCCGCGCCCGGCCCCCGCGGCGGCGAGCACGCGCCGACGGCTCGACCTTCATGAACGCGGGGCAGTCGCCCTCCATGCACGTGAAGTCGAAGTTGCACGAATCCTGGTCGATGCGCGTCTTGCGTCCCCAGATGGTGTCGACCGGCTGCACCGACAGGCAGTTGCTCTTGTCGCCGCAGTCGCCACAGCCCTCGCACACCCGCTCGTTGATCACCACCCGGAACGACGGGGTCTCGATCAGCCCGCGCTTGCGGTCGCGGCGCTTCTCGGCTGCGCAGCGCTGGTCGTGGATCAGCACCGTGCAGCCCGGCTCGCGCGCCAGCAGGTCTTGTGCTTCGAGCAGGCGGGTGCGTCCCCACACCTTCACCCCGGCGGGCATGTCGAGCATGCGGTAGCGGTGCAGCTCGTCGGGGGTGACGATGATGCGCTGCACCCCTTCGGCGAGCAGCACCCGGCACAGGTCGACCACCGACAGTTGACCGTTCGGGTCCTGCCCGCCGGTCATCGCCACCGCGCCGTTGTAGAGGATCTTGTAGGTGATGTTCGCCCCGTTGGCGATCGCCCCGCGGATGGCGGTCATGCCGCTGTGGAACAGGGTGCCGTCACCGAGGTTCTGCAGCAGGTGGTCGTCGTCGACGAATGGCGCCATGCCGAACCACTGCGCTCCTTCGTTGCCCATCGACGTGAGGCCGACGATGTTGCCGGTGTGCTCCGACTCGGTGATCAGGATCATCGCGTGGCAGCCGATGCCGGCACCCACCAGCGTGTCGTCGCCGGCGCGTGTGCTGCGGTTGTGCGGGCAGCCCGAGCAGTAGTGCGGGGTGCGAGCGACGCTGAGCGGGATCAACTCGCGGGGCGGGGGAGGCGGCGGGGTCATGCGCGCCGCCAGTCGCGGTTCGAGGCAGCGACGCAGGATCGGCGCGATCGTGTCGGCCTCCATCGCGCCGATCAGCGGGAACAGTGGCGAGTCGTCGGGGGCACGCTTGCCGTACACCACCGGTGCATCGGCGCGGCCGTAGAGCGCGTCCTTCACCGTCCACTCCAGGTTCTGCGCCTTCTCCTCCACCACCACCACCTGCGCCAGACCCTGGGCGAACTCGCGCACCTGCCCCGAGTCGAGCGGTATCGGCATACCTAGGCGGAAAAGGCGGATACCCGCGTCGCGCAGGTCGTCGTCGCTGCGCAGGCCCAGCATGCGCAGGGCCTCCAGCGTCTCGAGGTAGGTGTACCCGGTGCTGACGATGCCCAGCCAGTCGTTCGGCCCTCGTACCTCGATGCGGTTGAGCTTGTTGAGCACCGCGTACTCGCGGGCGAGTACCAGGCGCACCTCGAGGAACTCGCGCTCGAGATCGCGCGTGTACGGGGTGAGCAGGTTGCCGGTGGGCCGCGGCACCCACCGGCGGCCGGCAACCTCCATCGTCGGCAGCACCGGGTCGATCCGTTCCTCGTGCAGTTCCACCGTGCCGCTGCCGTCGGCGACCGACTCGACGATCTTCAGCCCGGGCCACACGCCGCACGCTCGCGACATGGCGATCGCGTGGCGACCGAGGTCGATCGCCTCCTGCACGTCGCCGGGGTAGACGATGGGCATGTTGAGGTCGACGAGCGTCGCCCCGCTCGACGACGGCAGGGTGCTGCTCTTGGCGGTGGGGTCGTCGCCGACGATCGCCACCGCACCGCCGTACGGCGAGGTGCCGGCGAACACCGCGTGGCGCAGAGCGTCGCTGGCCCGGTCGAGCCCCGGTGCCTTGCCGTACCAGATGCCGATGATGCCGTCGTAGCGGCACGAATCGAGGGTGACGGCCAGCTGCGAGCCCATCACCGCCGTTGCCGCCAGCTCCTCGTTCATCCCTGGCTGGAACACCATGTGCAGCCCGTCGGCCTCGGCCAACTTGGCCGCGGCCGTGACATCGCGGTCGAACCCGGCCAGCGGGCTGCCCGGGTAGCCGCTGATGTAGGCCGCGGTCAGCAGCCCGGCACGTCGGTCGGCACGCAACTGCTCGTAGGGCAGGCGGGCGAGGGCCTGCGACCCGCTGAGAAATGCCCGCCCCTCGGCGAGGCGGTACCTGTCGTCGAGTTGGTAGGTGTCGGTAGCGGTCACGGCGGCCATGTTGGCACCTTCTGCGGGGGTGCCCGGCTCAACGACCGTTCAGCCGCGGTTCACCCGACCACGCAGGGCGCGAAAGGCGAGCGTGAACGACAACGCGCCGATGCCCGCGACGGCGGCGAGGCCCTTCAATATCGGTGCCCAGTGCCAGCCTTCCTGCAGCAGAGCGCGCATCGCGCCCAGCAGGTAGGTGGTGGGGTTGAACCGCACCGCCGTGGCCAGCCAGCCGGTCATCACCTCGGCGGGCAGGTAGGCGGTGGTGAGGAAGGCGAAGGGGAAGAACAGCAAGAACGCGTTGTTCACCGCCGTCGGGTTGCCCGTGCGCAGCGCGATCGCGTAGGGGAAGCCGGTGAAGGCCAGCCCCCACAGCCCGGAGATGACCACGAACGCCAACGTGCCCATGATGCCGGTGGCCACGTCGATACCGACCGCCAGGCCGAGCGCTGTCACCGGCACTGCCAGCGCGATGATCAGCGCCAGGTCGGCGGTCATCAACCCGAGCAGCAACGTGCCACGCCGCACCGGGGTGAGCAGCAGCCGGTCGAGGTAGCCGTCGCGGATGTCGATCACCAACGAGTTGGCCCGCGATACCCCGGTGACGGCGAACACCACCGCCACCGGCAATTGGAATGCCTTGTAGTCGAACCCCGGCGGGAAGCTGCGCTCGACGAACGATTGCATCGCGCCGACGTTGACCACGAAGAAGAACAGCGGAATCGCCAGTGCCGGCCCGAACGCTTCCGGGTCGCGCAGCGTCAGCCGCACGGCCCGCAGGGCCACGGTGCGCCAGTCGGCGAAGAACCCGGCCGCACGCGGGTGCACGCGGGTTTCGACGATGTTGCTCATCAGCCCTCCTCTTGCAGTCGGCCGCCGGTGATGTGCAAGAACACGTCGTCGAGCGTCGGTGTGCGCAGGGTGAGCCCCTCGACATGGATCGCCGCCTCGGCCAGCGCCACCGCCACCGGGCTGATCGCCGCCGCGCCGTGGTCGACGCTCATCAGCACCTCGTCGCCGCTCGCCTCCACGCTGGCGACAGCGTCCAGGCGGCGCACCACGTCGACCACCCGCTCGCCGTCGGCGGGGGCGACGCGGGCGACGATCACGTCACTGCCGATCGACCGCTTCAGGTCGCTCGGGGTTCCTTCGGCCACCAGCTTGCCGTGGGCGATGATGCCCACCCGATCGGCCAGCGCGTCGGCCTCCTCCAGGTATTGGGTGGTGAGGAAGATGGTCATGCCCAAGCGTTGGTTGAGTTCGCGCACCTCGGCCCACACCGCGGCCCGGCTGGTGGGGTCGAGGCCGGTGGTCGGCTCGTCGAGGAACAGCACCCGCGGTTGGTGCACGAGCGCCGCGGCCAGGTCGAGGCGGCGCTTCATGCCACCCGAGTAGGTGCTTATGTAGCGGTCGATCGCGTCGCCGATGTCGACCAGATCGAGCAGGTCGCCCACCCGCCGTTTGCGTTCGGCGGGCGACAGCCCGTACAGGCGGCCTTGCAGATCGAGCAGTTCGCGTCCGGTCTGCTTCGGGTCGAGCGCGGCGTCCTGCAGCGCCACCCCGATACCCAGGCGCACCTTGTCGGCCTCGGTGGCCACGTCGTGACCGGCCACGGTGGCCGAGCCGGCGGTCGGCCGCAAGAGAGTGGTGAGCATCCGCACCATGGTGCTCTTGCCTGCCCCGTTGGGGCCGAGGAAGCCGTAGATCTCTCCTGGGTGCACGGCGAGATCGACCCCAGCCACGGCGTGGGTGTCGCCGAAATCGCGGGCAAGACCGCGGGCTGTGATTGCTTCCATCGTCGGGCGACGCTACCGGGCACTGCGGGCGCGGCGGCGCAGAAGTGCCTCGATGCGGGCAATGCGCGTGCGCGCCGGGGGATGACTGGCGGCCAGCCGTTCGCGCCATGTGACCGGCCGGGCGTCGCCGAACTCGGCCGCCACCCGCCGCAGTGCCATCGCCAGCGGCGGCCCGAACCCCATCTCAACCGCCCGCCGGTCGGCCTGCAGTTCGCTGCTGTGCCCGACGGCATTGGCCAGCGCGTTCTGCAGCACCAGCGCGCTGAGGAACACCCACGAGACGAGGGTGAGCAACCCGGCGATGGTGCGTCCGACGGCGGTGACCACCCGCGACTGGCGGGCGAAGCTGTCGGTGGCAGCAGCGGCGACACTCTGCAGGAAGAAGCCGATGCGGGCGAGCAGCAGTACTGGGATCGACAGCCACTGCCCGATGGTGAGCGCGACCGTGTGCAGGCCGAGGTGGTGGCTCAGTTCGTGGGCCAGCACCCCGCTCAACTCGTCGCGGGGCAACGCGTCGAGCGCGTAGGTGGTGACCACCACCAGATGACCGCCGCACGCGAAGGCATTGAGTTCGTTCGACGGCAGCACGGCCAGCACGTAGCGCTGTCGGGGGAGGTCGTTGGCCTGCAGTACCGGCCGCCAGGCAGTGGCCAGCAGCACCTGTTCGTCACGTCGCGGCCGGCGGGCACCGAGCAGCGGCGCGAGCACCCAGGTCTGCACCGGGCGCAGGAACAACAGCACGCCGGCCGCGAGGTGACTCGCGGCGAACAGCCAGAAGGGCACGTCGAAGGCGAAGTGGAAGGGCAGCCACCACACCGCCAGCGAGAGCAGCCACACGGGAGCGACGGCGACGACGGGGGCGAGGGCGGTGATCGCCGAGGTCTCCAGGCTGCGTCGCGGTGACCGCCGACTGTTCACTGTGCCCACGATAGGCGCTGGCTAGGGTTGTCGGTGCTTGAGATGACTTGCCCGCGCGCCGATGCAGTATCAGGCGGCCAGCGATCGGGAGGAGGTGCTAGCGGTGACGGTGGAGGCGAAGCAGCAACCTGGTCCGGGTGGTGAACCGACTGTCGCCGCACTGCTCGAACGGGCGCGGCAGGCCGAGCCGATCGACCCGACCCAGGCACGCGGGTTGGTGCAACAGGCGCGCGTCCTCGCGCGCAGCAACCGCGACGCGGGTGGTGAGTCCGCTGCGCTGTGCCACCTGGCCGAGCTGTCGTACGCCACGGGGTCGCACAACGAGGCTTTCGCCGTCGCGCTGGAAGCGCGCGAGCTTGCCGCCTCTTGCGGGTCGGTGCGCACCCAGGTGTCGGCGATGAATCTGATCGCCGCGGTGCAATACCACGCCGGCAACTTCACCGAGGCGCTGGCCGCAGCACAGGGTGCACTCGATCTGTATCGCGGCACCGGAGAGCGCACGGGTGAGGGCATGCTGCTCAACTCGATCGCGGTCATCCAACACGGCCTTGAGGACACCGATCGGGCCATTGTCACCTACGAGGCGGCGTTGATGGCCAACAAGGGCCACGACCGGCCCGATCTCGACGCGGTGACGCTGGCGAACATGGCCAAGGTGCGCGCCGACCGCCATGAAGATCTGCTGGCGGTGAGCCTTGGCGAGTCGGCCTTGGGCCTGGCCCGCGACCATGCCCCCGAGCTGGTGCCCGAGATCCTGGCCCGGCTGGCGATGGCCTACACCACGCTCTCGGCGCTCGATCGCGCCGCCACCTGCCTCGACGAGGCCGACGGCGCGTTGCGCGATCGCAGCGACCGACGCCTCTTCTTGTCGCCGGGAAGTCAGGTGACGGTGCGCATCGCCCGCGGCGAGCTGTATGTCGGCCAGCACCTACGCGAGCGCGCTCTGCGCGAGTGGGGGGAAGCGCTCGAGCTGGCCATGCAGGCGAACATGCGCGAGGTGGCCCTCGAGCTGCGCGAGCGGCTGGCCGCACTGTGCAAGGACATGGGCCGCTTCGATCACGCCCTGGCGCATCAAGAAGCGCGCTTCGCGCTGCACCGCGAGATGATGAGGCAAGGCGTCGAATTGCGTATCCGCACACTGCAGATCCAGCACGACACGCATGCCTCGCGCCAACACGCCGAGATCCTGCGCCTGCGCACGACCGAACTCGAACAGTTGGTGTCGCAGCGCACCGCCGACCTGGAGAAGTTCCAACTCGACGCGCTGCAGCGGGTGGCGGTGATGGCCGAGTTCCGCGATATCCGCACCCACAGCCATCCGGTGGAGGTCGGCGACCTGTCGGCCGACATCGCGGCCGAGATGGGCCTCGCCGCCGACCACGTTCAACGCGTGCGCATGGCCGCCCGCCTGCACGACATCGGCAAGGTGGGCATTCCCGACAGCTTGCTGCTCAAGCCGGGGGCGCTCTCCGCCGAGGAGTTCGCCTGGGTGCGCGGTCACACCACCCTCGGCGGCGAGATCCTGGCCGGCAGTGTCACGCCGGTACTGCAGTTGGCCGCGGAAGTGGCCCTGACCCACCACGAACGCTGGGACGGCACCGGATATCCGCGCGGGCTGGCCGGCGACGAGATCTCCTTGGAAGGTCGCATCGTCGCCGTCGCCGACGTGTACCAGACGCTGGTGAGCGAGCGGGTGTACAAGCGGGCGTGGACCTCCCTGGAGGCGTTGCACCTGGTGGTGGCCGGGCACGGCACCCGCTTCGACCCGCAGGTGGTGGAGGCCTTCGTCGCGCTGATGCTGCGCCGCGACCCGTCACTGTCGGCCCAAGAGCAGCGCTGAGGCGAGCGTGTCCGCGGGGCGCGCCGGTCGGATCGCGCGACGAAGCCGTCATCCCCACTGGAGATTGCCGCCGCTGCGCATCGATGCCGACCTGTGCACCGACTGCGATGTGTGCATCGGCCACTGTCCGCCACAGTTCGGGGCCATTTTCCATATGCCCGCCGGGGTGGTGATCGTGCCCGAGTTGTGCAGTGGTTGCGGCCTGTGCGCGCCCCCCTGCCCGGTCGACTGCAT
>CAUJEE010000075.1 GCA_963169215.1 Actinomycetota bacterium
CGAGAAGAGCGGCGGTGCTGCGGGCGGCCGTGCAAGCGGTTCAGGTTCAAGGGGCTCAGGTCCACGGGGTTCAGGTGCAAACGACTCAGGTGCGGGCCGGGCGCGCGGCGCCGGCAGCGAGCGCCGGCTCTTGGGCGCCACACGCCCAGGCGGTGCCAGTTCCGGTGCACGGCGCGAAGGAGCGGGTGCTCGCCGCGAGGGTGCTGTCGGCGAACGCTATCGAGCCGAGGGTGGCGCGTCGCGCGGGCAGGGTGACAAGCTCGAGCAATCCTCGGCGGGTCGCGGCGAGCGGCGCATGCCCGGCGGGACGGGTCGTCCTCGCCCGGGATCGTCGACGCGACGCGATCCGCGGGCCGACAGCGGCGAGCGTCCGTACCGCACTCGGCGTGCCGACGAAGAGCAGGGCGCCGACGGCGGTGCCCGCGAGCGGCGTGGCGGGGCCGACACAAGGGCTGGTGGTCCGCGCCGGGGCCCATCGGGCTCGGACCGGCCGACGCGTGTCGCACCGCGGCGTTTGACGCGTCCCCAGACCGCTGCTGAACAACGTGCCGCTGAGGTAGACGCGCGCCGCGGGCCGCGCCCGCTGCGCGCCGAGCCGCAGCCGCCCGCCTGGGAGCGCGCGGACTGGGTGCGCGAGGAGCTGGTGCAGGAGGGGACACTGCGCGAGCAGGCGACCGCCGCAGCGCGGCGAGCTGCCCAGGAATCGACGGCCCCAGCGCGTCGTCGCCACCCTGGCGAGCTGGCGCCGGACGTCGTTGACGATCTGCAGCGCGCCGCTTCGCCGCAGACTGCCGCTCGCTACCAAGAGCGGCTCACGTCGGCCGCAGAGGCGCTCGAGCGTGGTCGCTACGGCGACGCCCGCCGGATGGTGCAGCCGGTGTTGCGCGACCTGCCCGACCTCGCTGCCGGTCACGAGGTGGCCGGCCTCGCCCTGTACCGCCTCGGCGAGTGGCGCAAGGCGGCCAGCCATCTGGAGACCGCCAGGCGGCTCACCGGCGCTGTCGACAATCATCCCGTGCTGGCCGACTGCTACCGGGCGATGCGCCGGTATGGCGCCGCCGACGATCTGTGGCGCGAGTTGCGCGAGGCATCCCCGGCCCCGGTACTGATGGCCGAAGGGCGCATCGTCGCCGCCGGAGTGCTCGCCGATCAAGGCGACTTGGTCGGAGCATTGGCGGTGATGGCCAAGGCCGGCGAGGTACCCAAGAAGATTCGCGAGCACCACTTGCGGCAGTGGTACGTGCTGGGCGACCTGTACGACCGGTCGGGGGAGATCATCAAGGCCCGCCGCTTCTTCGGGCTTGTCGCCGATCACGACCGCGAGTTCGCTGACGTTGCCGCTCGCCTCGCCGCGCTCGGGCGCTGACCGACGCGAGCCGGGCACAGCCGCTTCGACCGGGCTACCGCGCCATACCCCCGACGTAGGGTCGGCATCGACTTCCCCCGACAAGTCCACGCGGCGCCTATGCGGCCCGTGTCAGTTCGGAGGTAGCGATGAATGTCGTCTTCTTGAAAGGCGTGCTGTCGAGCGCACCCGTCACCCGCCACCTTGCGTCGGGTTCGGTCGTGGTGTCGTTGGAGGTGTCGACGGCGATCGACGGCGCGGTCGCGTCGGTGCCGGTTGCCTGGTTCGATCCCCCGACCGCGGTCACGTGGGAGGCAGGTGCCGAAGTGGTTGTCGACGGTGTCGTGCGTCGGCGCTTCTTCCGCAGCGGCGGCCTCACCCAGAGTCGTACCGAGGTCGTCGCGACGGAGGTGGTAGCGGCCGATGATCGCCGCGGCGCGCGCCGTGTCGTTCGCCGTGTCGTTCGCAGGCTGGGTGGTGATGACGCCGGCGGGGTACGCTCGGGCTGACGACGGTGCCCGTCGGCGGCACCCGGTCGCGAAAGGAACAAGTCATGAACCAGCAGATGTTCGAGCGGGTTCGCAACGGTGAAGGCTTCATCGCCGCGCTCGACCAGAGCGGTGGTAGCACCCCGAAGGCGCTGCGTCTGTACGGCGTCGCGGAGAGCGAGTACAGCAACGACGCGGAGATGTTCGACGTGATGCACGCGATGCGTTCGCGCATGATCACCAGCCCCGTCTTCGGTGGCGACCGTGTGCTCGGGGCGATCCTGTTCGAGGGCACGATGGACCGTGACATCGAGGGTCGGGGTAGTGCTGACTACCTGTGGGCGGTGAAGAAGGTCGTGCCGTTCCTGAAAGTCGACAAGGGTCTAGCCGATGAGGCCGATGGGGTGCAGTTGATGAAGCCGATGCCTGGTCTCGATGCGTTGTGTGCTCGGGCAGTCGACAAGGGAGTATTCGGCACGAAGATGCGCTCGGTCATCAAGCTGGCCGATGCCACCGGGATCGAAGCGATCGTCGCCCAGCAGTTCGAGGTGGGCAAGGCGATCCTGGGCTCTGGATTGATGCCGATCATCGAGCCGGAGGTCGACATCAACAGCCCGCAGAAGGAGGCGGCAGAAGGCCTGTTGCGGGCGGCTATCGAAAGTCAACTGGCCGGATTGGCCGCAGGGCAACAGGTGATGCTGAAGCTCACCATCCCCTCGATCGACAACTACTACCGCCCATTGATCGAGCACCCAGGGGTCTTGAGGGTCGTCGCCTTGTCGGGCGGCTACACCCGAGTCGACGCCAACTCCAAGCTGGCGCGCAACAACGGGATGATCGCCAGCTTCTCGCGGGCGCTCACCGAGGGGCTGTCCGCGCAACAGACCGACGACGAGTTCAACGCCGTCCTCGATGCGAGCATCGAAGGCATCTTCCAGGCGTCGCGCACCTGACACCGCCGCGCTTGCTCGGCGGTGCTAGAGGTCGAGCGGTCGCAGTACCAGCCCAGTGCGCAGCTTGGGTGTGAAGAAGGTGCTCTTCGGTGGCATCAACAACCGCTCCGCGGCGGTGCGGCGGATCTCGGCGATCGTCGTGGGACGGATCAGCACTGCTGCCCCGGCATGACCGGTAGCGACCAGATCGAGAACCTGTCGCACTCCGTGCTGATAGCTCACCGTGATGTCGCGCCCAGCGAGTGCCCGCTCCAGATACTCGCCGTCCAGGTCGCGGGCACCGGCGAGGGCGGCAGCCCTGGGCGCCAGCCACACTCCGCTGCCATCCGGGCGCACGAGGCACAAGGCGCCACGGGTCGCCATCTCCGTCGTGGTGGCGGCGGTGACAGTTCCGCCAGGCGAGGCTTCGAAGTACGGCGCCAGTAGCGCCAACAGATCACCGGCAGAGATGCCGTGGTAGAGGCGGTGGATTGCGTCGACGGCCAACTGCTCCTCCACCAATTCGGCGACGTACGTGAGCGTCAGCTCGGCAGGGGTGTCGTTGCCGTGGTCGCGGCGCACCTCGTCGCGGAATGTGCGGGCGATGGCATAGCGGTGGTGGCCGTCGGCGATCAGCACCGACTCGGCGCTAACCGCAGCGGATATCGCTGCGATGCGATGCGGGTCGGTGACGCGTTCGACGATGTGCAGCACTCCCTGCTCGTCGTGGGAATGCCCAACCACCTCAGCGGTGTCGCGCAACAGATCGGTGAGGCCTTGGCGCAAGGACAACCCCCACACCGGCGAGAGATTGGTGATGGTGGCGCGCGTCAGGTCGAGGCGGTCGCTCTTCGCCTTCGGCGTGGTGCGCTCGTGGGGCAGCACCCCGCTGTCTCCCTCGTCGACTACCTCCAAGCCCCCGAGCACTCCGACGGTCTCGCGTGTGCGTCCGCTGGCGTCGTTGAAGTTCATGCGGTAGAGGGTGAAGGCGGGCTCAGCATCGCGCACGATCGTGCCGTCAGTGATCCATTGCTGAAGCTTCCTGGCTGCTGCTGCGTATCGATCGGCGCCGCCGGTCTCGCGCGGCACGTCGACGGCAACGATGTTGCAGGGGTGGCGGGCGAGCAGTGCGTCGACGTCGCTGTCGGAGAGCACGTCGTATGGGGGAGCGGTGACGTCGTCCAAGGCCAGTGTGGGCGAGTAGCGCAGAGCAGGGAACGGTTCGAAGCGCGGCACCTGCACAGGTTGGCAGCTGACGTGCCAACATGGCCAGACGATGAGCACGACCCAGTCCCTGCCGGCGGTGCCGCGTCCCTTGCTGTGCGATCTGGACGGCGTGGATTGGTTGGCGCACCAGCCGCTGCCGGGCTCTGTGGCAGCCAACGCTCAGCTGAGAGCGCACGGCCATCGCGTGCTGTTCGTCACCAACAACTCACTGTCGAGGGTGGAGGAGCAGGAGCGGGCCCTGGCCGCGATCGGCGTGCCCGCCGAGGGCGACGTACTGACATCGGCGATGGCCGCAGCTCGGCTGCTGCAGCCGGGCGAGCGAGCGCTGGTGGCCGGAGGGCCAGGTGTGAGCCAGGCACTGGAGAAGCGGGGGGTCATCTGTATCGCTGCGGCCGAAGTCGATGCCGGAGCGGCGGTCGACGCGGTGGTAGTGGGCCTGCATCGCTCGTTCGACTACGCCGGTCTGCAGCGCGCGGCCGGCGCGGTGCGGCGTGGGGCGCGCCTGATCGGCACCAACGACGACGCCACGTACCCGACCCCATTGGGGCCGGTTCCCGGTGGCGGTTCGATCCTTGCCGCGGTCAGCACCGCGGCAAGTGTCGACCCGCAGATTGCCGGTAAGCCCTACGCCCCGATGGCCGACCTGGTGCGCGAGGTGCTTGGCGCACAGGCTGCTGGACAGGCGGTGATGGTGGGTGATCGTCCCTCGACCGACGGCCGCTTCGCTCGTGTGCTCGGCTGCGCCTACGCCCATGTGTTCACGGGGGTGACCAGTCGCGAGGAGAAGATCGATCCGCAACCCGATCTGACCGGAGACGATCTTGCCGCGGTCGTGGCGACACTCCTGGCCGCGCCTGGCGGCGGCGGATGACGTTCTGCCCTGGTCGCCGTGTGCTGGCCGAGGTCTAGACTGAAGACATGACTGGGACACCACTTCTGAAGCGGATGCTCGACGCTGGGATGCAGTTCACCGGGACGTCACAGGAGCAGGCCGAGCGGTTGGTCAAGGAATTCGTCAAGGCCGGTCAGGCCCGCCGCAAGGACACCGAGGATCTGGTGCGGCAAGTGGTCGAGCGGGGCCGCACCGCAACCGAGCACGTCGTGGCTGCAGTGCACGCCGAAGTCAACAAGCAGATGGCGAAGTTCGCCGGCCGCATCGACGAGCTAGAAGCCCGCGTCGAGGAGATCGCCAAGCGCCTCGGCCTGCCCAGCTCGGCGGTGAAGCCGAGCAAGAAGGCACCGGCCAAGAAGGCACCGGCCAAGAAGGCAGCCGCAAAGAAGACGCCGGCGAAGAAGACGCCGGCGAAGAAGGCCACCGCGGCGAGGTGAGTAGTCCGCCGCGCCGACGGCTCGACGCGGAGATGGTGCGGCGGGGACTGGTCGAGAGCCGTACCGACGCGGCGCGAGCGATCGACGCTCGACGGGTGCTGGTGAACGGGGCCAGCGCCGACAAGGCATCGCGCCAGGTGCACGCGGGTGACGCGCTGGTGGTGAGCGACCCGCCGCGCTATGTCAGTCGCGGCGGCGACAAGCTGGAGGCAGCGCTCAGCTCGTTCGGCGTCGCCGTGACCGGGCTGCGGGTGCTCGACGCTGGGGCCAGCACGGGAGGTTTCAGCGACTGCCTGCTGCAGTGCGGGGCGGCGCAAGTTGTGGCGCTCGATGTCGGACACGGCCAGCTGCACCCGCGGATCCGCCACGACGAGCGGGTGGTCGTACTCGAGCGCTTCCACGTGCGCGACGCGACCCCGGAGGCGATCGGTGGCACCGTCGATCTGGTGACTGCCGACCTGTCATTCATCTCGCTGACCCGCGTGTTGCCGTCTCTGGTGGCTGTGTGTCGTCCCGGGGCCGCGCTGGTGCTACTGGTGAAGCCACAGTTCGAAGCCGGTCGAGCCGAGGTGTCGAGAGGACGCGGGGTGATCACCGATCCGGCGATCCATGCGCGCGTACGCGACGAAGTGCACGACGCACTCCACCGAGAGGGCTGTCGGGTGCTGGGTTGGATCGAATCGCCGCTCACCGGTGGTGACGGCAACCGCGAATTCCTTGTGCATGCAGTGGCCGAGCGAGCAGGATGCACGCGGTGAGTTCGGTACTGCTGGTGGCCCACCACGAACGGGCGGAAGCGGGCCGACTGGCGCGAACCACTGCCCAGTGGCTGATCGAACAGGGCCACGACGCTTGGCTTTGCGAGGTCGATGCCGACGCGCACGGGATCGTTGAGCTCGGTCGTCCAGCTGCCACCGCGCTGGCTTCGACCGACCTAGTGGTGAGCCTCGGCGGTGACGGCACCATGTTGCGCGCAGTGCAACTGCTTGCCGGTCTGCCCGTGCCGGTGCTGGGGGTCAACGTCGGTCTGCTGGGGTACCTCACCGAACTCGAGCCCGATGCGTTGCTGGCCGCGCTCGAGCGCTGGTCGGCCGGACCCGAGGCCGGACGCTGGCAGCTCGAGCAGCGGATGCTGCTCGGGGTTTCAGCCGCCCGTTCCAGCGGTGAACAAGTCGGCCGATGGACCGCGCTCAACGAGGCGGTGGTGGAGAAGCTCGAGCCGGGTCACACCGTACGCCTGCAGGTGTTCATCGACGGCGCTTCCTTCACGTCGTATGCCGCCGATGGTCTGATCCTGGCCACGCCGACCGGCTCGACGGCCTACTCGTTGTCGGCACGGGGCCCGGTGCTGTCGCCGCGCATGAGAGCTGTGCTCCTAACTCCCGTATCGCCGCACATGCTGTTCGATCGCTCGCTGGTGCTCGACCCCAGCGAAGAGGTGGTTGTCGAGTTGCTCGGTCACCGGCGGGCGACCCTGTCGATCGACGGGCAGCCGGCGGTGACGCTCGACGAGGGTGACCGGGTCACGGTGACACCGGCCGATCAGGTCGCGCTGCTGGTGCGCTTGGGCGAACGACGGTTCCATCAGATCCTCAAGGCCAAGTTCGGGCTGACGGACCGCTGACATGCTGCAGGAGATGCACATCGAAGCGCTCGGGGTGATCGAGCACCTCGATCTCGTCATCGGGCGCGGCCTCACCGCGCTCACCGGCGAGACAGGGGCTGGCAAGACGATGTTGGTCGAGGCGATCAGTCTGCTGGTTGGCGGTCGCGCCGACGCAGCGATGGTGCGGCCCGGCGCGGCAGAGGCCCGCGTCGAGGGGCGCTTCGTGGTGGACGACGACGAGTACGTGGTCGCCCGCGTGATTCCCGCCGACGGCCGATCGCGCGCGTACATCAACGGGCGGTTGGCGACCGTTGCCAACCTGGCCGAGCTCGGCCGGCGCTGTGTAGATGTCCATGGCCAACACTCGCACCAGGGTCTGCTGTCGACCGTCGAACAGCGTGATGCGCTTGATCGCTTCTGTCGCACGGATCTCAGCCCGCTGCGCGCGGCGCGAGCGCGCCTCACCGAGATCGATGCCGGGCTGGCGGCGCTCGGCGGTGATGGCCGCGCCCGGGCGCGGGAGCTCGATCTACTGCGCTTCCAGGAGGCCGAACTGAACGCGGCGGCGATCAGGAGCGCCGACGAGGACGAGCAGCTCGACCGCGAACTGGATGTGTTGTCGGGGGCGGTCGAGCACCGCGCGGCCGGCATGGGCGGGGTCGACTCGTTGGCCGCGGAAGGCGGTGCCGAAGATGTGTTGGGGGCGGCACTGCGGGCGATCGCCGGGCGCGCCCCCTTCGCCGACATCGAACAGCGCCTGCGTGGCCTGGTGGCGGAAGTGGCCGACGTGGCGGCCGAGCTGCGCGCGCGTGCGGAGACGATAGAGGAGGATCCCGAGCGGCTCACCGCCGTGCGCGAACGTCTACAGACGTTGCGTGACCTGCGGCGCAAGTACGGCGACACGCTGGCCGACGTATTGGCCTTCGGTGAAGAGGTGAGTACCCGCCTGGCCGAGCTGGAGGGTTACGAGCTGCGGGTCGCGCAGCTCGAGGCGGAACGGGTCGAGGCTCAGGCCGCGGAGCGGGCGGCGGCGGCGGTGGTCGCAGGAACCCGCCGCGCGGGCGCCGGTGCGCTCGCCACGGCGGTGGAGGCCCACCTGCGAGCGCTGGCAATGCCACACGCGTCTGTGGCGGTGACCGTCGGCGACACCGATCCCGGCGACGAGATTGCCTTCTTGCTGGCGGCCAATCCGGGTGCGCCACTGCTACCCCTGGCTCGCGTCGCTAGCGGCGGCGAGCTGGCGCGGGCGATGCTCGCGCTGCGTCTGGTACTGATCGAGGCGCCCGACACGCTTGTGTTCGACGAGGTCGACGCCGGAGTCGGGGGAGCCGCTGCCGTCGCCGTCGGAAGCAAGCTGGCCGAGCTGGGTGGCCGCCATCAGGTGTTGGTGGTGACGCACCTTGCACAGGTGGCAGCGCTGGCCGACCACCAAGTGTTGGTCGAAAAGCATGTACAGGCCTCGCCCGGCGGTGACGACGCCACGATCGCCACCGCCACAGTTGTGACGGGTGAGTCGCGGGTCGAAGAGGTGGCGCGCATGTTGTCGGGCGACCGGGCGGCCGAATCGGCACG
>CAUJEE010000076.1 GCA_963169215.1 Actinomycetota bacterium
GTTGTCGGGGTCGTTCGACCTCACCCCCCACTCAAGGTAACTGTCGAGTTCGCCGTTACTCGCTGATGGGGGTGATGCGATCGGATCGGCCGGGAAGCCCTCGGGTGCGCCGAACTCGTCGGACACCTTCAGCTCGCACTCGACACCTTCTGTTCCCGACCCAGGTTCACCGAAACCCAAGAACAACCCGGGCACAGGGAACTGACCCATCGCCAGAGGGGCCGGTTCGACGTATTGCGGCGGGGGGTTGGGCGGGAAGTAGGGACCAGCGGCGGCATAGGCCCGGGCGGCGAGTCCGAGCACCCCTGCCACTACCACCAGCGACCCGAGCAATGTCCGTACGTGTCGACTCATCACCTTCCCTCTTTCGCTGCGATCGCCGCAGGATAGGGGTACCCATCACCCGAACGGCGCGATCAGCTCATGTGGCAAGGCGTGATGCTGCCCGAGGCGGTACCTTCATCGCAACGGTTCGCGCCCAGAGACACCCGATGCCAGAGACACCAGACGCCAGAGACACCCGATGAACGACTCTCCCACCAACCCCAGCTTCCCCGACACCCCTGCCGCCGCCAACTTCGTGCGCGACCTGGTGCGCGCCGACAATGAGGCAGGCACCTTCGCGGGGCGGGTGCAGACCCGCTTCCCACCGGAGCCCAACGGCTACCTGCACATCGGCCACGCCAAGGCGATCAGTGTCGACTTCACCATCGCGGCCGAGTTCGGCGGTGTTTGCAAGCTGCGCTTCGACGACACCAACCCGATCACCGAGGAGAGTGAATACGTCGAAGCGATCCTCGACGACGTGCGCTGGCTCGGTTTCGAGCCGGCCGAGGTGGTGTACGCCAGCGACTACTTCAGCACCCTCTACCAGTGGGCCGAGCACCTGATCAACACCGGCTTCGCCTACGTCGACGACCAGGACGGCGACACGATCAGCGCCCAGCGCGGCGGCTACGGCAACCCGGGCGTCGAGAGTCCGCAACGCGACCGCAGTGTGGCGGAGAACCTCGACCTGTTCCGGCGGATGCGCGCCGGTGAGTTCGCCGACGGTTCCAGGGTACTGCGGGCGAAGGCCGACATGCAGCACGAGAACATGCAGATGCGCGACCCGGTCATGTATCGCATTCGCCACGAGCACCACCACCGCACCGCCGACGACTGGTGCATCTACCCCACCTACGACTGGGCCCACGGCCAGAGTGACGCGATCGAAGGAGTCACTCACTCGCTGTGCACGCTCGAGTTCGACAGCCACCGCGCGCTGTACGACTGGTACCTCGAACACTGCCCACTGCCCGGCGACACGCCGCGCCAGACCGAGTTCGCGCGCCTCGAGCTGACCCACACCGTCACCTCCAAGCGCAAGCTGCTGCAGTTGATCAACGACGGCGTCGTCGACGGATGGGACGACCCGCGCCTGCCCACGCTGCGCGCCCTGCGCCGTCGCGGCTATCCGGCGGCGGCAATCCGCAACTTCTGCGAGTTCATCGGAGTGGCTCGCACCAACAGCCGCCATCAAATCGAGCTGCTCGAGTGGTTCGTGCGCAACGAACTCAACCGCACCGCGCTGCGGCGCATGGCGGTGCTGCACCCGATCAAACTGGTCATCACCAACTGGCCGGCGGGGCACGTCGAACGAGTGACGCTGCAGAACAACCCAGAAGACGCGGCCGACGGCAGCCGCGAGGTGGCGTTCACCGGCGAGTTGTTCATCGAGGCAGACGACTTCATGGCCGAGGCCGCACCCAAGTACTTCCGCCTCACCCCCGGCGCTGAGGTGCGCCTGCGCGGCGCGTACTTCGTCAGGTGCACCGGGTTCACGACACACCCCGACGGTTCGATCGCCGAGGTACATGCCACCTACGATCCCGCCACCCGTGACGGCAGCTCGCCCGACGGGCGCAAGGTGAAGGCCACGATCCATTGGGTCAGCACGGCGCACGCGGTCGACATCACCGCCGCCTTGTACGAGCGGCTGTTCGCGGCCGAGGTGCCCGGCGAACGCACCGGCGACCCGCTCGACGACCTGCGCCCCAACTCGCTCGCGGTGGTGCACGGCAAGGCCGAGGCCGCGCTCGGCGCGGTGGATCCCGGCCAGGTGGTGCAGTTCGAGCGCCTCGGCTACTTCGCCCACGACGGCGAGCAGCCGATGCTGTTCCACCGCACCGTCGGCCTACGCGACGAATGGGCCAACGTGCGCAAGCGCGGCTGATCAGGCGGGAAGGCCAAGGCGTTCGATCGCCCGCACCACCACATCGTCGGCGGCCACGGAGCCGGCCCGCACTGCTCTCGCCAGATCGGCACGCATGTCGTGCTCCCAGAACTTGGCGAGGTGCGTGGCCGTGGCCGCGACCGCGTCGGCAGTGGGGTCGGCGTCCATCTGCCGGCCGATCTGGTTGGCCATGCGTACCAGCGCACCGAGTCGGTGCTCGGGGTGATCGATCTCCACCGTCGCGGCCGACCGACCGGGGGTCACCTGCACGGCGGTGACCTTGTACTCCGGGCAGTTGGTGGCCCAGTCGCTGTACTCGGTGGTCACCACGTTGGCACCGCTCACCGGGTGGTGGAAGGTGGTGTACACAACGCCCTGCGCCATACGGTCGGTCACCACCGCGCGCATCGTGGTGGTGCCGATGCGGCTGGCCAAGGTCACCTCGTCGCCGGTGTTGATGCCGCGTTCCTCCGCGTCGGCGGGGTGCATCTCGAGCACGTCCTCGCCGTGCCAGCGCTGGTTCTCTGTGCGCCTGGTCTGCGCGCCGACGTTGTACTGGGTGAGGATCCGCCCGGTGGTGAGCAGCAGTGGATAACGCGCCCCGGCACGTTCTTCGGTGGCGACATACGGCGTGATCGTGAACCGCCCCAGGCCGCGCACAAAGCTGCCCTCGTGCATGATCGGGGTGCCTTCCGGCCGCGCCTCGTTGCACGGCCACTGCACGCTGCCGACCGCGTCGAGCTTGGCGAAGGAAACCCCGGCGAAGGTAGGCGTGAGCGCGGCGATCTCGTCCATGATCATGCTCGAGTCGCGGTAGCTGAACGGCGCACCCAGTGCGGCGGCCAAGTCGCAGACCACCTCCCACTCGTGCTTGCCACACCGTGGCTGCATCACCGGCCGCACGCGGTTGATCCGCCGCTCGGCATTGGTGAACGTCCCGTCCTTCTCCAGGAACGACGTGCCGGGCAAGAACACGTGGGCGTACTTCGCCGTCTCGTTCAAGAACAGGTCGTGCAGGATCACCACGTCCATCGCCCGCAGCGCCTCGGTGACGTGCACTGTGTTGGGATCGCTCTGGGCGATGTCCTCACCCTGGATGAAGATGCCCTTGAACGACCCGGCGAGTGCTGCGTCGAGCATGTTGGGTATGCGCAGGCCGGGTGACGGCTGCAGTGTGTGGCCCCACGCCTGCTCGAACATCGTGCGAACGGCCTCGTCGCCGATGTGGCGATAGCCCGACAACTCGTGCGGGAACGACCCCATGTCGCACGAACCCTGCACATTGTTCTGCCCGCGTAGCGGGTTCACGCCCACACCGTCGCGGCCGAGGTTGCCGGTGGCCATCGCCAGATTGGCCATGCCCATCACCATCGTGCTGCCCTGGCTGTGCTCGGTCACCCCGAGGCCGTAGTAGATCGCAGAGTTGCCGCCGCCAGCGTAGAGGCGGGCCGCAGCGCGCAACTCGGCCGCGGACACTCCCGTGTGCGCCTCCATCGCCTCCGGGCTGTTCTCGTCGCGGCTCACGAACTCGGCCCACGCGGCGAAGGCGGCCGGCTCGCAGCGATCACGCACGAATGCCTCGTCGACCAGGCCCTCGGTCACCACCACGTGGGCGAGGGCATTGACGACCGCAACGTTGGTGCCCGGGCGCAGTTGCAGGTGGTGGGTGGCGTGCACATGTGCGGCGCGCACCAACTCGATGCGCCGCGGATCGACAACGATCAGCCGCGCCCCCTCGCGCAGGCGGCGCTTGATACGCGCGGCGAACACCGGATGGGCATCGGTGGGGTTGGCGCCGATGAGCAGCATCACATCGGTCTTCTCGATCGAGCGGAAGTCCTGCGTGCCGGCCGATGTGCCGAAGGCCTGTGACAGCCCGAACCCGGTCGGTGAGTGGCACACCCGCGCGCAGGTGTCGACGTTGTTGTTGCCGAACGCAGTGCGGATCATCTTCTGCACTGCGAACACCTCCTCGTTGGTGCACCGTGACGAGGTGATGCCGCCGATCGCGTTCAGGCCGTGGCGCCGCTGCACGTCGTGCAGGCGTGCGGCCGTGTGCGCGACCGCCTCCTCCCAGGTGACCGCGCGCCACTCGTCGCCGATGCTCTCGCGCACCATCGGCTGCAACTGCCGCTCGGCGTGGGTGGCGTAGCCCCACGCGAAGCGGCCCTTCACACACGAGTGCCCTTCGTTGGCACCACCATCCTTGAACGGCACCATGCGCACAACCTGCTCGCCCTGCAACTCGGCCTTGAACGAGCACCCAACCCCGCAATAGGCGCAAGTCGTGAGCACCGTGCGGCGCGGCTGACCCAGCTTGATGACGGTGTTCTCGGTGAGTGTCGCCGTCGGGCACACCTGCACGCACGCGCCGCACGACACGCACGGCGAGTCGAAGAAGTTGCCGTTGGCCCCGGCGGCCACTCGCGATCCGAAGCCACGCCCCTCGATGGTGAGCGCGAAGGTGCCCTGCACCTCTTCGCAGGCGCGCACACACCGCGAACAGACGATGCACTTCGAGCTGTCGAAGGTGAAGTAGGGGTTGGAGGTGTCGAGCGCGAGGCCGAGATGACTAGCCCCGGCGCTGCCGTAGCGCACCTCGCGCAGGCCCACCGCCCCGGCCATGTCCTGCAGTTCGCAGTCGCCGTTGGCCGCGCACGTGAGGCAGTCGAGCGGATGATCGCTGATGTACAGCTCCATCACGCCCTGGCGAAGCCGGGCCAGGCGTGGCGACTGGGTGACCACGTTCATCCCGTCGGCCACCGGCGTGGTACACGACGCGGGGGTGCCGGCGCGGCCTTCGATCTCCACCACGCACAGACGGCACGAGCCGAACGGTTCCAGCCGATCTGTGGCGCACAGCTTGGGAATGTCGACGCCCCCAAGGCTGGCGGCGCGCATCACCGAGGTGCCCTCGGCCACCTGCACCGATTGCCCGTCGATTATCACGCGCACGGTCGTCGGCGCTGCCACCCGCTCACGTCGGTCTGGCGCGGGAGTTCCGCGGTCGGGTTCGGCGAGGATCATCGGGGGTCTCCACCGTCGGCCGTGGCCACTGTCGGCCCACATAGGAAATCCTCGGGGAAGTAGCGCAGGGCACTGCGCACCGGCAGCGGGGTGAGCCCACCCATCGCGCACAGCGATGCGTCGGCCATCACCTCGCACAGGTCGTCGAGCAAACCGAGATCGGCATCACTGCCGGCATCACGGTCGGGATCATCACGGTCGGGATCATCACGGCCGGCGGCGGCGGTGATGCGGTCGATCAACTCGACACCGCGCATGCTGCCGATGCGACAGGGAGTGCACTTGCCGCACGACTCGATCGCGCAGAACTCCATCGCGAACCGCGCCTGCGCGGCCATGTCGACGGTGTCGTCGAACACCACGACGCCGCCGTGCCCGAGCATCGCCCCGGCTGCCGCCAACGACTCGTAGTCGGCCGACAGGTCGAGTTGCTCGGCCGACAGGTAAGCCCCCAGCGGTCCACCCACTTGCACGGCGCGCACCGGCCGTCCGCTGGCCGTGCCTCCCCCGAACCCTTCGATCAGCTCGCGCAGGGTGATGCCGAAAGGCACCTCGACGACACCGCCGCGGGCGACGTTGCCTGCCAACTGGAACACCTGCGTGCCGCGGCTGGCACCGATGCCGTGCGCGGCATAGGCAGCCGCGCCGTCGGCGAGAATCATCGGCACGGTCGCCAGCGTGAGCACGTTGTTCACCACCGTCGGCTTGCCCCACAGTCCGGCGATGGCCGGCAGCGGTGGCTTGGCCCGCACGACCCCGCGACGGCCTTCCAGGCTTTCCAACAGCGCTGTCTCCTCGCCGCAGATGTACGCGCCGGCTCCCACACGTACATGGACGCGGAACCCGAAGCCGCTGCCCAGCACGTCGCCGCCGAGCCAGCCGGCCTGCTCCGCGGCGCGCACCGCGTGGCGCATTGCAGTCACGGCACCGGGGTATTCACTGCGGACATATACGTAGCCCTCGCTTGCGCCCACCGCCCAGCCGGCGATCACCATCCCCTCCAGCAAACCGAACGGATCGCCCTCCATCAGCAGGCGGTCGGCGAAGGTGCCGCTGTCGCCCTCGTCGGCGTTGGCCACGACGTACTTCTGCGCGCCGGGCGTGGCCAGCACCGTCTGCCATTTCACCCCGGTGGGGAACGCCGCGCCGCCACGCCCGCGCAGCCCGCTGGCCACCACCTCGGCCACCACCTCGGCGGGCGTCAACAGCAGCGCCCGCCGCAGGCCCACCAGACCGCCGTGAGCCTCGTAGTCGCCGGCCTCGCGGGGATCGACCACGCCGACGCGGGCACAGGTGACCCGCTGCTGGGTGCGCATCCATGCCAGTTCGTGCACCGGCCCGAGGCGTAGCGGATGCTCGCCGCCGGTGGCCAGTGCTGCCGCCAGCGAGTCGACATCGGCCATCGTCACCGGGCCGTAGGCAATGCGGCCCTGCGCGGTGTCGACCTCCACCAGCGGTTCCAGCCAGGCCATTCCGCGGCTACCGGTGCGCACGATCGCGGCCGACGGGTCTGCCGCCAGTGCATCGGCCAGTGCATCGGCCACTGCGTCGGCACCCTCGGCGCGGGCAGTGGCGTCGCCGGGCACGAACACGCGCAGCCCACCGACACCCGACTCGGCGCGGCCTCGCCGGCGCGTTGTCGGCGCAGGTGCGAGCGCGCGCCGCACCACGGCCTCGATGTCGCCCTCGTCGCGGATCGGGAAGATCTCGCCGTCGACGGCGACGTTGGGCCCACGCGCACAGTTGCCGAGGCAGAACACCTCGGCCACCTCCACCGCCGCCCACTTCGGCGCCCGCTGCGCTGCTTCCCACACCGCCCGGCCGCCCCGCGCCTGGCAGGCCTCACCGCGACACACTTGCAGCACCGGGCCGAGCGGTGGTGCGGTACGCAGGTCGCTGTAGAACG
>CAUJEE010000077.1 GCA_963169215.1 Actinomycetota bacterium
GTCGTCGGCACCTCCGGCGTGGGCAAGACCACGCTCGTCGAGCGGCTGGTACCCGAACTGCGCGCCCGCGGGCTGCTCGTCGGCACGGTCAAGCACGCTTCGCACGGCTTCGTCGCCGATCGCGTCGGTTCCGACTCGTGGCGTCACCAGCAGGCCGGTGCCGCCTCGACGCTGCTCGTCGGTCCCGAGGGCGCGGCGGTGTTCCTCGCCGCCCACGTCGCCCACCCCGATGGTGGCGACGACGCCCGTGGCAACATTGCCCGCCTCGTCGACGCGCACCTGCACTTCGTCGACGTGGTGCTGGCCGAAGGCTACGCGCCGATCCACGACCTGTTGATCGAGGTCGACCGTGAAGGGGTGCCGCGCAAGGAGCCGGCCGGGCCGCGCACCGTGTGGCTCACCGTCACCGACCGGCCCGATGGCAACGACCGACTCGGCTTCGACCAACTCGCCCTCGTGGCCGAACGAATTGTCGCCAGATTGGCGCGGTGAGTCCCTGCTAGCGGCCCCGGCTCGTACACCGGCCCCTGGACGCCTCAACCACTGACTGAATGCGATCCGCTGCCTCACCGGGCGGCTCGTGTTCCCATACCCGGACCACCGACCATCCGGCTGCGGCGAGAAGCGCATCAGTTTCTCGATCGCGCTCGACATTTCGGGACAGCTTCGCAGCCCACCACTCGGCGTTGGTCCTCGGAGCCGTTGCATGCTCTGGACATCCATGCCAGAAGCAACCATCCACGAAGACGGCTACTCGCGCGCGGCTGAAGACGATGTCTGCCGTGCGTCGAACGTTGGGTATGGGTCGGCGATGAAGGGTGTACCGGAGGCCTAAGGCGTGCAGCCTCTGCCGGAGCAATACCTCCGGCAGAGTGTCGCGCGACGCCTGCCGGCTCATCCGCTCGCTCGTCGTACCCACAGCACGAACCGTAGCGAGGGGCGATCTCTACGCGGTCAGGTGAACGGCCAACTCGGCCAAGTCGAAGAGGCGTTGCTGGCCCACCACCTCGTCGAGATGGCTCTGCTGCTCCGTGTTGCCCACAGACGACACGGCCTGCTGAAGCTCGGGCAGGCAGACGTGATACACCGCATCGACCTCCCCTGTGCCACGACAGATCGCCGCAAGCCGGCTGGGCAGCGGCTCGCTGGTCACCGCGACGATGTGAGGCTGCCGACCGCGTCGATGCCGGATCATCCCGATGCTCTCGTGGCGGATGTTCTGCACACGATCTGAACGGATCGAGAACTTGCACGAGATGGCTGCATGGAGCAACGGCAGTTGACCAACCGCACCGTGCGGAAAGCTCACCGTCACATCGGGCGAGATCAGGTAGTCCGTACCCAACTCGACACGCAAGGCAGCGTCTGCACGAACAAGTTCGTCCACCCTGGCGAGATGTGCGTACTGGCGGTACTGACTGATCTGCCCTCCCCTACCGACGTGCCATGCACGGGATGGGTCCCGCTTCGGCAGCTCGTCCCGCATGAACTCGAAGACTCCGACCTCAAGCGCGGCACCCGCCTTGTTGCCGCCTTCGGCGGGACCATTGATCCCCAGGATGTCGAGCACCGCCCCCGCGATCGCCACCGATTGCGAGCTATCGCCATCAGCGGTGTTCGGTTTGTCGCCGGCGAAGCCCAGCAGGTCCAGTACGAATGGCAGTGGCACGGCGATCCCTTCAGATTGCCTCGGCGCTGGCGATCAAGCGTCGGACTCGGGTAACCCGACCCTGAAGGCGAGATGATAGATGTAGTCGGCGATGGCCTTGCCGAGCAAGGGCGGGACGGCGTTGCCGATCTGGCGGGCAATCTGGATCTTGGTGCCCTCGAACACGTACCAATCGGGGAACGACTGGAGGCGTGCGGCCTCCCTGTGTGAGATCACGCGGTTGGCAGTGGGGTGGAGATAGCGCCCCTTCTCCGGCTTGAAGAACTCCGTGCGGATGGTTGCAGAAGGCCGATCCCACCACAACCGGCCCATCACGTCGGTCGTGCCTGTGGGCTTGTTCAGCCAACAGTCCGGGGTGATGTCGGGACGGTTCCGCATCAGGTCGAAGCGGTTACCACCCGGAGGAATCGCCCGGTACCGCTCCATCGACATGATGAGAGGGCGCCGCCCGAAGTGAAGGTGCTGGCCGTTGTCGTTGATGATCGGATCGGTGCCTCGCGTGCGCGAGGGAAGATCACCAATCGCATCCTTCACGGTCTTGTGGGGGCGGCCGCTGTCCGATGCCGGCCCGTGGGTGGGGGGAGGGGGCCACGGCAAGGGCGACTGCTGGTCACGGATCGCCACGAGGATCCCGCGCCGCCTGCTCTGCGGCACGCCGTAATCAGCAGCGTTGAGGACACCGTACGCAACGGTGTACGCGCTGAGTTCAGTGTCGGCACTTAGAAGCTCGAGCAGCTCGGCGAACTGCGCCGAGCGCTGGAACTCGGGCACATTCTCGATGACAAAGGCCTTCGGCCGAATCGTCCGCACGGCCTCCAGGTAGTGCTTCCACAACGAGTTCAGCCGAGCACGGCTGAGATCGTCACGGTCACGGCCCAAAGGACTGAAACCCTGGCAGGGGGGACCCCCGATGATCACGTCGGCCCCTGGGTACTCGGGCCCGTACTCGATGTCGCCATCGAAGACGGCGCATCCGAAGTTGCGCTCGAATGTGGCGGCGGCGGCACGATCGTGTTCGACGGCGAACACGGGAGTGAACCCGTGCTCCGCGAGGTGGAAGCCCAGGCTCAAGCCACCTGCGCCAGCGAAAAGGTCGACGGTGGCGATCGTTCGTTGTGCGGCGCCCCTGCGGGCGGTGACAACCGGCTTGGTCTCGAACATCGTCATCTGCCTGGTACTCCGGGGTGGTTGCATCGACACTTCCTCCACGATGGTTGGTCATGGGGAAGTGGCTTGAACGTACAATTGGGGTGTGACAACGAAGCCGAGGCGCTGTCGTTCCTCACTCTAGAACGGCCCGCCGCGGCACCTGGTGACCACCTCCTTTCTGTCTTCGTCGACACGAACGCACGGGCGAGCAGCCGGGTACCTCCGTTGGGGTGCGACGGCCGCGTCGCCTTCAGAAGGTGACCGTGCGGTCGGCCCACAACGTCCAGTCGGTGACCTGATCGAGGTTCGAGCGGTGCGCCTCGGCGACGACCATCGCATCGGTGATGCCGCGGGCATCCATGCAGGTGCCGCACAACCCCACCTCGACACCGTTGCGCGCTGCGGCGGTGATCATCCGCCCGAGGTGGTAGTAGCCGTTGGGCAACTGCTGGCCGGCGACGGCACAACCCACCGCGTCACCGAAGCAGAAGACCTTCACCTCCACTCCCTCGCGTTTGGCCAGGTTGCCCGCCAGGCGCAGCCCGTTGTAGGCCCGCTCGTCGCCGTATGCCGGGCCTTGCAGGATCACCAACATCTTCATCGTGCAACCTCCTTCATCGTGCAACCTCCACTGTTGCGGGCAGTTCAACCGGCAGCCCATCGCGCTGCCATTCGGGGAAGCCACCGGCCAGGCGGCGCGCCCGGCGCCCGCGGCGCTGCAGCAGGCGCACCGCGTCGTCGGCCATCACGCAGTAGGGGCCGCGGCAGTAGGCCACCACCTCCACATCGCGCGGAATGTCTGCCAGCCGCCGGGCGAGATGTTCGACGGGGATCGAACGGGCACCGGCGATGTGTCCTGCGGCGTACTCGTGGGGTGGCCGCACGTCGACCACCACCACGTCGCCGGCCGCGATGCGAGCCGCCAGCTGATCGTTGCCGATCGGCTCGAAACGCGAGCGGTCGCCGAGATATGCCGCAGCCAGTTCGTCGAGGCGTGCGTCGTGAGTGGCGGCGACATCGCGCAGCGCCGCCCACAGTTCGCCGACGCGTCCTGACGCCAAGCGGTAGTACACGCGCGTGCCGTCACGGCGGGTGGACACCAACCCGGCGTTGGCCAGCACCCGCAGGTGGAACGACGTGTTGGCGACGCTCTGACCGATATCGCTGGCCAACGCCTCCACGTGCCGCTCACCCTGCGCGAGCAGCTCGATCAGCTCTGCCCGGCGACCGTTGGCGAGTGCCTTGGCCACCTCGGCAAAGCCGTCGAAGAGGGCCGCCTTCGCGCCTCGATCGGTCATCTGCGCCACCTCCCCGGCTGCTCATCCTCAAAGATCCACTTGACAAGTTACCCCGCAGCCCGCGACTGTTCAAATGTCCACTTGAGAAAGGCCCCGAGAATGGCCGCTACTCCACGACCCTCACAAGCTGCGCAGGAGCCACGGCAGTGACCCGCGCCGGCCCGCGCACGATCGTCGTCGCCGGTGGTGGCATCGGCGGCATCGTCACCGCCAACCGGTTGCGTCGGCGCCTCGGCCGCGAGCACCGGGTCGTGCTCGTCGACCGCAACCCCCACTTCACCTTCGCCGCGTCGTTGCTGTGGGTGATGACCGGCACACGCACTGCCGCGCGCATCACCCGCCCGCTGAGTCGGCTCGAGCGGCGCGGTATCGAGGTGCTCATCGGCGACATCACGGCGATCGATCCGACGACGCGCACGGTCACCGTCGAGGGCCGCGAGCTGCGCGCCGATCACCTCGTCGTCGCCCTCGGCGCGCAATGGGCGACCGACCGCATACCCGGACTCGCCGAGCACGGGCACACCTTCGCCACCCCGGAGGGCGCCCCACGATTGGCCGACGAGTTGCAGCGCATCGATCAGGGCCGCATCACGGTGCTGACCGCAGCGCCGCTGTACAAGTGCCCTGCCGCGCCCTACGAGGCAGCGTTGCTGATCGATGCCTTGCTCCGCCGGCGTCACCGGCGCGAGCGGGTGGAGGTGGTGGTGCGTAGCGCCGAGGCCGCGCCGATGCCCGTCGCCGGTGCCGCGGTGTCGGCCGCGGTGGTCGAGATGCTCGCCGGTCGCGACATCGACTACCAGCCGTCGCGGCAGGTCACCGCGCTCGCACCCGGCCGCATCGACTTCACCGACGGCAGCGAGGCCGGCGAGCTGGTGGTGTACATGCCCCCGATCGCCGCGCCGGCGGCCGTCGCCAACTCGCCGCTGGCCGGCAATGACGGTTGGATCCATCCCGATCCGGTCACCATGGCCACCGCCTTCGACGAGGTCTACGCCATCGGCGACACGGCACATATCGTGCTCGGAATCGGCAAGCCACTCCCCCGTGCCGGGGTGTTCGCCCATGCCCAGGCAGAGGTGGTGGCCGACACGATCGTCGCCCGCATCGCCGGCCGACCTGCACCCGGTGGCTTCGACGGCCACGGCGCGTGCTTCATCGAGAGCGGTCACGGCCGGGCGGCGTGGGGTTCGGGCAACTTCTACGCCGATCCGGCGCCGACGATCGCGCTGCACCCACCGGCGCGACGGTGGCACTGGGGCAAGGTGGCCTTCGAGCAGGATGTGCTGCGCCGCTGGCTGTGAGCTCGATTTGCTGTGAGCCCGGCAGCCAATGAGGCCGGCGTCAGTGAGCCCGGCAGTACTCGTCGATCAGTTCCACCGCAGCATCGATCTCCGCGAGCGTGTTGTAGTGCGTCGGCCCGACGCGCACCACGCCACCCGCGTCGGCGAGGCCGAGGAACTGCACCACGGGGAGCGCATAGGAGTGGCCGTTCCACACGTACACACCACGGTCACCGAGCCACGTGGCCAGATCGGCCGGATCGAGGCCGCGGCGGGTGAACGACACCGTCGGCACGCGTCGGGTAAAGGCCGCGCGGTCGGTGATGCCGTGCACCCGCACACCGTCGATCGCCTGCAGCCCGGCCACCAACCGCTCGCTGAGCGCCTGCTCGTAGTCGGCCATCGCACCCAGCGCGGCATGCACTTCGCGGGTGCGGGGCGGCAACGGCGAGCCGCCCGCATCCGGCCCACCATCACCGCCATACGACCGGCCGAGCCATTGCAGGTACTCCACCGCGCCGATCACGCCCGCCTGCCCCTCCAACGACTGCGTGCCGGTCTCGAACTTGTCGGGGCACTGGTCGGCCACCACCGACAGCTTGTAGGCGGCGAGAGATTGGAGCAGCTCTTCGCGACCCCACAACACACCCTGGTGCGGCCCGTACCACTTGTAGGCCGACGACACGAGCAGGTCGCAGCCTAGGTCTTGCACGTCGATCGGGCCGTGCGGCGCGTACTGCACCGCGTCGACGTAGGTGATCGCCCCAGCGGCGCGCAGGCGGCGACACATGTCCTTGATCGGGTTGATCGTGCCCAGCAGGTTGCTGGCGAAGTTGAGCGCAGCGAAGCGGGTGCGCTCGTTGATCAGCGCGTCGAGGTCGGCCAGATCGAACTCGTAGGTGTCGCGGTCGAAGGGCAGGGTACGCACCACCATGCGGCGCTCGGCCGCCATCCGCCGCCACGGAGTGTTGTTGCCGTCGTGCTCCATATGCGTGGTGATCATCTCGTCGCCCTCGCGGAACAGCGGGGCGAGCACGCGTGTCATCTGGAAGGTGAGCGTGGTCATGTTCTGGCCGAACACGATCTCGCCCGGCGAGGCCGCGTTGTAGAAGTCGGCCATCACCTCGTGCGCCTGCTGCGACAACTCGGTGGCCCGCTGCGACGTGCGGAAGTTGCCGTGCATGTTGGCGTTGCACTCCACCATCGCCGCCCGCACGCGATCAAGCACCACCGTCGGCACCTGCGTGCCCGCCGGGTTGTCGAGGTACACGCGCGGCCGGTCGTCGTGGGGTAGCGCCAGTGCGGGGAACCGCTCACGGACAGCAGGAAGATCGAGACTCATCGTGGCTCCAGGGGTGGGGATTGGTCGAGGCTGGGCACTGCCCGCCGCCCGCTCGACGGGAGGTCCTGCCGCGTACCGTGGCGAGCCTATTGCCGTTCTGCCGTCGGGGTGCCAGCAGCCCGCCCCGGGCTCAGTGCAGGGCGCGCAGGCCGAGCAGGCCGAGCGCACACACCGCCAGGCCGGCGGTGAGCAACACCAACGCCCGCTCGCGACGCAGCAACCAGCCCACCACCACGGCAAGCACAACCACGGCCACCACCTGTGCCAGCACTCCGCCGTCGGTGTTCGGGGAGGTCAGCCGTTCCAGCACGCGGGTCATCACTCGTCGCCCGCGAACACGGTGGTGTCGGGACGGAAGGTCGACCATGCGAACCAGAAGGTGTCGACGTGTTCCACGGCTTCCAGTCGCACCCCGGCCAACGGGCCGTCGATCGCGTTACCGAAGAGATCCCACGTCGACCCGGTCTCCTTGTCGACGAAGCCAGTTCCACCAGCAGCCGGAGCGAAGGTCACGTTGCGCCCATCGACGACCGGCACGAACACCGCCGTCGTGCCGACATCGGCCCCATCGGCGATGTCGGCGGTGTCGAGCGCGGAGTTGGTGCCCGCCTGCCACCACACGCTGAGAGCGCTGCCGCCGACATCGACGACCAACACGCCGGCCGCTTGCAGCGCGACGAGGGGCACAGCGGAGGCGTCACCGTCGACGGAGATGCCGACTACGCGGGTCATCGCCGTGAAGCGGCCGTCGACCTCGCCCTCGAACAGGAACGGGTCGGCG
>CAUJEE010000078.1 GCA_963169215.1 Actinomycetota bacterium
ACGCTGCCGGGGGCGCCTCCGGTTCCCGGCCGGTGGGCCAGTGCCGATAGTGTCGCCCGCCATGACCAACCGTACGCCTTTCATCCGCCTGACAGGTCTGCTCGCCGCCGGCTTCCTGCTACTCGCTGCCTGCAGCGACGACGAGGCGAGCACCGACGACGGCACCGAGACCACCGTCGCCGACACTGCCGCACCCGACACCACCGTCGCCGACACGGCGGCACCGGAGACCACCGCGCCCGCGCCCACGTGGGAGACGGTCGATGCGCCCGCCGACTGCCAGTGCGCCGACGGCAGCCCGTTCCAGTACTTCGTGCGCAAGGCAGACCCGGCCAAGGTGATGTTCTTCATGGAGGGTGGCGGAGCGTGCTTCAGCAAGGAAACCTGCGCGCCCGACAGCGATACCTACAAGAAGGAAGTCGGCGATGGCGGTGCCGGCCGCGACGGTGGCATCTTCGACTTCGCCAATCCCGACAACCCGTTCGCCGACTGGTCGATCGTGTACGTGCCCTACTGCACCGGTGACGTGCACATCGGCAATACCACCACCGACTACGGCGATGGGGTCGTGATCAACCACAAGGGTTACATCAACGGCACGACGGCGCTCGCCGCGATGGCCGACATGTTCCCCGACGCCACCCAGCTGCTTTTCGCCGGCGAGAGCGGCGGCTCGATCCCCAGCCCGCTGTACGCCGGTCTCGGACGCGACCTGTACCCCGCAGCCTCGATCACGGTGCTTGCCGACGGCTCGGGTGCTTACCCCGACGTGCCGGTGGTCAACCAGCTGATCGGCGGTCAGTGGGGCACGATGAACGCGGTGCCCGAGTGGCCGGAGAACGCGGGCATGACCGCCGAGATGTGGAGCCTGCCGGGCCTGTTCGTGCAGGCCGGCAAGCACGACCCGTCGATCGTGTTCGCCCGCCACGACTACGCCTTCGACAACACGCAGGTGTCCTTCGCCGCCTTGGCCAACATTCCCGCCGACGACCTGGTGTCGCTGATCGACCTCAACGAGACGCAGATCGAGGCCAGCGGCATCGAGCTGTGGAGCTTCATCTCACCCGGCGACAGCCACACCATCCTCGGCAAGGACGACTTCTACACCCAAGAGGTGGAAGGCGTGAGCCTGCTCGACTGGGTGCGGGCACTGATCTCGGGCGGCGATCCGAGCGACGTGCACTGCAGCGGCGACTGCCTGCTCACCGCCTGACGAGCCAGCGGAGAGTCCCTGACGCGCCTCTCGCTGTCGGCCCTCACAGATCGAGGGCCGGCGGCGAGTCGGGCGCGCCGAGATCGCCGATCAGCGGCATCGACCGCACCCCGGCGACCTTTGCGAACAACGAGTCGGGCAGCTGGCCGACGCGGTCGGCAAGGCGCTGCACGCTGTCGTTGTAGAAGCGTCGGCCGAACGCGACGCGATCGGTGAGCAAGGTGATCTGCTCCATCAACTGGGCGACGTTGGCCTGTGTCTTCATCGTCGGCAGCGCCTCGACCAGCGCCACCAGCTGGGCGGCCGCCGCCTCCGCAGCCTCCACCGTGCGCGCGCCGGCCGCCGAGGGGCGGTGACCGATGGAGCGGGCGGCGGCGACCATCTCCAGTGTCGCCCGCTCGTGGGCCAGTGCGGCACCCACGACCGTCTGCAGTTGCGGGATGGTTGTGGCCCGCTGCTCGCAGGCGACATCGATCAACGACCAGGCGAAGTCGCACCGCTCGCGCGCCCGACGCACGCGGTTGTAGGTGCCCACGCACCACGCGAGCACAGCCGCGCCGACAAACACCGCCGGCAGCCACTGCGCCATCGCCGGCGACACGGCGATGCCCGCGAACGCGGCCAACCCGACGGTGGCCACCATCGTCAGCGCGAGCATCCAGGAGGGGGCGAATTGCCGACGCGCCGCCTGCTCGTCACCGACCGACACCTCGAACAGGCACCTGTCGCCGTCGGCAGTAGTTCGCGACAGTTCGACCCCGCTGCAATCGGGGGTGAGCTGTGCGTCAGCGGTGATGAACACCGGGTCGCCGACGCTCAGGCGGTACTCGTAGGCACGCCACCGCCCGCGGAAGGCGGCGATCGGCTCGTTCGACTCGTTCGACCCGAACAGCCCCCCGAACATTGACACTGGGTCGTAGGTCTTGCGCATCACTTGCGCGGCTGGGCGCAGCGCGTCGAGCGGCAGATGCTCGACGTCGCGCTTGTCAGCCCCGCTCACCCGCGATTGCTCGTCGAGCACCACGCGCACCGTGCCGCTCGCATCGCGCACGTTGAAGGGCAAGGCGGTGACACCCTGCTCCTCGGTGATCCAGCTACCGCTCTTGTTGCTGCGCTGCCAACGCTCTACCTCGTACATCCACCACACGCAGTCGCCACCGTCGCTGGCCGCCTTGGCCGGCGCACCGATGGCCTCGACCACCCCGTGCACTTCGCTGAGTCCGGGAAACACGTGGGCGGCATCCGAGGTCGGGGTGTCGGTGTAGCGCCAGCGCTTGCGCACCAAGTAGACAGAAGCTCCGAAGGCCAAGACCGCAAGTAGGAGCCGCACGACCACGGCGGTGACTGTACTGACGCCCGACGACACGAGGGCGTCTGCGATTGAGCAAGAATGGTGTCATGTCGAATCTGCCGCCCTATTCGCCCGGCCCGTCGGGTCAGAACCCGAGCCGTTCCACGCCGATCCCAGGGAGCGAGCCGCTCACACCGGCCGAGTTCCTCGGCTCGATTCCCGACCCGACCGACGCTCCTGCGCCCGACTCCGCCGGGGGTGGCGCGCCCGGGTCGTACGGCACGCCACAGCCCTACGGCACGCCACAGCCTTACGGCGCTCAGCCCTACGGGGCCCAGCCACCGGCGAAGGCCTCGCGCAACTGGGGGTGCTCGATGCTCGGTGCGATCATCACGCTCTCGGTGGTAGCCAGCATCGGCGCCGCGGTGTGGGGCGTGATCGAGGCCTTCCGAACCGTCGACAAGGCAACCGAGAGTGTCGACGACGCGTTGGATGGCGCGGTCTACAGCGTCGAGGATGCGATCGACAACATGAACACCACCACGACCCCCACCCGCACTCAGCCGCTGTGGGAGGGCACCGGGATGGCCGGCCTCGCGGACGCGTTCGACACGGCGATTCCCGGATCGCCGACGATGTTCACCCAGATCAGCATCTACGTCGACTACGCCTTCGCCACCGCACAGAACCCGCAGTTGCCCGACCACCTCGATGACTACGCGTGGCGTGACGGTGTGGTGAGCGCGCCCGATCCTGCGTCCAACGACCCCGATGCATCGTCGAAGGTGTTCGCCATCACCGATGTCAACTGGGATGCCCTCGCTGCGGCGGTGGCCGAAGCCCCTCGCCTGCTCAGCGTCGAACAGGGGGAGATCACCTACGTGTCGGTGTTGCGCGATGCGTTCTCCGACACGCATCCGCTGGTCGCCCGCATCTACGTCACCGGGCCGCGTGGCAGTGGTTACGTCGAGGTCGACAGCCAGGGCAACGTGCTGCAGATGTTCTGATTCCGGCGGCGAGGCGCGATTGCGGCCCTGAGTAGGCTGAGGTCATGACAACGACGTCATCCTCCGCAAGCGCACCCAACCACCTCTCCAACGTCTGGTTCTCCGTCACCCCGCTGCAGGTCAGCCATGGTCAGGGGTGCTGGGTCACCACCACCGACGGCGAGGAATACCTCGACTTCGCCGGCGGCATCGCCGTCAACTCCACCGGCCACTCGCACCCGGCGGTGGTGAAGGCGATAGCCGACCAGGCGGCGCGGTTCATCCACGCGCAGGTCAACGTCTTCCGCCACGACCTGCTCGAGCCGTTGGCGGCGCGCCTCGCCGATCTGGCGCCGGGGGCGATCGACACCTTCTTCTTCGCCAACTCGGGCGCGGAGATCACCGAAGCCGCGGTAAAGCTGGCCAAGCAGGTCACCAAGCGCCCGCACGTTGTGGTGTTCAGCGGCAGCTTCCACGGGCGCACGCACATGGCGATGGCGATGACCACCTCCAAGACCGGCTACCGCTCCGGCCACGCGCCGCTGCCGGCGGGGGTGTTCGTGGCCCCCTACCCCGACCCGCTGGCCGCCGACCCCGATGCCGAGGTGCGCCGCGCCCTGGCCGGATTCGACCACCTGCTGAAGTCGCTGACCGCCCCCGACGAGACTGCTTGCGTGATCCTCGAGCCGGTGCTCGGCGAGGGTGGCTACGTGCCCGCCCCGCCGGCGTTCATCCACGGTCTGGTCGAACGCTGCCGCGAACACGGCATCCTGTTCGTGGCCGACGAAGTGCAATCGGGCTTCGGGCGCACCGGCAAGATGTTCGCCGTCGAGCACTACGACATCGAACCCGACGTGATCTGCATGGCCAAGGGCATCGCCAGCGGATTCCCCTTCTCCGCGCTCGGCATCCGCCGCGAACTCGACGACAAGTGGCCCAAGGGCAGCCACGGTGGCACCTACGGTGGCAACGCGATGGGTTGCGCCGCAGCGCTGGCGACAATCGAGATCATGACGGCCCCTGGCTTTCTCGACAACGTCGTCGCCCGCGGTGAGCAACTGCAGGCGGGCATCCGCGAGTTGCAGCGCGAACACACGGTGATCACGCAGGTTCGCGGACTGGGGCTGATGGTGGGCACCGAGTTCGCCGACGCGGCGCGGGTGGCCGCGATCCAGCAGCACTGCCTGACCGAAGGTCACCTCATCCTGATGAACGCCGGCACATATGGCACCTGCCTGCGTTGGATGCCGCCGCTGGTGGTGAACGAGCGCGAGATCGATCTCGCCCTGGCCGCGTTCGCTGCCGCATTGAAGGCCACCGCTTAGGCGGCGCCCCGGTCGGGAGCACGAACGATGCCCCGCCTCGACGCCGAGCGGATCGGGCTGTGGCGCGAGTTCGGCATCATCGCCACCGCCCTCCAGCGCCGCCTCGACGAGGCGTTGGTCGAAGAGTTCGACCTGCCGCTGTCGTGGTTCGAGGTGCTCACCTCCATCCGCGCCGCGGGTGGGTCGATGCGGGTGCACGAACTGTGCCAGGCACTGGGCGAGGTGCCGTCGAGCCTGTCGCGCCGCATCGACCGGATGGAGGACGAGGGCTTCGTGCGCCGCCGTCATGCCCCGCGGGCCGACGACCGCCGGGCGGTGGTGGTGCAGATCACCAGCCAGGGGCGAGCGGTGTGGCGCGACGCGAACATCACCTACCGGCGGATGGTGCAGCGTCTGTTTGCCCAGCGGTTGAGCGACACCGATCTCGCCGCTCTGGTGCGGGTGTGGGGCAAGTTGGCCGAAGGTCTCCAAGCCGAGGCGCCCTCCGATTGAAAGCTCAGCGTCGCTCGCGGGCAGAATTGGGGCCTACCCCCCCCTAAGGAGCCCCAATGACCACAGCAGTGATCGTAGACATCGTCCGCACCCCGCTCGGCAAGCGCAACGGCCAGTTCAAGGACTGGCACCCGGTCGACCTCGCCGCCGAGACGCTGAAGGCGCTGCAGCAGCGCACGGGCATCGATCCCGGCGCGGTCGACGACGTGATCATGGGCTGCGTGATGCAGGTCGGTGAGCAGGCAGCCAATGTCGCCCGCAACGCGGTTCTCGCCGCCGGCTGGCCCGAGAGCGTCCCCGGAACCACCGTCGACCGCCAGTGCGGCTCGAGCCAGCAAGCCGCCCACTTCGCCGCCCAGGGCGTGATCGCCGGGGCCTACGACATGGTGGTGGCCTGCGGCGTGGAAGTGATGACCCGCGTTCCGATGGGCGCGAGCATGGTCGACGGCAAGTACGGCTTCCCGTTCGGTCCCGGCGTCGGCCTGCGCTACGCCGCCGAGGGTGGCCTGGTGCCCCAGGGCATCTCCGCCGAACTGATCGCCGACAAGTACGGCATCACCCGTGACGACCTCGACGCTTTCGGGGTGCGCTCGCAGGCGCTGGCCCGTCAGGCCACCGACGAGGGCCGCTTCGAGCGCGAGATCATCCCGGTGCTGGGTGCCGATGGAACGCTGGTGACCAGGGATGAGGGTCTGCGCGAGACCACCCTGGAGACCCTTGCCCAACTCAAGCCGGTGTTCCGCACGCCCGAGGAGGGCGGTCGCATCACCGTCGGCCACTCGTCACAGATCACCGACGGCGCCTCTGCCGCGCTGATCATGAGCGAGGCCCGCGCCAAGCAGCTTGGCCTCACCCCGCGCGCCCGCTTCGTCGAGTTCGCGCTGGCCGCCGACAACCCGCGCCTGATGCTCACCGCGCCGATGCCGGCGACGGAGAAGGTGCTCGCTCGCGCCGGCATGACCCTCGACCAGATCGATCTGGTGGAGATCAACGAGGCCTTCGCCTCGGTGGTGCTCGCGTGGGAGAAGGAGATGCACCCCGACATGTCGAAGGTGAACCCCAACGGTGGGGCGATCGCCATCGGTCACCCGCTCGGCGCTTCCGGTACCCGCCTGATGGCCACTCTGCTGTGCGAACTCGAGCGCACCGGCGGCCGCTACGGGCTGCAGACGATGTGCGAGGGCGGCGGCATGGCCAACGCGACGATCATCGAGAGGCTCGGCTGATGCGCCGCGGTAGCAAGACTGCACGTGCGGCGGCGGTGGCGGTCGCTGCGCTGTTGGCGGTGTCGTGCGGCAGCGACGACAAGGATGGCGATGACGGTGCCGATGCCTCCGTCGAAGGTGCGGGCGATGACAGTGGCGACGCGACGGGTCCCACTGGCACGCTTCCGGCCGAGTGCCAGATGCCCCCGTACACAGTCGCCGCCTTTCGCGATGGCGAAATCCCGGCCGGTTCGGAGCAGTTCGAGGTGGTCAGCGCGGTGGCGGTCGAAATTCCGATCGTGCCCAACGGCTCGGATCAGCTCACCCTCGACGAGGTCTTCGCCCAGCAAGAGACCACCGACTTGGTCGGCTACGCGATCCTGTTCGCCGACGAGATGATCGACGAGAGCTCGGTCAGTCTGTTCGGTGGCTGGGACCCGGTGGGCGAGGGCAAGACCCGCGGCAACGTCGGCGTCTACCCCAACTCGACCACGCCGTTGGCGGCGGGCGACAAGATCACCCCCGGCATGCTCGACGGGCTGGACCTGATCACCACCTTGAAGCGCATCGGCATGGACCTGAAAGCGACCGACGGGATCAGTGCCTACCTCGACGACCCGGTCGGGTCGGTCACCATCCTCGGCCTCACCGACGACGCGATCTGCCTCGACGTCGACCTGTCGTGGGAGTACGGCGACTTCGGCATCGACGCGCTCGGCACCCTCACCATCA
>CAUJEE010000079.1 GCA_963169215.1 Actinomycetota bacterium
AGCGACACCACCAGGGTGATGATGTCGCCCTGCTTCACCTCACTGCCCGCGGGTGGCTCGGTGCGGATCACCATGCCCGACTCGAACTCGGGGTCGGCCTCGGCGATGATGTCGGGACTCACCGTCAGCCCGAGCGCCGCCAACTCGTCGGTGGCCTCCTGTTGCGACTTGCCCGACACGTCGGGCATCGCGAACGGTGTGTCGGCCGGGTTGTAGAACACGGTCACCGACTGCCCGCGCGACACGGTGACCCCCTCGATCGGGTCGGTGCGGGTGATCACACCCTTGGGGAAAGTCGGGTCGACCTCGGCCACCGGAGTGACCACCAGGTCTTCGTCCTGCAACACCTCCGTGCCGTCTTCGAGGGTCATGTTCACCACGCTGGGCATCGCGAACTGGTTGGGACGTTCGTCGCCACTGAGCACGTTGAAGATCACGATCGCACCGATCACCAGCGCGATCAGGGCGAGGAACCCGATCACCGCGTACAGCCCGCCGCTCATGCCGCCACCGCCGTACTCGCGGGCGCCGCCCATGCCCGCGCCGCCCTGGGTCTGCACGGCAGCGGTGCGCGGCAGAGCCACCGTGCCCGTCGCTGCCGGTGCCGGGCGCTGGTAGGCGGGCACCCCACCACCGGGCGTCAGGCGTGGGTTGGCACCGGTGCTGCGAGGCACAGCGGTGGTGGCCGCCGAGGCAGCGGCGCCGGCTGTGCCTGCGCCAGCCGCGGCACCAGCACCGGCCGCCGCTCCGATCGCCGAGGCAAGGGCCATCACCGGCTCACCGGCGCGGTAACGACGCAGGTCGTCGCGCAAGGCCTCAGCCGTCGGATAGCGCACCTCCGGCCGCTTGGCGAGCAGCTTGGCGACGATCGCCTCGAACGGCTTGGCGATGTCGGGCACCAGCCGATTCAGCGGCTGAGGCATCTCGTGCACCTGCTTGTAGGCGATGCTCACCGGGTTCTCGCCGGTGAAAGGCGGGCGCCCGCACACACACTCGTACATCACCACGCCCAGCGAGTACAGGTCGCTACGCGGGTCGGGCTGGGCACCCTGGGCCTGCTCGGGCGAGAAGTAGGTTGCTGTGCCCATCACCGAGCCTGCCTGGGTGAGGTTGCTCTCGGTGGGTGCGTTCATCGCCCGGGCGATGCCGAAGTCGGCCACCTTCACCTGGCCGTTGTTGCCGATGAGGATGTTCGCCGGCTTGATGTCGCGGTGCACCACCCCGTTGCGGTGGGCGAAGCCGAGTGCGGCGGCCACCTCGCTGGCGATCTCGGCGGACTGCTGGGTGGTGATGCGCTGGTTGAGACGCAGGATGTCGGCCAGCGTGCGACCCTGCACGTACTCCATCGCCATGTAGTAGGTGTTGCCGTACTGCCCCCAGTCGTACACGCCGACAATGTTGGGGTGGTTGAGGTTGGCCGCGGCCTGCGCCTCGCGGCGGAAACGCTCGACGAAGTTGGGGTCGACCGCGAACTCGGGAAACAGCACCTTGATCGCCACCGGACGGTCGAGCAGCACGTCGCGGGCGACGTACACGTCGGCCATGCCGCCACGGCCGATGCGCTGCTGGATCTCGTAGCGGTCGTTGAGCACGGCCCGCTCTTGGCTTCCGGTCACTGCTACCTCTCCTCGGTCGATCCGTCGGAACCGACCCTGCGATACGACCCCGGGCCGAATCGACCCACCACGATACCGACCACACCTGCGCTTGTCGGCTCGCGCACAGTGAGCATCGGGGTAGGTCGATCTGACACTTCTACGTCGGTCATTCGCTGGCGAACAGGTAGTCGAGGATCTGCTTGGCGATCGGGCCGGCGAGACGTCCACCAGTGCCGGCACTGATCTCGGCCGAGGTGCCCTTCAGCACCACCGCCACTGCATAACGGGGTGCCTCCGCCGGCGCGAAGCCGATGATCCAGGCGTGTGAGCTCTCCGGCTGACCGGCAGCGTTGAGCTGCGCGGTACCGGTCTTGCCCGCCGCCTGGATCCCCCCGGCGAGTTGCATCGTGCGCCCCGTGCCGTTGTTGACAACGCCGATCATCAGTGTGTTCAGCGTGGCCGCGGTCTGCACGTTCATCGGCGTCTTCCATACCTGCGGGTCGGTGCGGTCGAGCACGTCACCGTCGTGGGCGAGCGTCGCGTCGACCACGTAGGGCTTCATCATCCGCCCCTTGTTGGCCACCGTCGAAGCCACCATGCACATGTGCAACGGCACCATCAGGTCGTTGCCTTGACCGAACCCGCCGATCGCCAGCAACGGCAGCTGATCCTTGAAGAACGAACCGTCGCACGGGCTGACGTTGCCACAGAAGCTGCTCGCGGCAGCACCCGGCAGATCGATGGGCAGCTTCTCGCCCACGCCCCACGCGGCCACCCCGGCGGTCATCCGGTCGGGGCCCAACTCGCTGGCCAGTTGGGCGAAGGGGATGTTGCAGCTGCGATAGAACACCTGCACCATCGTGCCCCCGCACGACGACCCGCCGTAGTTGGTGATCGGGTCGACGGTCTGCGGCGGCACCCACTCGGTCATCGCCGGCCACGACCGGTCGAGGCTGGTGACGCCGTTCTCCAACGCGACCGCGGTGGTGATCACCTTGAACGACGAGCCGGGCATGTAGTTCTCCTGGTAGGCGTTGGCCAGGAGCGGCTTGCCGGGCGCGGCATCGAGGGCATTGAGCACGTCCTCGGCGGCCTTGGTGTCGGGCACCGCCACCAGGTTGGGGTCGTAGCGCGGGTAGCTCACCATCGCGAGGATCGCCCCGGTGTTGGGATCCATCACCACCACCGAACCCTCGCGGTTGCCCAGCGCCTGCGCGGCCAACTGCTGCACGTCGGCTCGCATCGTCAGCCGCACGCTGCCCGAGTTGTCGGCACCGCCCAGCAAGCTGTTCACCTTCTGCGCCGCGGTGTCGCCCATCAACACGTCGTGCTGCGTGCGCTCGAGCTGGGTGCTGCCGAAGCCGAAGGTGTAGTAGCCGGTGACATTGCTGAACAGATCGCCGGTGGGGTAGCTGCGCTGGTAGCTGAACTGGTCACTACCGGGCACAGGCACGCTCTCGGCCACCACCACGCCGTCGGCGGTGACGATCTGGCCGCGCGGACGGTTGAAGTCGCGGATCGTCTGACGGTTGTTGAGCGGGTTGTCGGCGAGCTGCTCCTGGCGCGCCACTTGGGTGACGTTGAGCGCGGCGAACAGAGCCACGTACAGCGCCAGCAGACCGGCGACCAGCTTGCGTATCTGGCGGTTCACGCCGGCGACATCCCGATCGTGTCGTCCGGACGCTGCTTGCGCGCTTGCTTGCGCAACTGGCGGGCTTCGCGCCGTTCGCCGAAGGTGAGTTCGTCGGGCACCTCGCCACGCTGGCGCGCCGCCGAGTGGCTCACCCGCAGCAGCAACGCGAGCAGGATGTAGTTGGCCAACAGGCTGCTGCCGCCGTAGCTGACGAAAGGCAGGGTGATGCCGGTGAGCGGCACCAGCCGCAGCACCCCACCGATGATGATGAACGCTTGCATCGCGACGATGGTGGTGAGGCCGGTGGCCAGCAGCTTCTCGAATGGACGCTCGGCGCGCACCGCGATGCGGAACCCGGCACCGAACAACAACAAGAAGGCGATCATCACCGCGGTGGCACCGACGAGGCCCAACTCCTCGCCGATCGCGGCGTAGACGTAGTCGGTGCTCGCGGCCGGGATCTTGTTCGGGCTACCGAGGCCGAGGCCGGTGCCGCCGACGCCGCCGTTGGCGAAGGCGAACATCGCCTGTGCCGGCTGGTAACCCTTGCCCTCGTAGCGGCTCCACGGGTCGAGCCAGATGTCGACCCGAGTCTGCACCACGTCGAACATCCTCCAAGCCACATAGGCCGCAGCGGAGAACAGCAGCAACCCGATCAGGAGGAACACGGCGCGCTCGGTGGCCACCCACATCATCACCGTGAACAAGGTGAAGAACAGCAGCGCCGAGCCGAGATCCTTCTCCGCCACCATCACCGCCACGGCGAAACCCCACGCGAGCGTGATCGGCAGGATGTAGCGCAGTTCAGGAATGCGCAGTGGCCCGAGGCGAGCGGTGCCGGCGGCGATCAACTCGCGGTTCTCGGCCAGATAGCCGGCAAAGAACAGGGCCAGCGCGATCTTGGCGAACTCGCCGGGCTGGATGTTCACCGGCCCGATCGACACCCAGATCTTCGCCCCACCGACGCTCGATCCGATCCCCGGAACCAGCGGCAGCAGCAACGACCCGGCGCCGAAGAACAGGAAGGTCCACTTGTAGCGGGCCAGGTCGGATGGGCGCTGCACCACCAACAAGGTGGCGACGAAGGCGACGACGGCGATGAGCGACCACGTTGTCTGCAGTGCTGCACGGCGCTCGCTGAGGCGAGCGATCATCACGTAACCGATGCCGTGCAGCAACGCGGCCAGCGGCAGCAATGTGCTGTCGGCACCGCTGGCCAACCAGCGGGTGGCGATGTGCGCGAACACGAGCAGGGCGAGCAGGGCAACGAGAAAAGGGATGATCGTTGCCGGCATCTGCGCGTTCTTGCCCAGCGCGGCCAGGACATAGGCCGCGCCGGTGATCGTCGCGGCCATCAGCACCAGGCCGAACTCGCTACGGCGGCGGGCTAGCGCGAGGGGCGACGACGCGACCATCCGCTCACCCTTCGGTGGTCGTGGTTGCGCGGGTCGTAGTGGTGCGCGCCGTCGTGGTGGTGGACTGGCGCACGGTTGTGGTCGGGCGCACGGTTGTGCTGGACGACGGTGCGGGTTGGTCGTCATCACCGCCCATGGTCAGCACCAACGTGAGCGTGGCGACGAGGATGGCCACCAAGGCCAGGCCGAACAGCAGCACTCCTTTGGTGAACCGCGGTCGCGCCGTCAGCGTGCTCTGCACCGCGCCGGCAGGTTGCCCGGCGGCCGCGGTCGAGCGGACCGCACCCGCGAAGTCGTGGCCGCCGTCGTGGCCGCCGTCGTGGTCGCCGTCGAAGACATCGCTGTCGGCATCGACCATCCGCTCGGCGAGGCGCTCGTTGACCACCTCCTCCTCCCACTGCAGGTCGATGCTCAGGTCGGAGTCGTCGCGGGGTGGATCGTCACCCTCCAATGAGTCGACCACCACCACCGTCACGTTGTCGCGACCACCATGCTCGAGGGCCAGGTCGACCAGCGCCTCGGCCGCGGCCTGCGGCGACGCGTGCACTGCCAGCACCTCGCCGATCTCGGTGTCGGAGACCTCGTCGACCAGGCCGTCGCTGCACAGCACGTAGCGGTCGCCGCGCACGAACGGCAGCACCCAGGTGTCGACGCGCACGCTGGGCTCGATGCCCAGGGCGCGGGTGACGATATTGCGTCGCGGGTGGTTGCGTGCCTCCACCTCGCTGATGTGCCCGGTGCTCACCAGCTCCTGCACATAGCTGTGGTCGACAGTGACGCGTCGCAGGCGACCGTTGCGTAGCACATAGGTGCGGCTGTCGCCGACGTTGAGCACCGCCAACCGCGCTCCGGCAACGGTGTCGGGCAGTACCACCAGCGCGGTGAGGGTGGTGCCCATGCCGCGCTGCTCGAGGTTGGTGTGCGCCCCCTGGAAGATGGCCGCGTTGGCCTCCACTACCGCGGCGACGGCGACGTCGACCGATGCGGCACCGTTGGCCAACCGTTCGTGCAGCGTGTCGGCCGCGATCGCACTCGCGACCTCGCCGGCCTGGTGACCACCCATCCCGTCGGCCACGCCGAACACCAGCGGCTCGGCGACGAACGCATCCTCGTTGCCCTCGCGCACGCGTCCCGCGTGTGTTGCGGCACCCCACGCCAACGTGGGCAGCGACCTTTCGTTCACCGCCGCCTCACTCCGCCTCGAAGATGGTGCTGCCGACCTGTAGCCGATCGCCCTGCACCACCGGCTCAATCCCACCGATCCGTACGCCGTTGAGATGTGTGCCGTTGGTGCTGCCGAGATCTTCCACCCAAACTCCCCCGTCGCGGCGGAACACGCGTGCGTGCAACCCCGAGGCGAACGTGTCGTCGGGCAGGCCAATGGCATTGCTCGCCGACCGACCGAGCGTGAGCTCTCCGCCGATCGGGTAGGCGGAGCCCTTGCGCACCTTGGGTTGCAGCACCACCAGCCGCGCGGGCGCGCCGCGCTTGGCCGGGCGGCGCGGTGGAGTGATTGTTATCGGCGCCGGTGCGCCGGCGGCGCGCATCGCTGCCGGTGGCACGTGCACACCAGGGCGCGGGCCGCGCACCTCGCTCCATACCGCCCACAGAACGCGAGCGAAGAACAGATAGATGAGGGCCAGGAGGGCGTAGTTGAGGACGTTGAGTTGCGCGTCGCTCACGATGCCTCGAACCGCAGGCTGAGACTGCCCACGCTGACGACATCGCCGTCGGCGAGGGCGTGCTCACCCTGGATCCGTACCCCGTTCACCTTCGTGCCGTTCGTGCTGCCGAGGTCGGCGACGACGAACGCCGAACCCTGCGGGCGTATCTCGCAGTGGCGACGGCTGACGTTGGCGTCGGGCACCGGGATGGTGCACTCGGGCAGACGACCGATCGACACCACCTGCTGACCGAGCGCGATGCGGTCGCCGCTGGGCAGCACCAGCGCGCCGGCGCGGGCACCACCGCCGGCCTCCTTCATCCGACTGCTGATCGCGAAACGCCCCGGGCGGAGGGTGTCGTCGACGTCCATGACCACTCGCACCGCGCCGAGGAAGTGATAGCCCTCGGCGCGGGCGTACTCGCGGGCGGTTTCGCACAATTCGGCATTCAACGCCTCGTCGATGTCGGCGAAGGAGGCATGGTCGCGCTCGTTGAGCAGGAACATGAACTCGTTGGGCACGATGCGCCGGCCCTTCACGTCGACACTGCGATGGTCGTCCATTTCGCGCAGCAGTCGCCTGCCGAGCTCGATGGGACGAATGCTGGATCGTGAACCGCGGGAAAACACGCCTTCGACCATACGCTCCAATCCGTGTTCGAACGACTGCAAACCCATGACAACGTGCAGGTTAGGTGTCACCGCCGGGTGAATAGGGTGCGCGCGTGATCGAACCGCGGCCGGCAGCGAACGAACCGGTCGAACCGCCGCCCAGCCGCTGGCGGTTTCCCGACGATCCGCCCGCCGATGCCCACGGTTTCGTCGCCCACGGTGCCGACCTCGAACCGGGCACGCTGCTCGCCGCCTATCGAACTGGGTTGTTCCCGATGCCCGTCGGGCGCGGACGCATCGGTTGGTTCAATCCCGACCCGCGCGGCGTCCTGCCTCTCGACGGCTTGCACGTGTCGCGATCGCTGCGCCGTTCGCTGCACCGCTTCTCGATCACTCGCGACAGCTGTTTCACCGAGGTGATGCGCCGCTGTGGCGACCCGCGGCGAAAGCACGGCTGGATCGACGACGACTTCGTGGCGGCCTACACCCGGCTGCACGAGCTGGGCTGGGCGCACTCGATCGAGGTGTGGCGCGCCGACCAGTTGGCCGGAGGACTGTACGGCGTGCGCATCGGTGGTCTGTTCGCCGGCGAGTCGATGTTCCACGCCGATCCTCCGCTCGGCACCGACGCGTCCAAGGTGGCCGTGGTCGCCACCGTCGACTGGCTGCGGTCCACCGGGGCGACGCTATTCGACGTGCAGTGGAAGACCCCCCACCTGGCCACCCTCGGCGTGGTGGAAGTGCCGCGGGGCGAATACCGCCGCCGCCTGCGCGCCGCCCTCGCGGCTGCCACCTGATCCCACCCGAATCCCGCCTGCACCCCGCCTGCACCCCGCCTGCACCCGCCTGACCGGAGCCGTCTGTGTCATGCAGCTACCACGAGCCGCCGAGGACAGGACATGACACAGAGGCAAAGGTGGGGCTTGACGTAGGGCGGGGCGGCACGGGGACGGCACGGTGGCGCGGCACGGGTAGCGGCACGGGTGGCGCTGTGAGGTGGCGGTGGGCAACGATGGGGGCATGACGCCAGACCGCGCCAAGGCCGACGCACCGTGGATGATGCGCACCTACAGCGGTCACTCCTCGGCGCAGGCGTCGAACGAGCTGTATCGCACCAACTTGGCCAAGGGACAGACAGGCCTGTCGATCGCCTTCGACCTGCCCACGCAGACCGGCTACGACCCCGACCATCCGCTGGCCCACGGCGAGGTGGGCAAAGTGGGCGTGCCGGTGGTGCACCTCGGGCACATGCGCACCCTGCTCGCCGGAATCCCCCCGGGCGAGATGAACACCTCGATGACCATCAACGCGCCGGCCGCGTGGCTGTTCGCGCTCTACGTCGCCAACGCGGCCGAGCAAGGCGTGCCCTCCACGCAACTGCGCGGCACCACACAGAACGACGTGGTGAAGGAGTACCTGTCGCGGGGCACGTACATCTTTCCCCCGGGGCCGTCGAAGCGGATGACGGTCGACATGGTGGTGTGGTGTGCGCGCCACGCCCCGAAGTGGAACCCGATGAACGTGTGCAGCTATCACCTGCAGGAGGCGGGAGCCACCCCCGTGCAGGAGATCGCCTACTCCCTGGCCACTGCCATCGATGTGCTCGACGCGGTGCGCGACAGCGGTGCCGTGCCCGCGGAGCAGTTCGCCCAGGTCTTCGCCAGCATCAGCTTCTTCGTCAACGCCGGCATCCGCTTCGTCGAGGAGATCTGCAAGCTGCGCGCGTTCACCGACCTGTGGGACCGCATCGGCCGCGAGCGCTATGGCGTCACCGACGAAAGGGCCCGCCGCTTTCGCTACGGCGTACAAGTGAACTCACTCGGCCTCACCGAGGCACAGCCGGAGAACAACGTGCAGCGAATCGTGCTCGAGATGCTGGCCGTCACCATGTCGAAGCAAGCTCGCGCTCGCAGCGTGCAACTGCCGGCGTGGAACGAAGCGCTCGGACTGCCGCGGCCGTGGGACCAGCAGTGGGCGTTGCGCATGCAACAAGTGCTCGCCTACGAGACCGACCTGCTGGAGTACGACGACCTGTTCGACGGCTCGCGGGTGGTCGAGACGCGCACCGCCGCGTTGGGCGAGGCCGCGTGGGCCGAGCTGCAGGAGGTGCTCGCGCTCGGTGGCGCGTTCACTGCCGTCGACGAGCTGAAGGGTCGCCTGGTGCGCTCGATGGCCGAGCGCACCCGCCGCATCGAGAGCGGCGAGCAGCCGGTGGTGGGGGTCAACATGTTCATCGAGACCGAGCCGTCACCGCTCGACAGCCCGGGAAACATCCTCACCGTCGACCCCGGCGTGGAGGCCGAACTGGTGGCCGACGTGCGCCAGTGGCGCACGCAGCGCGACCAGACCGCCGTACATGCCGCGCTAGAAGCATTGCGCGTCGCGGCCGCCGACAGCAGCGGCGCGAGCAACATCGTCGACGCCTCGATCGCGCTGGCCGCAGCCGGGGGCACCGGTGGTGAGTGGGCCGCCGTGCTGCGCGAGGTGTTCGGCGAGTACCGCGCCCCCACCGGCGTCAACGCCGCCATCGGTCGTCGTGTGGGCGAACTGGCGGCGGTGGCCGAGCAGGTGAAGGCAATGGCCGGTGGGCCGCCGCGCTTGCTCGTCGCCAAGCCCGGCCTCGACGGGCACAGCAACGGCGCCGAACAGATCGCCGTCGCCGCTCGCGACGCGGGCATGGAGGTGGTGTACAGCGGCATCCGCCTCACCGCCGAACAGATTGTCGCCAGCGCCCGCGACGAAGACCCTGACGTGGTTGGTCTGTCGATCCTCAGCGGCTCGCACCTGTCGCTGGTACCGGCGATCGTCGACGGCCTGCGCGCCGCAGGCGTCACCGCGCCGGTCGTCGTCGGCGGCATCATCCCCGAGGCCGATCGGGCGACGCTGCTCGCCGCCGGCGTCGCCGCGGTGTACACGCCCAAGGACTTCGAGCTGGCCAAGATCATGGCCGACGTCGCCCGCCTGACCGCCACCCACCGCGCCTCCTAGCCCGCGCCACGACCCAAGTCGGCGGCGGGCTGGGCCCACGCCCGACTCAACGCCAACTTGACCAGCGCGATTGCCAAGTCGGCGGTGGGGCTGGGCCCACGCCCGACTCAACGCCAACTTGTGTGGGTGTGGGAGGCTGGGGGGATGGAACAGTGGGACGCGATCGTCGTCGGGTCGGGCCCGGGGGGCCTCACCGCCGCCGCCTGCCTGGCGAGTGCGGGCAAGAGGGTGCTGGTGCTCGAACGCCACGACGTGGCCGGTGGCAACACCCAGGTGTTCCGCCGCCACCACAAGAACGCGGCCGGCGGCGAGGACTGGTACGAGTTCGACGTTGGCGTGCACTACATCGGCGAGTGCCAGCCCGGCGGGCTGTTCCCCACCATCTTCGGCGCGCTCGGCGTCGGCGACCGGCTGCGCTTCCGCCCGCTCGACGCCGACGGATTCGACACATTGCTGTTCCCCGACTTCACGTTCCGTGTGCCCGCCGGCTGGGACGAGTACGAGCGGCGGCTCACCGAGGCGATCCCCGAGGAGCGGGCTGGCATCGAGCGGTGCATCCGCACCCTGCGCGCCGTCGCCGAGGAGAGCCGCAGCGGGATGTTCGGCGGTGCGCGTCCCACCTACGACCAGTGGGCCATGCGTCCGCTGGCCGAGTTGTTCGACGAGAGCGAGTTGTCCGACCGCGCCCGGGCACTGATCGACCACTGGTCGGGTCTCTATGCCGGCGGCCCGCGGCAGACCGCGATCGCGATGCACGCCGGGATCATCCACCACTACATGAACGGCGCGTTCTACCCCGAAGGTGGCGGGCAGATGCTCGCCGCCCGGCTGGTGCAGGTGATCGAGGCGCTCGGCGGCGAGGTGCGCACGTTGAGCCCCGTCGAGCAGATCCTGGTCGAGGCCGACGTCAATGGCGTCCGCCGCGCCGTCGGCGTGCGCCTCGCCGACGGCAACGAGCTGCGCGCCCCGCTGGTGGTGTCGAACGCCGACCATCGGCGCACCGTGCAATACCTCGTCGGCAGCGACCAGTTCGATCCGGGCACAGTCGGCTTCACCGACCAGGCGCAGATGACCCTCGGGCTGGTGTGCACCTACGTGGTGGTCGACAAGGTGTTGGAGGGACCGAACACCAACTACTTCGTCTTTCCCGACTACCGCACCGACGGCCTCTACGACGAACTCGACGGCGGCCAACTGCCGGCCGCGGCCTTCGCCTACATCGCCATCGCTTCGCGCAAGGACCCCGGCAACCACGAGCTGTGCCCGCCGGGCCACACCAACTTCCAAGTGATGACGTTGGCCCCGCGTGGCTACGAGTTCTGGGGTGTCGAGCAGGGCCCGGCCGACGGCGAGCAGTACCGCCGCAACGAGGTGTACCGCGCTCGCAAGGAGGCGCTGCAGGAGCGCCTGCTCGACGCCGCCGAGCAGGTGTTCGGGCCACTGCGCGACCACATCGTGCACGTCGAGACGGCCACCACCCTTTCGCATGAGCGCTACACACAATCGAGTGGTGGCACCAGCTATGGCTACATGCACTCCCCCGAACAGCTCGGTGAGCACCGCCCCGCCCACCGCACCGAGATCGAGGGCCTGTTCCTCGTCGGCGCGAACACCGTCAGCGGCCATGGCATCGCCGGCGCGACGTTCGGCGGGGTGATGTGCGCCGGCGAAATCCTCGGGCGGCCGCTGATCGCCGAGGTGTTCCTGGGCACGCAGTTGGTCTCCCCCGACCGGATCCCGCCCGACCCGCAGCCGTTCGACGCACTCGAGTACTCCCGCGGCGCGGCGCTGCGCGCCAAGCGCGCCGAGCGGGTGGCCTCGCTCGTCGA
>CAUJEE010000080.1 GCA_963169215.1 Actinomycetota bacterium
GGTCGAGCTGCTGGGTGAGATAGCGGTGCTGGGTGGTGGCCACCAGATAGCCGGTCACTCCGAAGGCCACCGCAATGGCGGCGAGACCGAGCAGCAACCGCGACCCGAGGCGCACCGCTACCTCTCGACCCGCAACGTGTAGCCCACGCCACGCACCGTGTGCAGCAGCTTGGGCTCCACCGTGTCGACCTTGCGCCGCAGATAGCTGATGTAGGTCTCCACCACCGACGCGTCGCCACCGAAGTCGTAGTTCCACACATGATCGAGGATCTGCGCGCGGGAAAGCACCTGCCCGACATTCAGCATCAGGTAACGCAGCAGCTTGTATTCGGTGGGCGACAGGGTGACCACCTGCCCGGCGCGGGTGACTCGGTGGGCGCGTTGATCGATCTCCAGGTCGGCGACGCCGAGCACGTCGTCCTCGCTGCCGAGCCCGGCGTGGCGCAGCGCGAGGCGCACCCGTGCCACCAGTTCGGCCACCGCGAACGGTTTGACGATGTAGTCGTCGCCGCCGTGGGTGAGGCCGTGCACGCGGTCGTCCACCCCATCGCGGGCGGTCAGGAACAGCACCGGGGTCTTGACGCCGTCACTGCGCAACCGGCGCACCACCTCGAAGCCGTCGAGGCCGGGCATCATCACGTCGAGCACGATCGCCAGCGGCCGGAACGACTCGACCAGCGTCAGCGCCTGGTGTCCGTCGGCAGCCTTGGCGGTGTCGATCCCGTCGAGCTGCAACGCCGACTCGACGAGGTAGGAGATGTTCTCCTCGTCGTCGACGACGAGCACTCGCGGCCGCGGTGTGGTTGACGTCACGGCCCCCATTGTGGCTCAGGCGCGATCACTCGCCGCGGCCGGCGAGCGGAACACCCAGTTGCGCAACAGGGCGAAGCGGGCGACGGTGGCCGCGCCCCAGGTGAGCAGCAGCACCAGCACCTGCGCCAGACTGCCGCCGACGTTGGCCAGCGCGAGGCTCGACAGGGCGAGCCCCGCGAGCGAGATCGCCACACCACCCGAGTAGTGGCGGCCGCGCCCACGGGTGCCGCGGTAGCCGAAGGTGTAACGGCGGTTGGCCCAGGTGTTGCCCACTGCCGTCGCACTGACCGCGATCAGGTTGGCCGCCACTGCGCCGGTGTCGTCGCGCAGCCACAGGAACAGCGCCAGCGACACAAGTGTGCTGATGATGCCGATCTTGGCGAACACCACGATCTGGCGCCCGAAGTCGTCGTCGAGCGGGGTGCGGGCGACGGGGCCGAGGTCGGTGGTGCCACGTCCGCGGAGGAATTCGCGGGCCATGCGGGCGACGCCCTTCAGGTCGTCGCGGGCCGTCTTGGCGACGTTCACCCGGCTGTCGGGATCGTCCACCCAGGTGACCGGCACCTCGTGCACCCGCAGCCCATTGCGCTCGGCGAGCAGCAACAGTTCGGTGTCGAAGAACCATTCGTTGTCGCGCACCATCGGCAGCAAACGGTCGGCCACCTCGCGTCGCACCGCCTTGAAGCCGCACTGCGCGTCGCGAAAGCCGTTGCCGAACACGGTGTGCAGGATCGAGTTGTAGGTGCGCGAGAGGAACTCGCGGCGTGGTCCGCGCGCCACCGCCGACCCCGGTGCGAGCCGCGAGCCGATGGCCACGTCGCTGTGCCCGCTCACCAGCGGGGCGATCAGCGGCAACAGCGCGTCGAGGCCGGTCGACAGGTCGACGTCCATGTAGGCGACGATGGTCGCATCGTTGTCGGTCCATGCTCGCCGCAGGGCCCTGCCGCGGCCCTTCTGGTCGAGGTGGATCACCCGCACCCCGTCGAGGGTGAGGGCCAGCGCGGCGGCGACCTGCCAAGTGGTGTCGGTGGAGGCGTTGTCGGCGATGGTGATCCGCCAGCTGAACGGGAAGTGGTCGCGCAGGTAGTTGCGCAAGGTGTGGATGCTGCCGGCCAACACCGCGGCCTCGTTGTAGACCGGGACGACGATGTCGACCAGCGGTGCATCGGGCGTGGGCGTATCGGCGGGATTGTCGGCGGGCGTGTCGAGTTGTGTGTCGGTGAACGTGTCGGCCAGTTGCGGGCGAACTTCGGTGATGGTCATGCCCGCATCGTCGGCGATGCGACTGGGGACCGGTTGGGAGGTTCCTGGGAGGTTGCTGAGAGTCGGGCCTGGCTGTCAGGCCCAGATCAGGCCCAGATCAGGCCCAGATCAGGCATGGATCGTCGTCGGGTCGATGTCGCACACCGCCAGCCGACGCAGCCGGTTGGCGGTGCCCTCCTGGATCGGCTCCCACACGAAGTGCAGCGGGCACGGGTTACCCGCATCGCACGTGCGGCTGACGAACATGCAGCGCGCGAACAGGTCGGGCCCTTCGATCGCCTCGAGCACGTCGGCGACGGTGATCTTCTCGATCGGGCGGGCCAGCGAGTAGCCGCGCTGGCTACCGCGGTGCGACAGCAGCAGCCCACCGCGGGTGAGGCGCTGGAAGATCTTGGCCATGAACGGCGCCGGCAGGTCGGCCTCGGCGGCCAGTTCGGCGGCGCCGACGACTGAGCCTTCCAGCCTGCGACCGAGCACGTAGAGCCCGATCAAGGCGTACCTGCTCTCACGCGACAGCCTCATCAGGTCGGCGAGCCTACAGATCGCTGCGCGCGAGCACCCACCGGGCCACGGCCAGCGGCACGATCACCCAGGCGAGGATCGATGAGATCAGCAGCGCGGCGCTGCCCTTGGTGCCGAAGGTGTCGACGAGGTAGGCACCGAACGGGCCGAGCACCGTGCCGTCGGGCGACGCGGCGAGCAGCGCGAGCACCCGCCCGGCCTCCAGCGGGTTGCACAGCACGGCAACGAGCAGGCCGACCGGCCCCATCCGCATCGCCGGCGCGACGGCCACCAGGGCCAGATCCATGCCGAGCGCGAGCAGGAACCACAGGCTGATCGCACTCGACGTGGCCTGCAACCGCGAGCGCGACAGGCTGGAGATGCACACGCCGATGGCCACGCAGGCGACGGCAACGGCAATGGTGGCACCGACGAGGGCCAACAGCGGTCCGATGTCGCTACTGCGGGCGATGCCCGACAGCACGACCGCGGCAACGCCGTACCCGAACAGGATCGACACCACCAGCGCCCCGGCGATACCGGCGAACGGGCCGACGACGAGCGAGGTACGTGGCACCGGCTGCACGGCGAGCATCGGCAGCACCCCCTGCTCGCGGGCGGCTACGAGCGTGTTGCCCCCGAGCAGCAGCCCCATCGCCCCCGGCAACAGAATGCCGAGGTTGATCAGCGCCGCCGAAGCGGGGCCCACCCCCGACAGCCCGATTTCGCGCAGCGAACGCATGCCGAGCATCGTCACCGCCAAGCACAACACGGCGAACACCAGGGCAGTGGCGATCACCCAGCGACTGCGGGCCGCGGCCTGGAACTCCCAGGCGGCGATCGTGCGTGTGCTGTCAGCCATTGGGGTCGGCACCTTTCACGGCAGGGCTGTCGTCGACGATGCGACCTTCGTGCAACAGCACGGTGCGGTCGCCCACACCCGCGAGGTCGGCCGGCGAGGGGCTGGCGATCAACACCGTCGCTCCGTCGTCGCGCACCTCGCGCAGCGTGGCCCACACCGCCTCGCGCCCGGCGGCGTCGAGATTCGACACCGGCTCGTCGAGCAGCACCACCGGTGGCCGCCCGAGCAAGGCGATGGCCAGGGTCAACCGCTGGCGCTGGCCACCCGAGAGCGTGCCGATGCGCGCATTGCGGTCGGGCAGGAAGCCCGGCGGGACGGCCGTGGAGGAGGGCGCTACGCCGCGCAGGCGGGCGAAGAAGGCCAACGACTCGAACACGGTGGCGTGCGGCGGCAGCATCACCGACTGGGGCAGGTAGCCGATGTTGCGGCGCAACTCGCGCCCGGCGGTGGTCGGCCGGCCGCACACCTCGATGTTCCCCTCGAAGCGGGCGATACCGGCGATGCAGCGCAGCATGGTCGACTTGCCGCTGCCGTTCGATCCGGCGAGGGCCACGATCGAGCCGGCCTCCACCTCGAGATCGACGCCGGCGAGCACCGGTGCCCGGCGGCCGTAGCGTTTGTACACGTCGCGGGCGACCACTGCCAGCGTGGTCATACAGCCAGCCTCCGCACGCGGCGACCGTTGAACAACAACGCGGCGCACAACACGGCGGCCATCGCGCCACTGATCCCGAACCAGGCCGAGGCGCGCGCGGGCAGCATCGAATCGTCGACCTGCGGCGACCGCAGGTCCATCAGCGGCGCCGGGTCGCGGGCGATCGGGTTCTCCGGTGCCCAGCGGTCTTCCACCGCCTGCAGCAGGCGGAAAGCCGGCCCGGAAGCGAGCGCCAGTACCACCGGTGAGCGGGTGAGGGTGTGGGCGACTGTGCCGCCCTGCACAAAGTCGACATCGCCGATGCCGTCGCCGTCGGAGTCGTAGCCCTTGTAATTGCTCCAGTAGTTGCCCGTGTCGTCGTGGCTCCACAGGATGTCGTCCATCTTCCCGTCGATAACAATCTGAATCGCGTTCTCGACGAAGCCGTTGCCGGTGAACACGGCCGATGAGGCGGTCATCAGCTCGACGCCGATCTGGTTCATCCCGAAGGTGTTGCCCTCGATCACCGCCCGGCTGCCACCCGTGCGCGCCGCGCCCCCGTTGTCGACCTTCAGGCCGACGCGGTTGGCGACGATCACGTTGTCGCGCAGCACCGCACCGGTGCCGTCCTTGATCACCAGCCCGATGCCGGTCGACGGCGACTTGCTGTGCATGATCGTGTTGCGCTGCACGTCGAACGGCCCGCCGTACATCAAGATCGCGCCCGCGAGGTTGCCCTCGAAGTGGTTGTCGATCACCACCAGGTGGTCGGCGTACATTCCGTGAATCGCATAGCGGCTGTCGTTCACCTCGTTGTCGCGCACTGTGGCCTCGGTGGCGAACGACAGGTAGATGCCGTCGCGGGCATCGGTGACCACGTTGCCCTCGATCAGCGTGTTGCTGGTGCTGAGCACGCTGATCGCGTCGCCGCGCATGCGCATCGACGGCAGGTGTTCGTGGTGCGGGTCGATGCCGGTGATGTCGGCGGCATCGCCGGTGGCGTGCAGCTCGCCGCCGAGCACAGCGTCCTTCACGCCTTCGACCACGCAGTCTCGTATGGTCACGCCGTTGGCACCGCCCACCTGGATACCGGTGTACGAGTCGGCCACTTCGACGTCTGCGACCAGCACGTCGTCGGCGAGTACACGCAATCCGGCCGGAGTGTCACTCGGCCCGGGGCCGCTGCTGACGATGCGCAGTCCGCTGATGCTGGCGCCGACGGCGTTCTCGTCGACGGTGAGCACCGTGCCGCCGCCGCCGCCGTCGAGCACCGGGCGCCCGACCCCGGTGACCTCGATCGGCGTGTCGATCAGAAAGTGCCCGCGATACACGCCGGGCTCGATCACCACCACATCGCCCGGTCGGGCTGCGGCCAGCCGGGCGGCCAGTTCGGCGCCTGCATCGTCGGCGGCGGTCGAGGTGGCTACGCCGGAGCGGGCCGCAGCGGGGGTCGCGGTGACGAACCCCGTCGCGGCGACCAGCGCCACGACCAGCGCCACGGCTGCGGCTGCGCTGCGGGCCAGGCGGCGGTTGAGCTTGGCCGACCACACCGGCGCCACCTTGGGCAGCACCCAGGTGACGGTCTTGGTGACCGCCCACGAACCGAATGTCACCAGCAAGGCGGCGAGGATCACCAGGTTGAGCCCGAGACCGGTGCTGGCGTTGACGTCGAACTGGTAGATCCGGCTGTGGAACAACACCCGCGGGGTGAACTCGTCGGGGCGGAAGGCGGCAGTGCGGTCGAGGTCGTGGCCGTACTCGTAGAGGTGGTACTGGGTCATCGCCAGCACACCAACCGGCAGACCCCACATGAACAACAGCGACACCCTTCGTAGCCACCGGCGCCGGGTGACCATCGCCGCGACGCATGCGATGCTGGCGACGATGGCGCTCGGCAACCACAGCACCATCTCGGGAGCGATGCGCCCGACGGTGTTCTCACCCCGACCGAGGGCGACCGACCCACACGGGATGTGCGGCTCGCCGAGCCGCTGCATGCCGATGTAGTGGTTGAGGTCGTTTAGCTCGCAGATGTCGCCCTTCAGCCGATCACCGTAGGCGGTGATGTGCAGGGCGCCGTCGCCGTGGTACTGGGGTGCCTCGAGGGTGGCCTTCCACAGCGGTTGCGGAATGGCCACCAGGCACAGCACCGCGGCGACGGCAGCGATCGACCAGCGCACGGCCCGCCGGCGGCCGACCGGAACCTTGACAGGCTCCGGGCGGCCGCTCGTGGGCGACTCGGCGATGGCCTCGGTGGTCACCCGACGACCAGCGAGGCAACCATGCCCGCTGCCTCGTGCCCGGCAATGGTGCAGATGACACGGTAGGTGCCCGGCTCCAGGTCGTAGGTGGCCGAGGCCGTCTGCCCGGCGGTGGTGGCGATGACGGTGTCAACACCCTCGACGGTGAAGTTGTGCTCGATCGCGCCCTGATTGACGAGATCGATCGTGAACTCACCAGCCGCCACCTGGATCTCCGTTGGGTCGAAGGCAAACTCCTTGGCGACGACCTGGATGGCGTCGCCGGAGGGAGCGGGAGCCTCCGTGCTGTCCGAGCCTCCGCCGCCGTCGTCCGACGTGCGCTCCTCACCGCAGGCGCTGAGGCCGATGGTGAGCGCCAAGAGGGCAGCGGGAATGATGCTTCGCTTCTTCATTTCTCTCCTTGGTTGGGTTGTGTTGTGCGAGTCGGCATGGTCGTCAGGGCTTGACCATGAACCAGCCCTGCATCTCCAGGTGCAGCGCGGAGCAGAACTCCGAGCAGTACATGCCGAACGCACCCACACGATCGGCCGTGAACTCGATGTTCACAACCTCGCCGGGGTCGATGCTGCACTCGATGTTGTAGCCGGGGATGGCGAAGCCGTGGGTGGCGTCGGGGGTGGTCTCGATGTTGGTCAGGTGCATGCGCACCTTGTCACCGAGCTTGACCTCGACCACGTCCGGGGTGAAGTGGCTGCGCATCATCGTCGTGTACACGTCGACCTCGTCGCCGTCGACGTCGATGCGCTCCTGGCCCGGGTCGGTGGCGAACTCCGAGCGCTCCATCGTCAGCGGGTCGGTGCCCGGCTCGTACACGCGCAGGGTGTGCACCAGCTTGTCGGCCTTGATCATCTGTGTGTAGTGCGGCTCGCCGAAACCGATCGGCATGTCGCACAGCACCTTCATCTCATCGGTCTCGAGGTCGATCAGTTGGAAGTTCTGCGGGTGCAGCGTGCCGAGCGGCGGGAAGCGGTCGATCGACCACTTGTTCAGCGCCACCAGGTACTTGCCGTCGGGGTTCACCGTGTCGCCCTCGGCCGAGCACAGGTGCCCGATGTTGTAGTTCACCGGCAGGTGGCCGACCTTCTGGAACGCCTTGTCGGCGGCGACGCCGGCCTTGGTCCCGAGGGTCCACTTGGCGACGGCACTATCGATGAACAATGAGGTGTAGGCGTTGCCCTTGTTGTCGAACTGGCTGTGCAGCGGTCCGTTGCCCAACTCGACCTGTGCCTCCAGGCACGAAGCCATGGTGAGGATCGGGACGCCGAACTCGTCGGTGCCTTCGAAGTCCTCGGCCTCGATCGCAGCCCTGATCTTCTCGGTCGAGTAGACGTTGGCGTGCGGGTCGAGCTTGCCGGAGACGACGATGTAGTCGCCCGTCGGGCTCACGTCGACGCCGTGCGGGTTGCGCGGCTCGGGCACGAAGTACAGACAGCCCTCGGCGACTGCCGTGTCGAGGCGCAGCATACGCATGCCGTTCATCATCTCCGCCTTGCCGGCAGCGACCGCAGCCTCGGCCTTCTTCCAGTCGATGACGTGCAAGTAGTCGAAGTCGTTGGTGATCGACGTCGACTCGAGCGACTCCTTCGGGTCACCGAGGTTGCCACCGGTGGCCATCTCGGTGTTGTACGAGTTGATGAACCCGAGGCCCTCACTGGTGAGCTTGCCGGCATCGGCCAGATCCTGCGTGTAGGGCGGCAGTTCGATCTGGAAGCTCTCGTCCATCAGGATGCGACCGGTCTCCTGGTCGATCTTCAGCCAGCACGAGGCACCGCGGAAGTACTTCTTGTAGTCCGACAGCGGCGCGTAGCCGTCCTCGGCCAGGTACGGCGCGGGGGTCATCGACGAGATGTGCACGTACTCGCTGTTGGGGGTGACGAAGCAGCCACCGTGCGAGCTGCCCAGGTTGGGCAGGTCGATGATCTGCTTGGTCTTGAGGTCGCGCAGGTCGATCATGCCAATGCGGCCGTTGGCCCGGTCGTTGATGTAGCAGAAGCGGCCGTCGTAGTCGCCGCCGGTCTCCGACAG
>CAUJEE010000081.1 GCA_963169215.1 Actinomycetota bacterium
GAGGGGCCTTCGGCGAGCAGACGCGCGTAGTTCCAGCCGTAGCGCAGTTGCTCCTCGGCGGTGCCCGCCGTGCCCTGCACCAGCAAGGTGCTGTCGCCGCTGATCGCCGCCGCGAGGTGCTCGCTGAGCCACGTCTTGGCCGTGCCCGGCACCCCCAACAGCAACAGGGCGCGGTCGGTGGCCAGCGTCGCCACCGCGACCTCGACCAGACGACGACGACCGACGTACTTGGGCGTGATCACCGTGCCGTCGGCGAGCGTGGTGCCGAGCACATAGTCGACCACGGCCCACGGCGACAGGCGCCAGCTGGGCGGGCGCTCATGGGTGTCGACCGCGGCGAGCGCGGCCAGTTCGGCGGCGTACTCGTGCTCGGCGTGGGGCCGCAGCACGGTTGCCTGCGTCGGGGCAGGGGCGTTGGGTTTCATCACGACTCCAGTTCGGTGAGCATGTGGTGGCGGAGCGCGGCCAGGTCGGCCAGCGCGAAGGCGAGCGCGGCGCCAGGCGCGGCGGGTACGACGCGCGTGAGCGCGGCTTGCACACTGGGCAGCGCGCCACGCGGCACGCGGGCGACGAAGTTGACCAGCACAGCGCGATCGGAGCGCGCGAAGCGCCCCTCGTCGAACCCGGCGCCCAGCGCGCGTGCGATCTCGGTCGGCTTGCCGCCGAGCAGGGCCTGTAGCGCGGGCACCATCGGCAGCTCGGCCAACCTGCCCACCGCTTGCTCGGCGCCGGGCGGACGCTTCGCCGCGCACGCGAGACGCGGCACCCACTGCAGCAGCCAGTCACCGAGCGGTCCCGCGGCCAGCAGCGCGCGCGTATGGCGAACCGCATCGGTGCGGTGGCGGGCGAGCACGGGCGCGACAAGATCGGGGGCCAGACGGCGGCCACCTTCGATCACCGCCAACATCCACTCGTCCTCGAGCAACGCCCACTGATCCACCACCAGCCGCCAGGTGCCCGTGGCCGCAGGCGGCGTGAACGGGCGCAGATCCGCCGCCGGAGGGGCGACGAGCGGCACCGGCGCGGCAGGCAACAGCCCGCTGCGACGCACGACGGTGCAAGCCGCGACCTGCTGCAACAGACGTTGCGCGGGCACGGCTTGTGGATCGTCGGCGGCCAGATCGGCCAGCCCACCGACGGGAGGTGCCGGTGGGTCGCAGCGATCGGTGCCCAACAGCGCGACAGTGACCATCTGCTCCCAGTAGTCGCTCAACGACTCGGTCGCCGGCATCAGGCCCTCGCCTCGGCGCGGCCGGCGACGAACGACGGGTCGGCAGTAGGGCCGATGTCGACGGTGCGGTCGGCAAGGTGCACGGCGAGGGGCACCAGCCCGGCGGGCGTCCACTCGGCCGTCACCGCCACCGCGGCCCCGCCGCTGCAGGCCAACAGCGCAGCCAGGCCACCCGTGACGTCGGCGACGAGGGGCAGCGACCCAGCGGAGTCGGTGAGCACCCAGCCGTCCTTGGCCCGCGTCGGCGCGGCGCGTAGCGCCACCGGATAGCGCTCGATCCATGGCTCGGCGGCGACCGCCGCGCCCACCTCGGCACAGGCCTGGGCAACGGTGCCCGCCGACAGTAGGGCCGCTGGCGAGTCGACAGGCTCGTCGACGCGTTGCTCGTCGCCGTGTAGCTCGTCGCCGTGACGGCGGCCGACGAGCGCACGTAGGCCGAGCGCGCCCGGGTAGCGGAACAGGTCGGCGTGCACGACGGAGCCAACCGGCAGTGACGTGTCGAGACTCTGCCCGTAAGCGGCGAACGACAGCACCATCGCCCACTCGCCGGTGGCCCGACCGTACAGATAGGTACGGCGCACCTCGATGCGGTCTTCGCGCACGTCGCTGCGCCCGGCGACGAACCAGTGATCGGTGATCGGCACACCGGCCAGCACGTCGGCCTGGCGCACGAGCATGCCGACGGCCGCGGCCACCGACTCGGCCCGTGCCGGCGACAGCGCAGCGAAGTTGCTCCCGGCGCTGGCCAACAGGTGCAGCAGGCCGAGCTCGGCGAGCACCTGCTCGTGCCAGCGCGGATGCGCGCCCACCGCGCCCGCCGTGCGGCGCACGCGGTTGGCCAGCCCGCTGACCTGGGCATCGGTGAGTCGCGCCGCGAGATGATCCCAGGTGCGGTAGGAGGCGAGGGCTGGATCGGCCAGGCCGGTGCGCACCCGGTCTTCCAGCCACCGGTCGAGGTCGGCCAACCCGGCGCGCATGCGCGCCAGCCGCTCGTCGCGGGTGCTGGTCGCGGGCTTGGCGTCGGGCTTCGAGTCGGGCTGGGAGTCGGTTGACGAAGCCTCGGTTGAGGCTCGGGCCGACGCGGGCGGCGCAGAAGTGGTGCGGGCCGTCGTGGCTGTGGTCGCAGCGGCATCGGCGGTGGTATCGGCGGCAGCGGAACGGGTGAGCCACGCGGCGGCGTGACCGGGGCGCGTCCCCTCGGCCCAGGGCACCGCGCCGTGCACCCACAACAGAAGCAGGGCCAGCACGTGCTTGCACGGACGCCGCCTGCTGGGGCACGAACAGGAGAAGGTGACCGCGAGGTGATCGACCACGCAGTCGTACGGCTCGCTGCCTGTCCCGCGGCAGCGGCCCCACACCCCTTGCCGATCGCAACCGGTGGAGCCCCAGCGCGCCGCAACCGCCAGCGACTGGGCGACGACCGCATCTGAAGGCCGCGGCGCGAGCGCGAACACCTGCTCGACCTGCCAACGGACATCGGGGCCACTCACGTTCGACACCGTAGCGACGGGGTGCAACAGGGTTGCCCCGACCGCGGACAGCGGTGTGACATACGACCCGGGGTCTGGGGTGAAGGCCCGCGTCGGCAGGGGAACCGAACGCCGAGACTGGACGACATGAAGGGTATGACAACGACGATCACCCCCCGAACCCTCCCCCGCTCACTCCCCCGCATCGCCGCCTCGGTGCTCGCCGTCGGCGCGCTGGCGCTCACCGCGTGCGGCGATGACGACGAATCCGACAGCGGATCGCAGACCACCGAAACCACCGTCGACACCACCGTTGCGGCAACTGCCGGTGACGAGATCAGCTTCAGCGGTGAGTGGGCCCGCAACAGCCCGGCGGCAGCGACGATGGGGGCTGCCTATCTCACCATCACCAGCCCGATCGACGACGCCCTCGACGGCGCCAAGGTCGACGCGTCGATCGCCGCCACCGCCGAGATCCACGAGATGGTGATGGATCACGACTCGATGGGAAGCATGGGCACCGACACCACGATGCACATGGGAAGCATGGGCGGCAGCACCACGATGCCGATGGGTGGCGAGATGGTGATGCAGGAGGTCGATCGCATCGAATTGCCCACCGGCCAGGCCGTGGAACTCAAGCCCGGTGGCTACCACATCATGCTCATCGACCTCGTCGCCCCGCTCGAACTGGGCGGCACGGTGCAGATCACCCTCGTCTTCGAGGTTGCCGGCGAGATCACGATCGAGTTCCCAGTGCTGGAGGAGGCACCCTGATCGTGCGCCGTCCGTCCGCGCCGAACACCGCGACCCCTGGTCGGCCAGTCCACGGCCGACCGGATCCGACCCCGCCGATCTTGGGTCTGCTCTTCGCCGGGCTGGTTCTCGTCGGGCTCGGCGCATGCGGCGGTGGGTCGTCCTCCCCGACCGCCGCGGCGCAGGTCGCGTTCACCGGCGCGGACGGGCGGCGCACCACCATTGCCGACATCGACGGCCCGGTGGTGGTGAACATGTGGGCCACTTGGTGCCAGCCGTGTGTGCGCGAGATGCCGGCGTTCGACGCGGTCGCCGCCACCACCTCCGGGGTGACGATCATCGGCGTGAACATCTTCGACGAACCCGACGAAGCCCGCAGCTTCGCCACCGCCCTCGGCGTGCAGTACTCACAGTTCACCGACCCCAACGGTGAACTATCGACCGCTTTGGCGGTGACCGGATACCCTGCCACCGCATTCTTCGACGATGATGGCACGCTGTTGGAGCTCCACCAGGGTGAGCTCACCGAACAGGAGTTGCGTTCCTCTCTGCGGCGGCTCTACCCCGACACCATCCAAGGATCCGCCCCGTGAACACCCGCCGTCCGCCCGTCCCCGCGAGATTGGCTGTGGCCTTGTCGGTCTTCGCCGCGCTCACCATGTCACTCGTCTTCGCATCTTGCGGCGACAACGGCGACGGCGAGAGCGCGAGCGACGACGGCGGCACCACCGCCACCGCGCTGAGCGGCTACGAGCTCACGCCACCGCCGCGTGTGGCCGGCCTCAGCCTGCCCGACGCGGCCAGCGGCGACGAGTTCGCGATGCAGGCCGACAGCGGGCAGCTCAAGCTGATCTACTTCGGATACCTCAACTGCCCCGATGTGTGCCCGACGACGCTGGCCGACGTGCGCAAGGCCTTCCGCCTTCTGCCCACCGAACTCGTCGACCGGCTGACGTTGGCGATGGCCACCGTCGATCCCGGCCGTGACGAACCCGAGGAAGTGCTGCAGTACGTGCAGAGCTTCATCGACGACGCCCACGGTCTGCAGACCACCGACGACGACCTGCTCGCCGATGTCGCCGCCGCCTTCGGCGCGAGCTACAGCGTGGAGGTGGCCGACGACGGCACGGTGGAGGTCGGGCACAGCGCCAATCTCTACGTCGTCGACGCCAACGGCGACATCGTGCTGGTGTGGCCGTTCGGTATCCCCGCCCAGCAGATCGCCGACGATCTCACCATCCTCTTCGACCGAGGTGTCGCATGAAGCTCCGCCCATCATTGGCAATCGTCGCCGCGGCCACGCTCACGATGGTCCTGGCCGGCTGTGGAGGCGACCGCGAGAGCGACGGCATCGGGCGCACGGAGAACGTCGCCGCCGACGCGACCGTCACCTATGAGTACCGCGTGCCATTCGGAACTGGCGAGCGGATGGATGGCGGCGAGGTCGTGGAGATCATGCCCGCCGAGCTGACGGTGAAGGTCGGTGAATCGATCCGGATCATCAACGACGACCTGCGCGACTACATGATCGGCCCGTTCTTCGTGATGGCCGGCCAGACGCTGGCGATGCGCTTCACCAACCCGGGAGTGATCGAAGGGGTCTGCCAGGTGAACTCCGAGGGCCGGTTCGCGATCACCGTCCTCGAGTGATCGCCGTCAGCGCGACCGGCTGACAGCCGCCGCCACCCTCGCCCCACTGCGCAACGCGCCCTCCATGAAGCCGGCGTGGTCGTCGGCATGCTCACCCGCCAGCCACAGCGCGCCGTGTGGCTCGCTCAACGCTGCTCGCGAGTCGGCCCACTGCCCACGCCCGAAGCAGGTGTAGCAGCCCAAGCTGTAAGGGTCGGCGGTCCAATCGGTGCGTACTCGATCGCCGGCGAGGCCGCCGGCACCGGGGAAGACACGCTCGATCTCGCGCAGTAGCTGCTCGATCGATTCGGGCAGGGCCACGAACGACGCTCCGTCGTGCGACGCGTGCAGGCCGGTGAGAATCCCGGCGTCGCCGGGCTGGTCGTCGGTGGTCTCCCACAGCAGCCCCCACTGCCGATCGGAGAACACCGTGCCGTTGCGCCCCTGGTCGCGCCACACTCGCCGGTGGAACTGGATGCTGATCTTGCCGCCGACGCCGTAGGGCACGGTGGCCAGTTCGGCGGGCATCGCCGGCCACAGCCGACCGAGCACCGGCAGCGGCACCGCCGCGACTATCGCTCGGGCGGGCATCACCTCACCCGCGACGGTCGTCACCACGCCGTCAGTTGAGACGCTGCGCACCGGAACGCCCAGCCGCACGCGCGCGCCCAATCGCGCCGCCAGACCGCGTGCCAGCTGGTCGTTGCCGCCGACCACCCGATGGAGCTCGCGCTGGTCGCTCTGGCGCTGTGACATCACCTGCGCGGCGTACCGCTGACTCACCTCGTCGGGGGGCAGCATGAACTCGGTGCGCACCTCGCGGCCGATCACCAACCGCGCCACAGGTGACGCGTCGAGCATGTCGATCGTGTCCTGCAGGGTGAGGTGCTCGTAGTCGTCTGTCGGCCGCATCGCGGCCAGCGCCGCACCCCATCGCGCCAGGTCGTCGTCCAGGCTGGCGTGCAGGCTCCACGGCACCACCCGCCCGCCGGCGTCGACGAGTACCCCGCGCGTGTCGAAGGCGTGATCGCGAGTGGTGAGGGCCAGTCCCAGCTCGGCGGCGAGTGCCAGCACTTCGCTGTGACCACTGTCGATGAACTCTGCGCCGCGTTCGGCCACCTGGCCGTCGCTGAAGTGGTGGCTCCAAACCCGCCCGCCCACTCGGTCGCGTGCCTCCAACACCACCACATCGGCCCCGTCGGCGGCCAGATCGGTCGCGGCCCGCAGACCGGCCAGGCCGGCCCCGATCACGATCACGTCGACCATGACCTCATCATGGCCGCGCCCGGCGGACGCGGCACAACCAGAAGGCTGTGCCTTCAGAAGAGGGAGGTCTGATGTGGACCGCGGCTGACGTGCACGCCGGGCCAAGGAACGTAATGCTCCATGAACACCCACGTACGGCGATGGATCGCGCTCGGTCCGTAGGCCTGCAGCGCGGCCTTGTGCAGCGCGCATGGGTAGCCCTTGTTGCTGTCGAAACACCACTGCGGATAGTGCGTAGCCTCGGCGCGCATCACCCGGTCGCGGGTCACCTTGGCGAGGATGCTTGCGGCCGCCACCGACAGGCACACCCGATCAGCTTTGACGCGCATCTCCACATGACGCACATGAGGTGAGACGAAGTCCCACTTGCCGTCCACGACTGCCGCGTCGGGACGTACCCCCAGCGCCAGCACCGCCCGCTCGGCCGCCAGCCTTTGCGCAGCCGCCATCCCCAGCGCATCGCACTCGACCTGTGACGCGGCACCCACCGCCCACGCCTCGCACCACGCCGCGACCCGGTCGAACAAGCGCTCGCGGTTCTGCTCGGTCAGCAGCTTCGAGTCGCGCACACCGTTCACCCGCTTGTCTCGGGGAAGGATCGCTGCACCAACCATCAGCGGGCCGGCCCACGCGCCGCGGCCCACCTCGTCGATGCCGACCACCACCTCGAAACCCTCGGCCCACAACTCCCTTTCCACCACGCGGGTGGGCGCCCGGCCGGCCATCAGGCGAGTACGACCGCCGGCTCACCGGCGGCCACCTCCCCGACCCGCCACCACGAGTCGGGGATGGCCTCAAGGGCGGACGCGACCGATGGGTCGACGGCAGCGAGCAGGCCGCCGGAGGTCTGCGGGTCGTAGCACAACGCTTCGTCGACATCGCTCGACGAGCCCACCACCGCGCCGCGCACGTAGTCGCGGTTGCGGGCATCGCCGCCTGTGCGCACACCGCGCAGCGCCACCTCGCGGGCACCGGCGTACGCAGGCAGCGATGCACCGTGCAAAACCACCCGTACTCCCCCTCGCTCGGCCATCTCCCAACCATGGCCAGCAAGTCCATAGCCGGTGACATCGGTTACCGCGTGCACCGCTGGCCCGAGCTGTTGCAGCTGCTCGGCAGCGGTGCGGTTCAGCCGACGCATACCGGCGATCGCCGCGCCGATCTCGTCGGCCGACCCACCGGCGAGCACAAGCCCGGTGCCGAGCGGCTTGGAGAGCAACAGCACGTCGCCCGGGCGCGAGCCGCTCTTCTTGAAGATGCGATCGGGGTGCACCAGTCCCTGCACCGCGAGGCCGAACACAGGCTCCGGGTTGCGGATCGTGTGCCCGCCGACGATGGCCCCACCGGCCTCGGCCACCACCGCCGCTGCCGCGTCGAAGATGGCTGCGATCGCGGCGCGCGGCAGCGTCTCCGGGAAGGCGGCGACGTTGAGCGCGGTCACCACCCGGCCACCCATCGCGAACACGTCGCTGCACGCGTTGGCAGCAGCGATCGCGCCGAAATCGGCAGGGTCGTCGACCAGCGGCGGAAAGAAGTCGGTGGTGCTCACCAGCGCCAGGTCGGGGCCCAGCTGGTAGATGGCTGCGTCGTCGAAGGGTGCCAGGCCGACGAGCAGCGAGGGGTCGGCGCCAACCGGCAGTTCGCGCACCAGGTCGGTC